>NZ_KV787865.1:182893-272809 GCF_001807145.1 Enterobacter sp. HMSC16D10
TAGGCCCGGTAAGCGTAAGCGCCACCGGGCTTTTCATTTACTTGTTTTCGTCAGGCAGTGCATACGCGACAATATAGTCGCCCATCTTCGTGCCAAACGAGCCGTGACCACCCGCGGAGATGACAACGTACTGCTTGCCATTCACTTCATAGGTCATCGGCGTGGCTTGGCCACCCGCTGGCAGACGGCCCTGCCACAGTTTTTCACCGTTGGTCATGTTGTACGCGCGCAGGTAGTTATCTGCGGTTGCCGCGATGAACAGCACGTTACCTGCGGTGGAGATTGGGCCACCCAGCATTGGCATACCCATATTGAACGGCACCGGAACCGGCATCGGGAACGGCATGCTGTCCTGTGGCGTACCAATACGTTTTTTCCATACGATCTGGTTAGTTTTCAGATCCAGACCGGAGATATAACCCCAGGCAGGCTGTTTACACGGCAGACCAAACGGAGACAGGAACGGTTTCAGGGTAACGCCGAACGGTACGCCATACTGCGGCTGAATGCCGGCTTCGGTACCGCTGCCTTTCGCGTCTTTTGGCTGCTCCATTGGGTTGCCCGGACCGCGTGGGATCAGACGGGAAACGAACGGCAGCGCCATTGGGTTGGCAATCGCGACCTGACGGTTAGGGTCAACGGAGATCCCACCCCACTCGAACATCCCCAGGTTACCCGGGAAGACCAGCGTGCCCTGCTCAGAAGGCGGCGTGAAGATGCCTTCGTAGCGCAGCTGATGGAACATCACGCGGCACACCAGCTGGTCAAACATCGTGGCACCCCACATGTCTGCCCCGCTGAGGTCTTTCTTCGGACGGAAGCTCAGATCGGAGAACGGCTGGGTTTTGCTAACGTAATCGCCTTTCGCCGCACCCTGCGGAACCGGTTTTTCCGGTGCAGGCACAACCAGCTTGCCGTTGCTGCGATCCAGCACGAAGATGTTGCCGGTTTTCGCTGGAGCGTAAATCACCGGAACGGTTTTACCGTTTACGGTAATGTCCGCCAGCGTCGGCTGGGACGGCATATCCATATCCCACAGATCGTGGTGAACGGTCTGGTAGCTCCAGGCCAGCTTACCGGTGGTCGCGTTCAATGCCACGATAGCGCTGGCATAACGTTCCTGCTCCGGCGTGCGGTTACCGCCCCAGATATCTGGCGTAGTAACGCCCATCGGCAGGTAGACCAGGTCCAGCTTCGCGTCATACGCCGCAGGCGCCCAGGAGTTTGGCGAGTTAAAGGTAAAGGTGTGTTCGTCCGACGGGATCGCGTTCGGATCTTTCGCGCCCGGGTCGAAGGCCCACAGCAGTTTACCGGTGTTCACGTCGAAACCACGGATAACGCCGGAGGTTTCGCGGGTGGAGAAGTTATCTGTTACCGAACCGGCAATCACGATGGTTTTATCGGTGATGATGGGCGGGGAGGTCGGCTCATACAGACCCGGCGTGGTGTCCGGCATATTGGTCTGCAGATTCAGGATACCTTTGTTGGCAAAGGTTTCGCACAGCTTGCCCGTTTCGGCATTGATGGCGAACAGACGACCATCGTTCACCGGCAGCATGATGCGGCGAGGACAGTCGGCAATGACTTCCGGGCTCGCATTACCCGGGCGCGCTTCGTGATAAGAGACGCCACGGCAGGTCACGTGCTGGAAGGACGGGTTGGAGTTCAGCTGCGGATCGAAGTGCCATTTCTCTTTACCAGTGGCCGCGTCGAGCGCGAACAGACGCTGGTGCGCCGTACACAGATAAAGCATATCGCCGACTTTAATTGGCGTCACTTCGTTGGTCAGTTCACCCGGATCGTTCGGCATCTTCAGATCGCCGGTACGGAATACCCAGGCTTCTTTCAGGTTCTTAACGTTGTCCGCGTTGATCTGCTTCAGCGGAGAGTAACGCTGGCCTTCCTGGTTACGGCCATAGGCAGGCCAGTCGCCGTCAGCAACCTGAGAGATCGCCGCCGCAGGCGTCGATTCTGCGTTCAGCGTACCGTTGATCTCCTGCGGATCGTTGAAGCCAGCCCAGGTCAGGATACCGCCGCTGATTAACAGCGCTACCACCAGCGCCGCGACCGCACCGCTGGAAGGCACGATCAGGCGACGCCAGACGAACGGCAGGATCAGCCAGATGCCGAAGAAGACCAGGATGTCACTGCGCGGCGTCAGCGCCCAGAAGTCAAAGCCGACTTCCCAGACGCCCCAGATCATGGTGGCAAGAAGGAGTGTGGCATACAGCCACAGTGCAGATTGTTTTCTACGCCAGAGCAGGACGGTTACGCCAAGCATAACCAGGCCCGCAATCGGGTAGTACCAGGAGCCGCCGATCGCGACCAGCCAGACGCCACCGATTAACAGGTACAGGCCGCAGAAGGCGGCGAATAGCGCTGTTAATGTCACCAGTAGACGCGGCTGTTTAGAGTTTGTTTCAGCCATAGAAAGTGTACTCGTCAGTTTTTGTTAATAATTTGCTAGCAACTAATTATAGGTATTAACAAGTGTGATCGGAATCACAATATTTGCTTTTTATAACTCATACGCCAGGGTTATCCATTTGCTGATATAATGGCTGGCTTGCGTATCAGTGCTGGATATTAACGCATCCGTATTGAGAGATTTTCATTAAAATCATTTGGTTAGTAATATGAAACATACTGTTGAAGCAAAAAACTTCGTGTTTTCATGCTTTTAGGTGATTTCATGTTTTCTGTGTTTTGATTTTTATTATCAGTAAGATACGATGTTTTATGTTCGTATGTTTATGCGATTTTTTCGACTGTAGCAACGAACGGTGTATCAATCGGTGTATCAATCGCATTCACGAATCCAAGTAGGGCGGGCTATGGCGGGCACTAACAAGCTAAGTGATAAAAAGCTCAAGGCACTCCAGGGGGCCAGCCGCAATGCGCCAGAAATGTATGCTGATGGTGAAGGTTTAAGCGTCAGGGCATCAAAACAAGGCCAATTAAGCTGGGTTTTTTCGTACCGGTTGGGTGGAAGGGGGAGCAAACTCGAACGTTTAACGCTTGGCCGTTACCCGGATTTGTCGCTAAAAGCTGCGAGAGAAAAGCGGGAAAAGTGCCGTCAATGGCTGGCTGGTGGTCTTGATCCAAAAACAGAGCTTGAACTGAGCACCGAAGAAACGCTCAAGCCTGTGACAGTCCAGGATGCTCTTGAGTACTGGTTGGTGAATTACGCCAGGAGAAAGCGAAGCGACGAGGAGCTGGTAAGAGCACAGCTACGCAAGCATATTTACCCGCGGCTTGGTCGTTACCCAATCGCGAGATGTGAAACCCGTCATTGGGTGGCCTGTTTTGATGAAATAAACCAGACTAAACCCATGACCGCCGGTCGCATGTTTCAGATTTCTAAACAGGCGTTACGTTTCTGCAAAGTTCGCCGCTATGCTGCCAGTGATGCCTTGGTATTTCTCACCATTCAGGATGTAGGGCAGCCATCCGGCCAACGTGACCGCGTTTTGTCAGATAGCGAACTGGCTGATGTATGGCGCTGCACAGACAGCGATGAGCAGCAGCCGTATTATTCACGTCTTCTTAAAATGTTGGTGCTCTTTGGTGCACGAACGATGGAGGTTCGCCTTTCTCGATGGTCAGAATGGGATTTTACCTCGTGGATTTGGACAGTACCGAAAGAGCACAGCAAAACTCGCGAGAAAATCGTGAGATCGATACCAGAAGCTATACGGCCGTGGCTGGAAGAGTTAAAGCGCGAGACAGGGAAAACAGGCTTGTTATTGGGAGAAGATCGTACCCGTCAGGCTGTATCATTGAAAGGGCGCAGGCTTTTTAAAGATTTTCACCATAATGAGCCGTGGACGTTGCATGATTTACGCCGCACGTTCTCCACAGGGCTGAACAATATGGGTATAGCACCACATATAGTCGAGTTGCTGCTGGGCCATGCTTTGCCGGGAGTCATGGCGATTTATAACCGTAGTCTGTACTTGCCTGAGAAACTGGATGCGCTGAATAAATGGTATGACCGTCTCGATATTTTGGCGGGTAATCACTCGAATATTGTTATTTTAAAGGCTGGTGAAAAATGAGAATTAGCAAAAAGAACGATTTACCTAAATGGTTTGATTTGAAAAAGTATCATGCTTTCGAAAGAATGTCTGATGCTGAATTGTTTTTTCAATTATCAGCTCGTTGGGATTTATATGTATTTAGTGCTCTTGAAGAACTATCCGAAATTGAAAAAAGCCTGAATGAATGTGTTATCTCTGATGCAGAGCTGAAATCTGAACTGGTCAGAGGGGATATTGATGATGGGGTTGAATCGTTTGGGATGCTTTCAAAGTCAAGGGCCGTTTCGCCTTTGTCCATCTATGACCATTATAGTTTGCATGTTGATGTGAATGCGTATGCGAAAGAAAATGAGCTGGATTTGAATGCCGGTCTACTTTCTAAATTCCTTTATCATCCTAGAAGTGTGAACGGGATTTTAGACAGGGAAAGTGAACATTATATGTATATGAAAGTTGATTTGAATTGGCCTGATAATTTAATTATCGCTGACATTCAAAAACTTTTACCAATGTGGCGAGAAAGCTTGAATTATAATTCACAGGCTCAATGTTTGAGTTATGGCTGGGATTTGGCAAAAAAGAAACTTATCGATTATTCATTGTTCCCACTTATTGATATGTTGATTTGGGAAACTAAAACAGAGAATACCATCACTCACTCTGTTAAGGCCGTGGCGGTGTACCCAGATGGCGAGTATGGGGAAAACAATATCACCCAAACGATCAAGCCTAATCTGGAAAAAATCTTCAACTTTTATTCTATAGAAAAAATTCGGCGCGAATTAAATGACAGAGGTTTACTACCTAAAAGGCCAGCAGATTATTTTCATACGCCAACTCAGGAAGACGAATAAACTTAAATTTCACATGATGTAAGGCATTGAAGCCAACAGGAAAATAGCCTCCACAAAACGTAGAAACAGTGGAGGCAACATGCAAAATATCACCTTTACCCCGCCAAATCCTGAGCAGCGCCGCACCCTTTTAGAAGAGTACGGCTTTAAGTTCGACCGTCGAATCCGTGAAGAAGAATGTAGCGAGATCACCAGCCTTTCCCGTTCCAGCCGTTGGAAAATGGAGCAGCAAGGCCGATTCCCGCCACGCTGTCATTTTGGGCGCAATAGCTGTGCCTGGCTTCTTTCGGATGTGCTCTGGTGGGTACGTAATCCGCCTGCAGTAGAGAACGTCAATAACCCGTACAGCCGCAAATCTGCTTAATTAACTACAGGTAATCGAATATGGAAAAAATAACTGCCTTGGCTGGCAGCGGCCAAACTCACCCCGAAACCAGCCAGAAAGATATTTCCAGCGATAATTTTGCTGCCCGGATCCCTGTAACCATGAGCACTATTGGTGGGAAAGAAACTCAGTCTGTAAGTGGTCGTAAGCTGCATACGTTTCTGGCTGTAGGGCGCGACTTTACCACCTGGATGAAAGCACGTATCAAACAGTACGGGTTTGTTAAAGGGGTTGATTACGTAATTGTTGAAGATTTGAGCACCCCAAAACGGGGGAGCGCAAAATCTCGCCAACAAGTTGAGCACGATTACATTGTCAGCCTGAATATGGCTAAAGAGCTTTCTATGGTTGAGCGCAACGCGCAAGGCAAGATGGCCCGCCAGTATTTCATCGACTGTGAAGAACGTCTGCGCCGCGTAGCGCCAGAGGAACATGAGGCGGCGTTGTTGGGCTGGCGTAAAAATCGCGTGGCTGCCTGCGAAGATCATAAGAGTATGGCCGATGCAATGAAGGGCTACATCGAGCGCACCGGCGACAGGCAGCACGGCTTTGCCTACAGCAATGAATGCTCGTTCCTGAATAGCCTTGTGCTGGGTATGCACCCGCGAGTGTGGGCGAAACAGAAAGAAATCCCGGTTAAGCAGGTGCGTGACCATATGAACGCCGATCAGCTCGCGCTGCTGGCTTATCTGGAAAGCCGTGATTGTGCTCTGCTGGATCTTGATACCCGTACAGCAACCCGTAAGGCGAAACTCACAGAACTGGCACAACGCTGGCTGGTTAAGCGTGTTGGAGGTGCTGAGTGATTTTGCATAACTCAATCAGGGTTGCGCAGAATTTGAGCCGACGAAATTCGCACGCGCAAATCAAACTCGGTGATATGCCGAGTTTGAACAACCGCGTACGTTTAACGTACGGACATCGCAACCCATTGAATAATTTTAATTATCGCGAAACGCGAGAATTGGTGAGCAGCAAACACGAACAGTATTCGGGTTCTCCTGAACATCAACACTGCTTAGGTTCAGAGGTTCCGACGAATAACGTAGAGAGCTGTGAAGATAACCAACCCTCTTTAAGAGGGGCAGTTCACAGCATTACGGGGAGTAACCCTGTTCAGCTTTCAGGTTCCGATCTGGCTTTCTTGCGCTGCTCAGATTTGAGTTTGCGCCCGCAGGCATCCAGAACCCACGCAGAGAAATTAGCTCCGGCGTTATCTGCTTTCTCTCGCTCTACGCTGGCGTCAATCTCTTCAATCAGGTCATACGGAAAACGGATACCTACACGCGAAGATTTATTGTTTTTATTACCTGTAGCCATTGTGGACAACCTCTTAATTATCTTTGGTGAGTGCACACCATACATCAAAGGTAGCCGAAATAAAATGCTTGACGTGGGCGCACACCAAAATATAAAGTGGCTACACACCTTATCCACAGGTAAGGCACAGGAAGTATCAAATGCAGCGAAGCCCAGAGGTGCGCTAACACCTTCCGGGCTTCTGACTCCCGCCGTTAACGTAGATAACGAGGCAGCTATGAAAGATCATACCACACACCCGCAAGGGCGGAATAACTACATCTGGCGTTTTCTCGCACTGAGCGCCATCGGGCGCAACGTCATTCACATCACAGCTACCACTGAGCGCGAAGCCCGTGAGCAATCACCGGCAGGCTGCGTGATGGTATTCGCTGGCCGTCTGCCAGTTCGGGAGGTGCGTCATGCGTGAGCCAATCAGCTTAGACCAGGCCGAATATAAATCAGCGCTGGCCGCTTCACTCTTCGAAACCATTTTGGAAAAAGCCTGTGCCGAGTGCTCGGAAACCCTGCTGAACCATATCTCTCTGGCATGTGATCTTAATCAGGAAATACACCGGGAATTAATCGCCGAGCTGGGTATGGGAGAAGCGAAATGAGACAGGTTCCTTTTGAAGTCCTGATGCACGCTGAAAATGCACTTTCAGAGAGTGAGTGCGCAATGTCTGTACTGAGCATGTGGATTGACAGCATTCCCGACGGTGACGAACACCGTGAAGAAGCCTGCCGTGTCGGCGCAATTATGTCTCTGCTGCATAAATCTATCGGCGAGCTGGTGAAAGCGCGGGAGGCTTACAGTGCAAAATGACTTTGTAAGCGATGTGCGCAGTAAGGCAAATGGCTACTGGCCGTCAATACTGGAACGCCTGGCGATTCCGACGAATCGCGGTGAGGGGCCGTGTCCGGCTTGCGGCGGCAAAACCCGCTACCGGTTCGACAATAAAGATAACCGGGGAACGTATTTCTGTTCGCACTGTGGCGCGGGTACCGGGCTGGATCTGGTGATGAAGGTCAATCAGTGCGGTGCGAGAGAAGCGGCTGAGCTGGTGGCCGAAGCGATGGCGCTGCCTATGCCGGAACCGAAGCCAGCCAGAGAGAAGCCTCAAACGGATATCGCCGGGAAAGTTGCGGCGCTGGTCGCGAAAGCCTCTCCGGGTAAGTCTGCTTACCTTGCATCAAAGGGGCTTCAATGCTCCTTCCCGATGCTGTCCGATGGGTCGTTGCTGCTGGTGCTGAAAAACGGCGCTGGCGCAACAACAGGCGCACAGGTGATTAAGCCAGATGGCAGTAAGCGGCTGGTGGCCGGAACGGTGAAGAAAGGCTCTTTTTGCGTGGTTAATTCCGGTGAAATGCCGGAGACGGTGATTATCGCCGAAGGATTGGCAACGGCGCTTTCGGTTCAGCAGTTCCGCCCCGATGCGACAATTATTGCAGCAATTGACGCCGGGAACCTGCTGCCAGTTTCGCAGGTGATACGACAGCGTTACCCGGATGCGCAGATCATCATCGCCGCTGATAACGATATTAAGCCTGGCGAACCAAACACGGGTAAATCAGCCGCAGAAAAAGCCGCTAAAGCTGTCTCTGGCCGGGTGGCTTTACCTCAGTCTGAGGAAAAGGCCGACTGGAATGATTTTCACCAGCAACACGGGCTGGAAGCAGCCGCAGCAGCATTTAATGATTCGATGTACCAGCCGGAGGGCGAAAAGGTGGTGGTAAAACTTAAGGCAATTGACGGCGGAAAAGAGAATCAACACGAAGCTGTTACACCTGCACTTAATCAGATGGGGGCTAGCCAGCGCGGAGAAGTCCTGCTGGCTCACTACGATGGCGACCTTGCGATCCATGCAGATTCCGACACGGTACACCATTACAACGGTGTGGTATGGGTTCCTCTGACAGATAAAGAATTGCAGCGAGAAATGGCGCAGATCTACATTGATGCGGAGGTGGCGTATTCACAGAACGCTATCAAATCAGCAGTCGATACAATGAAGCTGGGACTCCCGGTAATGGGTACAACAGCCCGTAACCTGATTGGTTTCAGCAATGGGGTTTTTGATACCCGCTCAGGACAGTTCCGGCCTCACAACCGAAAAGACTGGCTTCTCGTTGCGAGTGATCTGCCGTTCAGCGAACCAGCAGAAGGCGAGACCCTCGCAACCCATGCGCCGAACTTCTGGAAATGGCTCCGCCGCTCTGTAGCGGATAATGACCGAAAAGCAGACCGCGTACTGGCTGCTCTGTTTATGGTGCTGGCGAACCGGTACGACTGGCAGCTGTTTCTTGAGGTAACGGGGCCGGGCGGAAGTGGCAAAAGTGTTATGGCGGAGATCTGCACGATGCTGGCGGGCAAGGCCAACACCGTATCGGCGAGCATGGCGGCGCTGGAGAACCCAAGGGAAAGGGCGCTGGTGGTGGGCTATTCGCTGATTATCATGCCTGATATGACCCGATACGCTGGCGACGGCGCAGGGATTAAAGCGATCACTGGCGGGGATAAGGTGGCTATCGACCCAAAACACAAAGCGCCATATTCAACCCGTATCCCGGCGGTGGTGCTGGCCGTCAATAACAATGCTATGACGTTCAGTGACCGCAGCGGCGGTATTTCACGGCGACGGGTGATTTTCAACTTCACCGAAGTAGTGCCGGTAAACGAACGCGATCCGATGCTGGCCGAGAAGATTGAAGGAGAGCTTGCGGTAATCATCCGGCATCTTCTTGTGCGATTTTCCAGCCAGAACGAAGCCAAACAGCTTTTGCATGAGCAGCAGAAATCAGAAGAAGCGCTGGCCATCAAAAGAGAAGGTGATTCACTGGTGGATTTTTGCGGCTACCTGATGGCGCTTGTTGAGTGCGAGGGAATGATTGTTGGCAATGCTGAGATGGTGCCATTCAGCCCGAGGCGTTATCTGTACCACTCATACCTTGCCTACATGTCAGCGCATGGCCTGGGTA
This sequence comes from Enterobacter sp. HMSC16D10, assembly GCF_001807145.1. Taxonomy (NCBI): domain Bacteria; kingdom Pseudomonadati; phylum Pseudomonadota; class Gammaproteobacteria; order Enterobacterales; family Enterobacteriaceae; genus Enterobacter; species Enterobacter sp. HMSC16D10. The sequence continues at coordinate 192,451 of NZ_KV787865.1, forward strand.
AACCCGTATCATTGACGCGGTTCGGCACTGATATGCCGGGGGCAATGTCTGAGTATGGCAAAGAGTACAAGCGCAAACAGTGCACCCGGGGGCCGGATAAAGGGCGTACGATCTCAAATGTCCTGTTAGGTGATGATGCTGATGGATGGTTACCAGCAGCAACAGGAAATAATAATCGTGAGCAGGGGTAGAATTTAAAAATTACCGATAAAGTGTCTACCGTGTCTACTGTTACAAATAATATATTAAATAACAATTGGTTAGATAGGTAGACACTTGGTAGACAGTGTTTGGTAAGGTATCTACCGTGTCTACTTTTGGTTTGTTTTTTGCACAATGGTAGAGAGTCTGGTAGACAGTAGTAGACACTTTAAAAGGTAACTCTCTACCATGTAACACAATGAATATTAAAGTAAAAAATCAAAGAGTAGACAGGTAGACAGTTTAAGGTACAAATTTTAATTTATAACTGTGGGGAGTATTAGAATGACAGCACAGATATCAGCTTACGGGCGTCTGGTGGCCGATCCGAATACCAGAACAACGGGCAAGGGTACAAATATGGCAATGGCGCGGCTGGCAGTATCACTGCCATGTAATGCTGCTGAGGATGGACAGGCTACTTTCTGGCTGGGTGTTCTCGCATTTGGTAAGCAGGCTGATGCGCTGGCGCGGCATTTTAAAGGCGACCTTGTGAGCGTAGCGGGCAATATGCAGCTTAATCAGTGGACGGGGCAGGATGGCACCGCACAGCAGGGATATCAGGTACTCGCAGACAGTGTGATCAGCGCCAGAACGGTGAGACCGGGCGGCGGGCGGAAGCCCATAACTGATACTGACGACGCAAAACAATCAACCGCCGCCGCGCCGGGATGGGAACTATACAATACGCCGGAAGATTTTGACCAGCGCCCACAACATGAAGATGATTTCTGACTGAAAGGAGCAAAGAAAATGTTTACTTATAAGGATGTTCTGGAACATCGCAAGGTGCATGGCATTGAAAATGCCGTACAGGATATGGGAGTAAAGGAGTACGCTGCTGCGCTTGATAAAGATGCGGTGGTGATGATTGATTCTCACGGCTTCATTGTGGATTCGTTCACGGGAATGGCTCTGGCTGCTGATGGCGAACAACTGGATCTCCTCATAGCGCATCTGGAGAAAATGCGTAAGGATATGCCGGAAAAGAACATGCGGGATTTGCTGAATAAATAAATTTTGTAAATTATTCGTACTCATGTTTACCCGTGATTGCCCCTGTCTCTGACGGGGGTTTTCTTTATATTTTTCATGTATATCTTCAAGAGTGGCACTCAGACGTGAGCCGCCACTGGCCGTTAAGTCAAGCTGTAGCGAGTACAGCCTGCGAGAGGCAGAAAAAGATTTAACGGCCTCCCCTCCAAGCGCTGGTTTCACGTCTCTACGTTAATTGATACGGAAACCACTCCATGAAGAAACTACTCGAATTACGCCAGCAGAAAGCCGCACTCAAAACCCAGATGCGTTCCATGCTGGACAAAGCCGACACCGAAAAGCGCAGCCTGAACGAAGAAGAGGGCAAAAAGTTCGACGAACTCCGCGCCCAGGCTGATGCGCTTGAAGTTGAAATCACCCGTCTTGAAGCCGTCGCCGACGATCAGCGCAATCTGCCTGGCACTTCCGTTGAAGGTGAGCCAGTAAGCAACGACGAGCTGCGCCACTACATCATGACCGGTGATACCCGCTCTCTCTCCACGCTGGTGCAGGCTGACGGCGGTTATACCGTTATCCCTGAGCTGGACAAAGAGATTATGCGCCAGTTGCAGGATGATAGCGTGATGCGCTCCATCGCAACGGTGAAGACGACCAAAACCAACGAATACCAGAAGCTGGTATCTGTGGGCGGCACTACCGTTAATCGCGGTACCGAAGGTGAACCACGCACCGAAACCAGCACGCCGAAGATGGAGCGCGTTGATATCAAACTCAACCCGATCTACGCCTACCCGAAAACCACCCAGGAGATTCTCGACTTCTCCGAGGTGGATATTCTTGGCTGGCTGTCTTCTGAAATCGCTGACACCTTCACCGCTACCGAAGAAAGTGACTTTGTGAACGGCGACGGTGATAAAAAATCCAAAGGGTTCCTGTCTTACCCTCGCGCGGCCACTGCCGATAAAGCCCGTCCGTTCGGTACGCTGGAGAAGATGGAAGCCGCTGACGTTTCCTCTGATGGTCTGATCGACCTGCTGTATAAGCTGAAAGCCAAATACCGCAAAAACGCCGTATGGGTGATGAATTCCAACACCGCCGCCAAACTGCAAAAGCTGAAAAACGGCAACGGGGATTACATCTGGCGCGATCGTCTGGTTGCCGGTTCTCCCGATACGCTGCTGGGCCGTCCTGTTCAGTATCTGGAAACCATGCCGGATGCGGAGGCGGGTAAAGCGTTCCTCGCTGTTGGCGACTTCAAGCGCGGCTATTTCATCGTGGATCACACCACTGGCGTGCGTACCCGTCCTGACAACATCACCGAGCCGGGTTTCTACAAGGTGCATACCGATAAATACCTGGGCGGCGGCGTGGTGGACTCCAACGCCATCAAGGTGCTTGAGCTTTCCGGCTCCGGTTCCTGATTTGACGTTTAAGGGGCTGCGGCCCCTTTTTGCCCTCTGTGGAGTCCAGTAATGAAAACAATCGATTTTGAAATCCGTACCTCCGAAGTGAGCGCCAGCAACAAAAAGCTGGTGGGCTATGCCGTGCGCTGGAACAGTCTCTCAGAAATTATCTGGGACGAGTTCCGCGAGCAGTTTGCGCCGGGAGCGTTTAAAGACAGCCTGGCATCCGGTAGCGATGTGCGTGCGCTGTACGAGCATAACTATACCCAGCTTCTGGGCCGCACTAAATCCGGCACGCTGGTGCTGTCCGAAGACGATACCGGGCTGCGCTTCGAGCTGACCCCGCCTAATACCCAGCTTGGCAACGATGTGCTGGAGCTGGTGGAGCGCGGGGATATCTCCGGCATGAGCTTTGGTTTCCGGGCGCTGAAAGAAGCGTGGGATATCGGCCAGTCTCCATACCTGCGCACTGTTACCGCTGCCGAACTGCGGGAGATTACCGTTACCTCTATGCCTGCTTATCCTGAGTCTGGCGTGGAAATCGCGCACCGTTCGCTTTTCTCCCAACATCCTGAACTGCGCCGCGCTGGCGATAACCGTCGCCGCTGGGCTGATTTAGCGGGGCTCTGATATGTGGAATATCTGGCCGTTTGGCCGTAAGTCTGAACCCTCAGAGCAACGCAGCATGACCATTGATGAATTTCTGGCGATGGCAGGGATTCCAAATACCGGATCAGGCGAGTATGTGTCTGCGGGTACTGCGGAATCTCTGCCGGCGGTCATGAACGCCGTATCAGTTATCAGTGAGGCGGTGGCAACAATGCCCTGCTATCTCTACCGTGTGCGCAACGATAACGGGCGAGAGGCGCGGGAATGGCTGAGCAATCACCCAGTGGATTTTCTGCTGAACGAGCAGCCGAACGACTGCCAGACGCCTTACCAGTTTAAACGCACGATGATGCGCCACTGCCTGCTGAACGGTAACGCCTATGCGGTGATCCAGTGGGGCCGCGACGGCCAGCCGCAATCCCTGCACCCGTATGCGCCGGGGGCGGTTGTACCTGAGCGTATCGGCCAGCATAAGTACAAATACACTGTTACTGAGCCGTTTAGCGGGGTTGTGCGCACCTACTTGCAAGAAGAGATCCTGCACCTGCGTTACTCGACCGATGATGGTTTTCTGGGGCGCTCGCCGATCACCACCTGCCGTGAGGCGCTGGGGTTAGGTCTGGCCCAGCAGCGCCACGGTGCCAGCATTATGAAAGATGGCATGATGGCGGCTGGCGTGGTTACTACTGCCGAATGGCTCGACAGCGTGAAGGGCAAACAGGCTCTGGACGCACTGGAGCGCTACAAAGGTGCCAGAAACGCCGGGAAAACGCCGATCCTTGAAGGTGGCATGGACTACAAGCAGCTTGGCATGAGCAATCAGGATGCCGAATGGCTGGCCTCCCGTCGCTTCACCATTGAAGACATTGCCCGCATGTTCAACGTGTCGCCTATCTTCCTGCAGGAATACAGCAACAGCACCTACAGCAATTTCAGCGAAGCGAGCCGCGCCTTTCTCACCATGACGATGCGCCCGTGGCTGGCAAACTTCGAACAACAAATCAAATCTGCGCTGCTGGTGGCCTCTCCGGTTCCGGGAACCCGCTATCAGGTGGAATTTGACTCTGCTGACCTTCTCCGCGCCACGCCAACCGAACGTTATGCCACTTATGAGCGCGGCATTAAGAACGGGATCATGAACCCGAACGAAGCCCGTGAACGTGAGGGTATGCCGCCGCGTGAAGGTGGTGACGAATTTAGCCAGGCATGGAAGCAGGAAGTGAAGATCAGTAAGGACGGCAAGGAAGGTGACGCATGAGAGCCGGAAAGATGAAACGCCGCGTTACCTTTCAGAAGTCGGAATCTCACCGCGACCCGACTGGTCAGGTTATCTATGAATGGGCTGACCTTGCCACCGTCTGGGCTGAAATTCGAGCTATCAGCGGGCGTGAGCGCATGTCTTCCGGGGCACTTTACTCCGAGGCTACAGTGCGAATCTGGACGCGCTACCGCGACGATATAACCACCGCAAACCGCATTCTGTACCGCTCTCCAAACGTCCGGGGGCAGGTTTACGGCATTGTGGCCGTCATTCCTGATGTGGATCACACCCGGCTTGAGCTGCTGTGCAAGGGAGGCATTTTCAATGAGTGAGTTAATCGGTCTGGAAGAGGCAAAGCTGCATTGCCGTATTGATGATGATTACGAAGATACGCTGATACAGGCGTACATCGATGCGGCGCTGGAGGTCTGCCAGAAGCATATCGGTAAGCGGTTCGATAACGGGCTGGAGTTTACACCAGCTATCAAGATTGGCTGTCTGATGTACGTATCTCAGTTGTACGAGTACCGCACGATGATTGGTGATACCGACGCCAAAGAGATACCGATGGCTGTCTCTGCGTTGTGGTCTGTCTACCGAGATGTGGGGGTGTACTGATGCCGTGGCAACCAATGCGCCGGTGCACTGAGCCGGGATGTAATAAGCGGGTGAAGTCCGGCAAGTGTGATGAGCATAAGCGGGATGCCCGCCGACAAAGCGACAGCCGAAGAGGTACACGAACAGAGCGTGGATACTCCAACCGCTGGGGTGAATACCGTCGTCATTTTCTGAAAGCTAATCCGCTGTGTGTCCACTGTCTCAAGGCTGGCGTCTATACATCGGCAACTATCGTCGATCACATCATCCCTATCGAGGGTGAGGCCGATGTGCTGTTCTGGCCTGCCAGTAATCACCAGTCGTTATGTGCTGCCTGTCATGGCCGGAAGACAACTACAACAGACCCGGTGACTAAGCAGCAGCGTAAAGCCGGTAAGTTCCGTGAGCAGGAAGAAGCAGCACGTCATCGCACCGACTGGATCTATGAGGCAAACAATGACTGAGCAGGAACAGCAGCGCCTGATTAGTGGGCTGATAAAGCAGCGCGAGGCATGGCAACCAGCCAGACAGAGAGCGCACACGAAGCCCGTAGCAAAGCGCATGAGCCAGCGTGACCGGGAGCTTATGGAATGCTTCCGCAACCGCTGACAGGGCGCATGGACGGGGTGGGGGAGGTTTTCAGGACAAACCCCTCCGGGCGAGGAACCACCCGCCCCCTCAAATTTTTACGCACGGTGATTTTTTTGAAAATAAAACAGAAAGGAAAACAGTAAGTTATGGCAAGACCACCCAAACCGCCCGCCTACCTTGATGAAATCGCGGCGCAGCAGTGGAAAGCAAAGGCGAAGCAGCTGGCGGAGCGTGGGGATCTGACGCCTGCCGACTGGAACAACCTTGAGCTGTACTGCGTCAATTACTCGATGTACCGCAAAGCCGTGGAAGACCTTGCCACGCGGGGATTCAGCATAGTGAACAGCCAGGGCGGTGAGAGCCGTAACCCGGCACTGAGCGCAAAAGCTGATGCCGAAAAAATTCTCATAAAAATGTCGTCGCTGCTGGGCTTTGATCCGGTAAGCCGTCGCCGGAATCCGGTAGAAACGGAAGAGGAGGACGAGCTTGACCGTCTGGAATGATTACGCAAACGCCATTAAATCCGGTGAAATTCCGGCCTGTAAGCGCGTAAAACAGGCCGTAGAAAGGTACTTTTCAGACCTGAATGACTCCCGTTATGAGTTTGATACGGCGACCGTAGAGCGATTTATCGCGTTCTCCCGGCTCTGTCCACACGTCAAAGGCCCGCTGCGGGGCCAGCCAATAGAGCTTGAGCCGTGGCAGCAGTTCGCCTTTGCTAACCTGCTGGGCTTTAAGGTCAGGGAGTCAGGGCGCCGGAAGTACAGCAGCGCCTTTATTGAGGTACCGCGTAAGAACGCCAAATCCACCGTAGCCGCCATGCTGGCTAACTGGTTTCTGGTAATGGAGAAGGGCCAGCAGGATATCTACACGGCGGCGGTTAGCCGGGATCAGGCCCGTATTGTGTTCGACGATGCCCGCCAGATGTGCCTGCTGTCAAAACCGCTAAAAAAGCGCGTCAATATTCAGGCGCATAAGGTCATTTTCCCGAAGAGCAACAGCCTGTTAAAGCCGCTGGCGGCGAAAGCGGCCACCATTGAGGGGACTAACCCCAGCCTGGCGATTGTTGATGAATACCATCTTCACCCGGATAACGGCGTTTATTCCGCGCTTGAGCTGGGTATGGGCGCACGTCCGGAGGCGATTTTGTTCGCCATCACGACCGCCGGGAGTAACGTTGTCTCTGCCTGTAAACAGCATTATGACTACTGCTGCCAGATTCTGGCCGGGGAAGAGAGCAACGATTCGCTGTTTGTCCTGATCTACGAGCTGGACGACGAAAGCGAGGTTGAGCAGCCGGAAATGTGGATCAAGGCTAACCCTAACCTGCATGTGTCCGTTGACGCGGCGAAACTGGAGTCCACCATCCAGAAAGCGCGGGGCATACCGTCGCAGTGGGTGGAAATGCTGACCAAACGTTTCAATATCTGGTGTCAGGGCTCCACACCGTGGATGGGCGCCGGTGCATGGGATGCCTGTGCGCTCGACTATACCGAAGACGATCTGGCCGGAATGGAGTGTTATGCCGGGTTTGACCTGTCCTCTACCAGTGACATTACCAGCGTAAGTTACGCTTTCCCGTTCGACAGGGAGATCCGCCTGCTGACCCGCCATTATCTGCCGGAAGCGCAGCTGCTTAACGTCGCCAACAAAAACCGCGCCATCTACCGCCAGTGGGTGAAAGCGGGATGGATACGCACCACGCCCGGCGACTGCATCGACTATGACCGCATCCGTGACGATATTCTGCGCGATGCTGAAACCTTCAATATCCGGCTGGTGGGCTTCGATACGTGGAACGCCACACATCTGCGCACCCAGCTACAGGGGGCGGGCCTCGATGTGGAGCCGTTCCCGCAAACCTATCTCAAATTCAGTCCGGTAGCGAAATCCTTTGAGGTGTTCGTTAACCGCAGAGTGGTGCGCCATCGCGGCGATCCGGTTCTGGCCTGGGCGATTGGTAACGTGGTGATGGAGTCCGACGCTAACGCCAACATTAAGCCCAACAAGAAGAAGTCCTCCAACAAGATAGACCCGGCTGTATCTGCGCTGATGGCGTTCGGTACCTTCCAGGCTGAGCACGAGGATTTTGCTTTCGATATGAGCGACAGCCACAAACAACGGCTGGCGACATTTAACGGTATCTGACAGGAGTAGAATGATGAATACAGCTAATAATGAAACACTTGCGACCATCCGTATGTTTGGCCCGCTCGGCAAAACCTTCGGTAGAACTCACCAGCGCTTGGTGCGGACTACGCATGAGGCTTTCCGGGCTCTGGCCGTAACGATTCCCGGATTCGAAAAATACATGAATACAAGCAGGGCTCGCGGTTTAACGTACGCGATTTATGTCGGGAAAAAGAACATTGGAGCAGATGACCTGGAATTTCCGAACAATGGGCGCGAGATTCATATCGTGCCGGTGGTAATTGGAAGTAAAAAAGCAGGGATGTTACAAACTATTCTCGGCGCGGTACTGGTGGTGGTAGGGGCAATTGGGGTTACGGTTGGTCAGGCATGGGGCGGTGGCACGTGGGGCCCCGTTGCCTGGAAACTCGGCGCGGCTATGATTGCGGGCGGTGTTGTGCAATTACTTTCTCCACAACCTACCGGTCTTGCAAGCAAACAAAGTGCGGATAATAAGGCTTCATACGCATTTGGCGGCGTTACGAATACTGCTGCGCAGGGTTATCCGGTACCATTGCTATATGGAAAGCGCCGTATCGGCGGTGCAATCATATCGGCGGGTATCTATGTGGAGGATCAGCTTTGACAAATCAGGTGCAACTCTGGCCAGAAGGTGAGGTATTTACCCGAGAGGTATTGATACCGACGAAATACGAGCCGTTGCCGGTGGAGGTAACTTACATCGTTCCTCCTTTCGATAACGTTGTGGAGACATGGCAGAACAGGGACCCGGCGAAGGCTTACGCTCTGTTTAGACAGTTCATTGTTGACTGGGATCAGCAGGACAAACTCACCGACGAAATACTTATGTGCTTTCTGACAGCTTACCCTGGTACAGATGAAGCTATTTTTGCCGGTTGGTGTGAGCATATGAAGGCGCAACTGGAGAAAAACAAAGAGTCATTTATCCATTCGCCAAACACTATCAATTAAGCCTGCATACTCGTTATACGGTTGGACTAAAACATTAAGTAGGGGATGACGTGAGAAAGAAAATTACCTTGTTCGTAGCATCAATTTTATTGGCTGGTTGTTCAGTTGATACGATTACAAGCAAACCTCCAATTTTCACTGGTAAAAGCCCAAAAAAACCAGCTGAGGTGGTTCGCTGTTTAGCGCCAAAAATGTCAGATCTGAACCCATCAGCAGTAGCAATGGAAACTGAAACGGGCTACAGAATAGTGGTATCAGTTTCTGACGTAGGCGCTTCAGTTGTTGCCCTTGTGAATGCTGATGGTGAGGGCTCAGAGGTAAAAATGCACGCTTTTACAGCCGGGTACGGAAACCCTTGGGGTAAAATGGCGATGTCCTGCCTATAAAATTGACTGCACCTGTAAGGTACCTCTCAACGAGCCCCTGATGGGGCTTTTTTTATTCCTTTAAGGAATGCTGTATACTCGCCCGCTTTCTATCGTACTCATGCTATCGCTTCTTTTCGGATTTGTGCGATAATCCGTATATCAATCGGTGTATCAATAATCACTGGTTTGCATGGTGTGAAATGGCTATTAACTGATATTAATCAGTGAGATATAAAGATTATGAAACATATTGTTGAAGTGATGATCCCGGAAGCCGAGATCAAAGCGCGTATCGCCGAACTGGGTCGTCAAATCACCGAACATTACAAGGACAGCGGCAGCGAAATGGTGCTGGTCGGTCTGTTGCGCGGCTCTTTCATGTTCATGGCAGACCTGTGCCGTGAGGTGCATGTGCCCCATGAGGTCGATTTTATGACCGCCTCCAGCTACGGCAGCGGCATGTCCACCACCCGTGATGTGAAAATCCTGAAAGATCTGGATGAAGATATTCGTGGCAAAGATGTGTTGATCGTTGAGGACATCATCGACTCCGGCAACACGCTGTCAAAAGTGCGCGAGATCCTGAGCCTGCGTGAGCCAAAATCGCTGGCGATTTGTACCCTGCTGGATAAGCCTGACCGCCGTGAAGTGCAGGTGCCGGTGGAGTTTGTTGGTTTCTCTATCCCGGACGAGTTCGTCGTCGGTTACGGTATTGACTACGCACAGCGTTATCGTCATCTGCCGTATGTTGGGAAAGTGGTATTGCTGGACGAGTAATTGCGGTTTGTTGCCCGGTGGCGCTGCGCTTACCGGGCCTACGAATGGGCACATGTAGGCCGGGTAAGGCGCAGCCGCCACCCGGCTTTGTTTATTTATGGTTTACGTGCTTAAGCTGAAGGTTGGCAATTCCTGAACGGTAACGCTGCTCCAGCGTTTCGCGGTTGGTGGCGGTCACTTCCAGGTTGCGCAGCAGACCATCGTGAATACCGTACGCCCAGCCGTGGATCGAGACCTTCTGCCCGCGCTTCCACGCCGATTGCATGATCGTTGAGTGGCCCAGGTTATACACCTGCTCCATCACGTTGAGTTCGCACAGGGTATCCATGCGGCGCTCCTGCGGCATTTCGCCCAGCAGTGAGCTATGTTTGAACCAGATATCGCGGATGTGGAGCAGCCAGTTATCAATGAGCCCCAGCTCCGTGTTTTCAACCGCCGCCTGCACGCCGCCGCAGCCGTAGTGGCCGCAGATGATGATGTGCTCGACTTGCAGAACGTCAACGGCATACTGAACAACAGAAAGACAGTTGAGATCGGTGTGAATCACCAGGTTGGCAACGTTGCGGTGAACAAACAGTTCGCCGGGCTCGAGGCCGGTCAGGCGCTCCGCCGGTACGCGGCTGTCGGAGCATCCAATCCAGAGAAAGCGTGGGTTTTGCGCCTGCGCGAGTTTTCCAAAAAATCCGGGGTCTTCCTCCACCAGCATTTTTGACCATAGTGCATTGTTGCTGATGAGTGTATCTATGTTGTTCATGGAGGTTAGCGACCTGTAACCGAGTAATTGCGTTGCGCTACTATAGGGTAACCCGACTTTTAATGAAACCACACAACGTGTGTCAGAACTGAAGGTAAGTTAATTTCATGGCAATTGCACTGGAGCTTGAGCAGCTTAAAAAAACCTATCCGGGCGGCGTTCAGGCGCTGCGCGGAATAGATCTTAAAGTAGAGGCCGGTGATTTTTACGCGCTTCTGGGGCCGAACGGGGCGGGGAAATCGACTACCATCGGCATCATTAGCTCGCTGGTGAACAAAACCTCCGGCCGCGTCAGCGTGTTCGGATACGACCTGCAAAAAGATGTGGTCAACGCCAAGCGCCAGCTGGGTCTGGTACCGCAGGAATTCAACTTCAACCCGTTTGAGACGGTGCAGCAGATCGTCGTTAACCAGGCGGGTTATTACGGCGTTGAGCGTAAAGAGGCCCTGGAGCGGAGCGAAAAATACCTCAAGCAGCTCGATCTGTGGGAAAAGCGTAACGAACGCGCCCGGATGTTATCCGGCGGGATGAAGCGCCGCCTGATGATTGCCCGTGCGCTGATGCACGAGCCAAAGCTGCTGATCCTCGATGAGCCGACGGCGGGCGTAGACATTGAGCTGCGCCGCTCCATGTGGGGCTTCCTGAAAGACCTCAATGACAAAGGCACCACCATCATTCTGACTACCCACTACCTGGAAGAGGCGGAAATGCTGTGCCGCAACATCGGCATCATTCAGCACGGCGAGCTGGTGGAAAACACCTCGATGAAGAACCTGCTCTCCAAGCTGAAATCAGAAACCTTTATTCTCGATCTGGCGGCAAAGAGCCCGCTACCGAAGCTTGAAGGGTACCAGTATCGTCTGGTGGATACCTCAACGCTGGAAGTGGAAGTGCTGCGTGAGCAGGGGATTAACAGCGTGTTCTCCCAGCTGAGCGCGCAGGGTATTCAGGTTTTAAGTATGCGTAACAAAGCGAACCGACTGGAAGAGCTGTTTGTCTCTCTGGTGCAGGATAAACAAGGAGACAAGGCATGACGCATCTTTACTGGGTCGCGCTGAAAAGTATCTGGGCGAAAGAGATTAACCGTTTTATGCGCATCTGGGTGCAAACCCTGGTGCCGCCAGTCATCACGATGACGCTCTATTTCATCATCTTCGGTAACCTGATTGGTTCCCGGATTGGTGAGATGCACGGCTTTACCTATATGCAGTTTATCGTGCCTGGCCTGATCATGATGGCGGTGATCACCAACGCCTATGCCAACGTGGCGTCGTCCTTCTTTAGCGCCAAGTTCCAGCGCAATATCGAGGAACTGCTGGTGGCACCGGTGCCAACGCATGTGATCATTGCCGGTTACGTCGGTGGCGGCGTGGCGCGCGGTCTGTGTGTTGGGATCCTGGTGACGGCCATCTCGCTGTTCTTCGTGCCGTTCCAGGTGCACTCCTGGCTTTTCGTGGCCCTGACCCTGCTCCTGACGGCGATCCTCTTCTCGCTGGCCGGTCTGCTGAACGCCGTGTTTGCCAAAACGTTTGACGACATCAGCCTGATCCCGACCTTCGTGCTGACGCCGCTGACCTATCTCGGCGGGGTGTTCTACTCCCTGACGCTGCTGCCGCCGTTCTGGCAGGCGCTGTCGCACCTGAACCCGATCGTCTACATGATCAGCGGTTTCCGCTTTGGCTTCCTCGGCATCACCGATGTGCCGCTGTTTACCACGGTGGCGGTGCTGGTGGTGTTCATCATCGTCTTCTACCTGCTGTGCTGGTATCTGATCCAGCGCGGACGCGGTCTGCGCAGCTAGCCCTCAGCCCGGCGACATTCTGTCTGCCGGGCACTTTCTTTGACAGTTATCACCGAAAGCTAACCTTCACTCCGCTAAACTACTTGCCTGCTAAGGAGAGAGTTATGCTGGGATGGGTTATCACCTGCCACGATGAACGGGCGCAGGACATGCTGCTGAAGCTGGAAGCCAGGTTTGGTCCGCTGCCACAGTGTCGCGCGGTTAACTACTGGCGCGGCTTGAGTACCAACATGCTTGGCCGGATGATGTGCGATGCCCTTCATGAAACCGACACCGGAGACGGCGTGATTTTCCTTACCGATAAATCCGGCGCGGCGCCGTACCGTGCTGCGGCCCTGATGAGCCATAAGCACGACTGCTGCGAGGTGATCTCCGGTATTAGCTTTCCACTGCTTGAAATGATGTATCCCCATCGCGAGACCTTAACCAGCGCAGCGTTCCGTAACGCTATCGTTTCGCTGGGTACCCCGGGCGTCAGCAGCTTGTGGCATCAACAGCAAAAAAATCCTCCCTTTGTCCTGCTGCATGACCTGTATAAGAATTAAACATTGGTATTGATGTCGCTTTTGCTACAATGGCGTAAGTATTTCCGCTTCGAATAAGACCCTCATGTTCACGCGTATTGTTTTCCTGCTATTGATGTTCGTGTCCGGCACTGTTTCGGCCAGTTTATTAAGTCAGCAAAGACTGCCTGCTCAATATATGCAAACCACCGAAGATGCGGCGATTTGGGCGCAGATCGGCAACAGCGTCATTAACGTTGGCAACGTGCGGGCAGGGCAGATCCTCGCGGTGGTGCCTGCGGCGGCGGACTACTATGAATTTCGCTTCGGATTTGGCACGGGCTTTATCGACAAGGGGCATCTGGAGCCGGTTCAGGGCAAACAGCGCGTCGAGGATGGCCTGGGGGATTTGAATAAACCGCTGAGCAATCAAAACCTGATAACGTGGAAAGACACGCCCGTTTATAACGCCCCGAACAACGGCAGCGCACCCTTCGGCACCTTAAGCGCCAATCTTCGCTATCCGATCCTGAACAAACTTAAAGACCGTTTAAACCAGACCTGGTTTCAGATCCGCATCGGTAATCGTCTGGCGTGGATCAGCAGCCTGGATGCGCAGGAAGATAACGGCCTTCCTGTTCTGACCTACCATCATATTTTGCGTGATGAAGAAAACACGCGCTTTCGACATACGTCCACGACGACCAGCGTACGTGCGTTCAATAACCAGATGGCATGGCTTCGCGATCAGGGCTATACCACCCTGACGATGTACCAGCTGGAAGGGTACGTGCGTAACAAAATGAACCTGCCTGCGAAATCGGTGGTGATAACCTTTGACGATGGCCTGAAATCTGTCAGCCGCTATGCTTATCCAGTGCTGAAAGAGTACGGCTTCAATGCTACCGCGTTTATTATCTCTTCCCGCATAAAAGGCCATCCGCAGAAGTGGGACCCTAAATCGCTGCAGTTTATGAGCGTGCAGGAGATTAAGGGGATTCAGGATGTGTTCGATATTCAGTCTCATACCCACTTCCTGCACCGCGTGGATGCCAATAAGCATCCGATTTTACTGAGCCGCAGCTATCACGTGATTTTGTTTGATTTTGAACGCTCGCGTCGCGCGCTGGCGCAGTTTAACCCGCGCGTGCTGTATGTCTCTTACCCCTTCGGCGGCTACGACAGTAAAGCGATAAAGGCGGCGAATGATGCCGGTTTCCATCTGGCGGTGACGACGGTGAAAGGAAAGGTGAAGCCGGGGGATAATCCGTTCTTACTGAAACGCCTGTACATCTTAAGAACGGATTCGCTGGAGACGATGTCGCGGCTGATCAGCAATCAGCCGCAGGGGTAGTGCTTATGCAACCTGAACCGGAATCGCCTTTGCGGTGCGCTTCATTTCATTCTCGCCTTCGAAGTAGGCGACTTTAGGCTGCCAGCGGCGGGCTTCTTCGTCAGACATCATCACGAAGCTGGCGATGATCACGATATCACCCACGTCCGCGCAGTGCGCGGCTGCGCCGTTAACGGAGATGATTTTGGACCCGCGCTCGGCGGCAATCGCGTAGGTAGAGAAGCGTTTACCGTTGTTCACGTTCCAGATATCAATCGCTTCGTTTTCGAGGATACCTGCTGCATCAAGGAAATCCTGGTCAATGGCGCAGGAGCCTTCATAGTGCAGGTCGGCCTGCGTGACTTTCACACGGTGAAGCTTACCTTGCAGCATTTTGCGAATCATTACGTTTACCTATCATTATCAGGGGTGAAGGGAACTACGCCAGCTCAACCACTTTATTGTCGATCAGACGCGCCTGACCTAGCCAGGCCGCCACCAGGATGACTGCGCGCTTGCTGTTCTGGGTTAATTCCAGCAGCGTATCAGCATCACGAATTTGTACGTCGTCAGCACGAAGGCCTTTATCGTTAAGCGCCTGCTCGGCAAGGGCGATAATCTCTTCTGCTGTTAACTCTTTTGCCAGCATCTGCTCTGCCATGGTGTTCATGACCTTGCTTAAGCCCGGCGCGATTTTACGCTGTTCGGCAGTCAGGTAGCCATTTCGCGAGCTGAGTGCCAGACCGTCTTTGGCGCGTACAATCGGTACGCCGACAATCTCGATATCGTAACCCATATCCGCAACCATCTTGCGGATCAGCGCCAGCTGCTGGAAATCTTTCTCGCCAAAGCAGGCTACGTCCGGCTGTACCAGGTTGAACAGCTTGCTGACGATGGTGGAAACGCCGCGGAAATGGCCCGGGCGGCTCGCGCCTTCGAGCATGGTGGAAATGCCCGGGACGTCAACGTAGGTTGCCTCTTCGGTACCCTGCGGGTAAACATCCGCCGGTGCAGGTGAGAAAACGATATCCGCGTGGCGTTTTTTGAGCTTCTCGCAATCTTCCTGCAGGGTACGCGGGTAGCGTGCCAGATCGTCTGCGCGGTCAAACTGCATGGGGTTCACGAAGATACTGACCACCACAATATCTGCCCGTGCACGGGCTTCGTCGACGAGCTTCATGTGGCCGTCATGCAGATTGCCCATGGTCGGGACCAGTGCGATACGTTTACCTTCCTGTCGCGCGCGGCGGATATGCTGGCGAAGCAGCGGCAGGGTTTCAATGATTAGCACAACGAGACTCCTTAATGGAAACTGTGTTCTTCACCCGGGTAAACACCGGATTCAACGTCGGCAATATACTGCCTGACCGCAGCGCGCATGTCGCCCGCTTCGGCGAGGAAATTTTTGGCAAATTTCGGGATGTGTCCGCCAGTGATACCGAAGGCGTCGTGCATCACCAGAATCTGACCGTCGGTGACGTTGCCTGCACCGATACCAATCACCGGAATGGACAGCGCGTCGGTGATGCGTTTCGCCAGCTCAACCGGCACGCACTCCAGCACCAGCAGCTGGGCACCTGCGGCTTCCAGCGCCAGGGCATCATCCAGCAGCGTCTGGGCGGCATCGCCACGGCCCTGCACCTTATAGCCGCCAAAGATATTGACGGACTGCGGCGTCAGGCCTAAATGCCCGCACACCGGCACGGCGCGCTCGGTGAGCATCTTCACCGTATCCACAAGCCAGGCGCCGCCTTCAATTTTGACCATATTGGCACCGGCACGCATCACTGCCGCCGCGTTTTCGAATGCCTGTTCCGGCGTGGCATAGGCCATAAACGGCAGATCGGAAAGCAGCAGGCAGGCTGGGGCGCCACGGCGCACGGCGCGGGTATGGTAAGCGATATCCTCAACCGTTACCGGCAGGGTGGAATCATGTCCTTGTACCGTCATCCCTAACGAGTCCCCGACCAGCATGACGTTGATCCCCTCTTCGGCAAACAGTTTGGCGAAGCTGTAGTCATACGCGGTGATGGTGGCGAAGCGTTTTTTTTCCTGTTTGCATTTCTGCAGTAAGGAGATGGGGGTTGGTTTCATACTGTTTCCTGATAGCCCAAAAGCGAATCTTTGCGCATTCTAACAGTAACATTCGAGGGAACAATGATTTTAGGTAAACGATTAACCATAAATATTTTATGGTTAATCGCTAAAAAAACAGCCTTACCAGCGGGCGGGTTTCTCCGCACCGAGACTGTTGAGAACGGCCTTTAGCGAGAGCCCGTCAGGGAAGGTAAGGGAAGGGGCAACTTCATACAGTGGCCAGAGCATAAACCCGCGATTTTTCATGTCGTAATGCGGTACGGTGAGGCGTTCAGTGTTAATCACCTCATGGCCGAACAGCATAATATCGAGATCAAGCGTGCGCGGCCCCCAGCGTTCGGCTTTGCGTACGCGGCCCTGCTGAAGCTCAATACGCTGGGTATTGTCCAGCAGCGCTTCGGGACCCAGCTCAGTCTCAAGAACCACGGCGGCGTTGAGGTAGTCTGGCTGATCCTGCGGCCCCAGCGGCGGGGTGCGATAGAACGAGGAGACCGCCACGATGCGGCTTTGCGGGATCTCACCCAGCGCCTCTACGGCAGCATTCACCTGCTCCAGCGGTGAGGCTAAATTGCTGCCGATGGCGATATACGCGAGGGTCATGCTGTCCCTTCACGACGCGGCGCGCGTTTGCGCGGGCGACGATGACGGCGACGCGGTTCCGGCTCTTCATCCAGCCCGGTCAGCATATCTTTCTGCTCTGGCGGGGCGGAGACCTGGAATTCAGCCCACCACTGCGCCAGACGCTGCAGCTCCTGGTTGCGTTCAATTTCAGCGCGCAGCGACAGGAGATCGAAGGCGGCACGGAACTTAGGATGCTCCATCAGCTTCCAGGCGCGTTTGCCCTGACGACGGGACATGCGCAGCTGAAGCTGCCAGATGTCGCGCACCAGAGTGGTAATCCGTTTCGGAATGGCGAGCGTGCGGCAGCCTTCGTCCAGCACGTCGTTGGCGGCCAGCGCGAACGCATCGTAATAGGCGAGCCCGCTCTCCTGGGTAATGCGCTGGGCCGTTTCCAGCAGCGGATACCAGAACATCGCGGCAAACAGGAACGCCGGGTTCACGCGCATGTCGTTGCGAATGCGGGTATCGGTATTCTTCAGCACCTGCGCAATCATCCGCTCCATTGGGCTGTCACCGTTTTCGGTGAAGTAGCGGGTAATGGTCGGGAACAGCGGCTGGAACAGGTTGTATTCGCGCAGAAGATTATAGGTTTCAAAACCGTGGCCGGCCTGCAGCAGCTTCAGCGCCTCTTCAAACAGGCGAGCAGGCGGCACGTCGTTAATCAGCGTCGCCAGACGCGGGATCGGCTCGGCCGTTTCCGGGCTGATGCGCATATTGAGCTTGGCGGCAAAACGCACGGCGCGCAGCATACGCACGGGATCTTCACGGTAGCGCGTTTCCGGCGTGCCGATCAGGCGGATCAGACCTTCTTTCAGGTCCTGCATGCCGCCGACGTAATCGCGCACGGTGAAATCCGCCACGCTGTAATAGAGGCTGTTGATGGTGAAGTCGCGACGCTGGGCATCTTCTTCGATAGAGCCGAAGATGTTGTCGCGCAGCAGCATACCGTTCTGGCCGCGCTGCGACGTGGTGCGATCGGATGCGCCCGCTTCGTGGTGGCCGCGGAAGGTCGCCACTTCGATAATTTCCGGCCCAAACATCACGTGAGCCAGACGGAAGCGGCGGCCAACGAGACGACAGTTGCGGAATAATTTGCGCACCTGCTCAGGCGTGGCGTTGGTCGTCACGTCGAAATCTTTCGGTTTTTTGCCCAGCAGTAAATCACGCACCCCACCGCCGACGAGATAGGCCTCGTAGCCCGCTTTATTCAGACGATAGAGTACCTTGAGGGCATTTTCACTGATATCTTTGCGGGAAATAGAGTGCTGCTCACGCGGAATAACCGACATGTGTGGCTGTGCAATAGCATCATTCGCCATGCTCTCTTCGCGGCTTAGCACTTTACGGCAAAAATTAGCGACTCGGGTAAAAATGGTACACCTCGTAGTGTGTTTTGTTATGAAAAAAGCGGCTAATCATAGCTCAGCGCAACGCATTTGAGAATGCTGGATTTTTGGCACAGCCCTGAGCGTCCAGTTGGCGATGGCCATTTTCAGCAGTTCGTCAATACGCAGATCCTGCCATTCGTTGGTTACATTCTGGTTGAGAAAACGCAGCGCGTCGATCAAAACAGGACGCGGATCGCCGTCTGGCAGGGCCGGGGCGTGGTTCTGCTTTGATAATTTTAAGCCCTGCGCATTAACCGCCAGCGGCAGATGAATATAGTCCGGTGCCGTCCAGCCAAACTGGTGATACAGCGAGATTTGCCGTACGGTGGGCTCGACCAGATCCGCCCCGCGCACAATTTCCGTCACGCCCTGGAAATGATCGTCCACCACCACGGCCAGGTTGTAGGCGAACAGGCCATCGCGACGGTGAATAATAAAATCCTCACGCGCCAGACGTTCATCGGCATGAATCTCACCGGAGAGTAAATCGTGAAAGCGCGTCACCGGTGAGCGCTGCAGTATTCGCACGGCGGCATTTTCAGGACCGTTGTTCAACGTGCGGCAGTGGCCGTCATAGACGCCGCCTGCGCTCTGGATACGCGCGCGGGTGCAGGTGCAGTTATAGGAAAGCCCCTGAGCGCGAAGCCAGGCCAGACGTTCCCGATACGCCTCGTGACGTGTCGACTGCCACAGAACCTCGTCATCCCAGTGAAGACCGTAATGTTCCAGCTGACGCAGAATCGTCTCTGCTGCACCGGGAACTTCACGCGGAGGGTCAATATCTTCAATGCGGACGAGCCATTTTCCCTGACGGGCGCGAGCCTGCAGGTAGCTGCCGAGCGCGGCAATTAATGAGCCGAAGTGTAATTCACCGGAAGGAGATGGCGCGAAGCGCCCAATATAGTGTGATTCAGACATATCAACAGTAACAAGGCGGGAGAGACTCCCGCCTTTGGAGTGTGTAAACAGCGCTGGTGTTAACCGGCCATCTGTTTTTCGCGGATTTCGGCCAGCGTTTTGCAGTCGATGCACAGATCGGCGGTTGGACGCGCTTCCAGGCGACGAATGCCAATTTCAACACCGCAGGATTCGCAGTAGCCAAAATCTTCGTCTTCGACTTTTTTCAGCGTTTTCTCGATCTTTTTGATCAGTTTGCGTTCGCGGTCACGGTTACGCAGTTCGAGGCTGAACTCTTCTTCCTGAGCGGCACGGTCTACCGGATCCGGGAAGTTAGCAGCTTCATCCTGCATATGAGTAACGGTGCGATCGACTTCATCCCTGAGTTGATTACGCCATGCTTCAAGAATACGCTTGAAGTGCGACAGCTGGGCTTCGTTCATATACTCTTCGCCCGGTTTCTCTTGATACGGCTCCACCCCAGCGATGGCGAGAATACTCAGGGACGATGTTTTACGGTTTTGCCCTTCTTGCATGTTGCTTCTCCTTAACACGCACTATCGATCCCCGTGTTGGGGGAAAAATCAGGTCGCTATAAATAGCAGATGCTTTTCCGTATGGCAATTATCTAAACGTAACACTTGACAAGCCTGTGAGGAAAAGCGTATTTGCGCACGCGGCCAGAACACTTAATAGTCAATCGTCTAATCCCTTATAAGACAATGGGAAGAGAGGATCTCAGAGTCATATTATCGGCAGAAAGTTCCGCTTTATAAGCGAAAACCTCTACCCCCTGCTTTTGTGCCTCATTCAACAATTGCGCGTATTTAGGATCAATATGGCGGGCAGGGGAGAAACGTTCAATGGCTGAATGCAATACCGCAAACAGCAATACGGCGCGTTTGCCCGCCGCCGCAACACTCATTAGCTCTCGCAGATGCTTCTGACCACGTAGCGTTACCGCATCCGGGAAGTAGCCATTTTCCTGTTCCGCTAACGTCACTGATTTTACTTCAATATAGCACTCCGGCCTGTCTTCCGCCTGTAACATGAAGTCAATTCTGCTGCCTTCATCGCCATATTTCACTTCGCTTTTATGCGTGCCATAACCAACCAGTTCGGGAATAACGCCATGGGTCAGCGCTTCCTTAACTAACTGATTGGCGCGCAGGGTATTAACGCAAATAAATGCCCCGTTTTGGGTTTCGGTCATTTCCCAGGTATGAGCATATTTGCGTTTAGTATTTTCTGATGTGGAATACCAGACCCTGTCACCCGGCGTCGCACAGCCCGTCATGGCACCGGTATTGGGGCAGTGCAGGGTGAGCTGTTCGCCTTCTGGCGTGATCACATCGGCGAGGAAGCGTTTGTAGCGTTGGACAAGCGTAGCGTGCTGCAGGGGAGGACTAAACTTCATCAGAATTCCTTTCGGTGTCGCCCAGCGTCCAGCGCTGTAGCGGCGTATAGCGGGTGCGTCCCTGAATAAAGACGGATTCATAAAGCGCGAATGTGTTGACCTGAAAGGCCCAGTGAAAACCCGGCGGCGGGATGGCAACGGCCTGACCGGCATCGCGCAGCAGGGTGATGTGCGGATGAAACGGCTGTGGGCTTTGATAACAGCCGCTGCGCGCCGCCTGCGCGCGCAGCATGTTCGCCAGCTGAAATAATCCGCGCGGAGGCTGTCGCGTACCCAGCCAGACCACGCGCGAACGCAGCCACTGGCCCGCGTCGTCGAGGTGCAGCGTAAATTCCGGCTGGGCAATACGCCCTGCCATGGCGGCTAGCGCCCGCTGTTTTTCGGCACTGACGTCGCCCAAAAAGGCCAGCGTCAGGTGCAGGTTGGCCGCCGCGACAGGGCGACCGGCCTCCGGCGGGAAGTGGTCAGCGCGCCAGCGAACAATTTGACGCTGTAAGGGGGTGGGCAATTCAATGGCAAAAAACAGCCGTTTCGACTCAGGCATACGGAGGACTCGGTAATGATATGCGCCGATGCTACAATGTACGCCGACGAATGTTAACCCTCTGGAGCTGTTAGTGTCCTCATTGCCGGTCGCCGTTGTTCTTCCTGACCTTCTCGCTGCCTTACGCCATTCCCCGCAGGTTTTGCTGAATGCCCCGACGGGGGCGGGTAAGTCCACCTGGCTGCCGCTGCAGATTCTGAAAGAGGGGAACATCAGCGGGAAAATTATCCTGCTGGAGCCGCGCAGGCTGGCCGCGCGCAACGTAGCGCAGCGCCTCGCGGAACTGCTGAATGAAAAACCGGGCGAAACGGTAGGGTACAGGATGCGCGCCGAGACCTGCGTGGGTCCGACAACGCGCCTTGAGGTGGTCACCGAGGGCATTCTCACCCGCATGCTGCAAAACGATCCGGAGCTGACCGGCGTCGGGCTGGTGATCCTGGATGAATTTCACGAGCGCAGCCTGCAGGCGGATCTGGCCCTCGCGCTGTTGCTGGACGTTCAGCAGGGACTGCGTGACGATCTCCGGCTGCTGATAATGTCGGCCACGCTGGACAATGCGCGGCTACGGCAGGCGTTACCCGATGCGCCTGTCATCAGCTCTGAAGGGCGGGCGTTTCCAGTTGAACGCCGCTATCAACCGCTTCCCTCCCATCAGCGTTTTGACGAAGCGGTCGCCATTGCCACCGCAGAACTGCTGCGTCAGGAACCCGGCTCGCTGCTGCTGTTTTTGCCGGGCGTCGGGGAGATCCAGCGCGTGCAGGAGCAGCTTTCCTCTCGCGTAGGCGGTGATGTACTGCTCTGCCCGCTCTACGGCGCGCTGTCGCTGCAGGAGCAGCGTAAAGCTATCCTTCCTGCCCCGGTGGGACAGCGCAAGGTGGTACTGGCAACCAATATTGCTGAAACCAGTTTGACCATCGAAGGTATTCGCCTGGTGGTCGATAGCGCACAGGAGAGGGTGGCAAGCTTTGACCCGCGCACCGGGCTGACTAAACTCCTGACGCAGCGCATCAGCCAGGCATCAATGGTGCAGCGCGCGGGCCGCGCGGGGCGACTTGAGCCGGGTATCTGCCTGCATTTGACCAGCGCAGAGCAGGCGGAACGCGCGGCGCAGCAAAGCACACCGGAAATTTTACAAAGCGATTTGTCTGGCCTGGTGATGGATCTGCTGCAGTGGGGCTGCCCGGATCCTGGACAGCTTACCTGGCTTGATTCCCCGCCAGCCGTGAACCTCACCGCTGCGCGCAACCTGTTGACCCAGCTTGGTGCGCTGGAAGGCGAACGTCTGACGGTACGCGGCCAGAAAATGGCGGCACTGGGCAACGATCCGCGTCTGGCCGCGATGCTGGTGGCCGCGCAGGGGGAAGATGAGATTGCCACGGCGGCCAAACTGGCGGCTATCCTTGAGGAGCCGCCGCGCGGAGGCAGCAGCGATCTGGGGCAGGCGTTTTCGCGCAATCAGGGGAACTGGCAGCAGCGGGCGCAGCAGCTCTGTAAGCGGCTTAACAGCCGCGGCGGCGTGCCAGACAGTGAGAGCCTCTCCCGGCTGTTAGCGCAGGCGTTTCCGGACCGGATTGCGCGTCGGCGCGGGCTGGACGGTCGCTACCAGCTGGCAAACGGTATGGGGGCGATGCTGGACAGCGATGATGCCCTTACGCGTCATGAGTGGCTGATTGCGCCGCTCCTGCTGCAGGGGAGCAACTCCCCGGATGCGCGTATCCTGCAGGCGATTGCCGTCGATATTGACGCCCTGACCCGTACCTGTCCGCATCTGCTCCAGCAATCGGACATCGTCGAGTGGGATGACGCCCAGGGCACGCTGAAGGCGTTTCGTCGTAGCCAGATTGGCAAACTGACACTCGGAACGAAGCCGCTGGCGAAGCCGTCGGAAGACGAGCTCCATCAGGCTATGCTGAACGGCATTCGGGAAAAAGGGCTCAGCGTGCTGAACTGGACGCCGGAGGCTGAACAGTACCGCATTCGCCTGCACTGTGCCGCTCGCTGGTTGCCGGAGTACGCCTGGCCAGCGGTGGATGACGAAACGTTACTCGCGTCGCTGGAGACCTGGCTACTGCCGCAGATGAGCGGCGTACACTCCCTGCGGGCGCTGAAAGCGCTTGATGTTAAGGTCGCGTTACAGAATTTACTGGACTGGTCATTGCGTCAACGTCTGGATAGTGAACTGCCAGGGCATTACACTGTGCCGACCGGAAGCCGGATTGCCATCCGTTATCATGAGGATAATCCGCCGGCGCTGGCGGTTCGAATGCAGGAGATGTTTGGTGAGGCAACCACGCCGTCTATCGCTGAAGGGCGCGTGCCGTTGGTGCTTGAACTGCTGTCGCCTGCGCATCGACCCTTGCAGATCACTCGCGATCTGGGGGCGTTCTGGGCGGGGAGCTACCGTGACGTGCAGAAAGAGATGAAAGGGCGGTACCCCAAACACGTCTGGCCGGACGATCCGGCGAATACGGCGCCGACGAAGCGGACGAAGAAGTATTCCTGATAGGGATGTGCGGCCTGATGCCCTCACCCCGGCCCTCTCCCACAGGGAGAGGGAGAACTAATTTTGAGAGATTTCTTCTTTCACAGACCGGTGGAAGAAAAGAGAATCGGGCCTTTGCGCCTGAAAGTTGCGGAGAAAAAGCATGGCGGGGAATGACCGCGAGCCAATAGGACGTAAGGGAAGACCAACGCGTCCGGCGAAAGAAAAGGTAAGCCGTCGTCGCCTCAGAGATGAGGACTATGACGATGACTATGAAGACGATGATGAGGATGAAGAACCGATGCCGCGTAAAGGGAAAGGCAAAGGGCGCAAGCCTCGGGGCAAACGCGGCTGGTTCTGGCTGCTGCTGAAGCTCTTTATTGTTTTTGTTGTGCTGATGGCAATTTACGGCGTCTATCTGGATCAGAAGATCCGCAGCCGTATCGACGGTAAAGTCTGGCAGTTGCCTGCGGCAGTGTATGGCCGCATGGTGAACCTTGAGCCAGATATGTCCATCACGAAAAACGAAATGGTAAAACTGCTGGAAGCCACCCAGTATCGTCAGGTGTCAAAAATGACGCGCCCTGGCGAATTCACCGTGCAGGCCAACAGCATTGAGATGATCCGCCGTCCGTTTGATTTCCCGGACAGCAAAGAGGGTCAGGTGCGCGCGCGTCTGACCTTTGACGGCGATCGTCTGGATACCATCGAGAACATGGATAACAACCGTCAGTTCGGTTTCTTCCGTCTCGATCCCCGTCTGATCACCATGCTCTCGTCGGCGAACGGCGAACAGCGTCTGTTCGTGGCGCGTAACGGCTTCCCGGATCTGCTGGTTGATACCCTGCTGGCAACCGAAGACCGCCACTTCTACGAGCATGACGGCATCAGCCTCTACTCGATTGGCCGTGCGGTCCTGGCGAACCTGACCGCGGGCCGTACCGTGCAGGGGGCAAGTACGCTGACCCAGCAGCTGGTGAAGAACCTGTTCCTCTCCAGCGAGCGCTCTTACTGGCGTAAAGCGAACGAAGCGTATATGGCCGTGCTGATGGATGCGCGCTACAGCAAGGATCGTATCCTTGAGCTGTATATGAACGAGGTGTACCTCGGTCAGAGCGGCGACAACGAAATCCGCGGCTTCCCGCTGGCGAGCCTGTACTACTTTGGTCGTCCGGTCGAAGAGTTGAGTCTGGATCAGCAGGCGCTGCTGGTGGGCATGGTGAAAGGGGCGTCCATTTATAACCCGTGGCGTAACCCGAAACTGGCGCTGGAGCGTCGTAACCTCGTTCTGCGTCTGCTGCAACAGCAGCAGGTGATTGACCAGGAGCTGTACGACATGCTGAGCGCGCGTCCGCTCGGCGTGCAGCCGCGCGGCGGGGTGATCTCGCCTCAGCCTGCGTTTATGCAGCTGGTGCGTCAGGAGCTGCAGAGCAAGCTGGGTGATAAAGTGAAAGATCTCTCCGGCGTGAAGATCTTTACGACCTTTGACTCCGTGGCGCAGGATGCGGCAGAAAAAGCGGCGGTGGAAGGCATTCCGGCGCTGAAGAAACAGCGTAAGCTCTCCGATCTTGAAACCGCGATGGTGGTGGTTGACCGTAACTCCGGCGAAGTTCGTGCGATGGTGGGCGGTGCCGAGCCGCAGTTTGCTGGCTATAACCGTGCCATGCAGGCGCGTCGCTCGATCGGCTCTCTGGCAAAACCGGCAACCTATCTCACTGCCCTGAGTCAGCCAAACCAGTATCGTCTGAATACCTGGATTGCGGATGCGCCGATCTCCCTGCGCCAGCCTAACGGCCAGGTGTGGTCACCGCAGAACGACGACAAGCAGTTTAGCGGTCAGGTGATGCTGGTGGATGCGTTGACGCGCTCCATGAACGTGCCGACGGTGAACCTGGGCATGTCGCTGGGTCTGCCAGCGATTGTCGATACCTGGCAGAAGCTGGGCGTGGCGAAAGATCAGCTGCACCCGGTACCGGCGATGATCCTGGGGGCGCTCAACCTGACGCCGATCGAAGTGGCGCAGGCGTTCCAGACGATCGCCAGCGGCGGTAACCGCGCGCCGCTCTCCGCCCTGCGTTCAGTGATTGCCGAAGATGGCTCCGTGCTGTATCAGAGCTTCCCGCAGGCGGAACGTGCCGTTCCTGCGCAGGCAGCCTATATGACGCTGTGGACGATGCAGCAGGTGGTGCAGCGCGGTACCGGCCGTCAGCTGGGGGCGAAGTATCCGGGCCTGCATCTGGCGGGTAAAACCGGGACCACCAACAACAACGTTGATACCTGGTTTGCCGGTATTGATGGTCGTGAAGTGGTGATCACCTGGGTAGGCCGCGACAACAACCAGCCGACCAAGCTGTACGGCGCGAGCGGGGCGATGTCGATTTACCAGCGCTATCTGGCGAATCAGTCCCCGGTGCCGCTGAACCTGGTTGCGCCGGAAGATATCGTCGATATGGGCGTGGACAGTTCCGGTAACTTCGTCTGCGGCGGCGGAATGCGTACTCTGCCGGTCTGGACAACCAACCCGGATTCCCTGTGCCAGCAAAGCCAGCCAGAACAGCCAACGGGTAACCCGTTTGAGCAGTCTTCTCAGCCACAGCAGCCGCAGCAGCAACAGCCGCAGCAGCAGAACGAGAAGAAAGACAGCGATGGTGTCGCAGGCTGGATTAAAGATATGTTCGGCGGTAACTAACCGCGTGAGGTCCCCCCGCAAGGGGGGATTTTTTTACCCATTCCCCCCCTTTTTTTAACCCTCTTTTTAATATTGATTAACCCTTCGTTCTCTCCTGGTTATTTCTTAAACCCTTAATTCTCGTAGGGCCGCTTACTGCTTGCTATGCAGTCAGCGTTTCGCCTATTATGCTGCGGTCATAATAATAATTCTCGTTTACGTTATCATTCACTTTTCCATCAGAGATACACCATGGCGCTTTCCAATACTGCTCAGCCAATCAATACGTCGCTGCGTAAAATCGCGGTCGTCGTCGCCACAGCGGTTGCCGGCATGTCGGCATATACACATGCTGCCGAAACCCCGAAAAAAGAAGAAACCATTACGGTAACCGCAGCACCTGCGGCACAGGAAAGTGCCTGGGGACCGGCACCCACGATTGCGGCTAAACGCACCGCCACCGCGACCAAGACCGATACCCCGATTGAGAAAACCCCGCAGTCTATTTCTGTCGTCACCCGTGAGGAGATGGACATGAAGCAGCCGGGGACGGTTAAACAGTCGCTGGCCTATACGCCGAGCGTGTTCGCAACACGCGGGGCGTCTACAACGTATGACGTTGTTTCTATTCGTGGGTTCACCACCTCCAGCACCGTGAATACTAACCAGTATCTGGACGGGATGAAGCTGCAGGGAGATAACTATTCTGAAGCGTCTATGGATCCGTATTTCCTTGAGCGCGTCGAGCTGCTGCGTGGCCCAACGTCCGTTCTGTACGGTAAAAGCCACCCGGGCGGCGTGGTCAGCATGGTCAGCAAGCGCCCAACCACCGAGCCACTGAAAGAAATTCAGTTCAAAATGGGTACCGATAACCTGTGGCAGACCGGGTTTGATTTCAGCGATGCGATTGATGATGACGGCGTGTGGTCATACCGTCTGACCGGTCTGGGGCGCAGCGAAAATGCGCAGCAGGAGATGGTGAAATCTTCCCGCTACGCCATTGCACCTGCTTTCAGCTGGCGTCCTGACGATAAAACCGATTTTACTTTCCTGAGCAACTTCCAGAGCGATCCGGATGCAGGCTATTACGGCTGGCTGCCGCGGGAAGGTACCGTTGTGCCTTACTACGATGCCAACGGCAAAGCACACAAGCTGCCGACCGATTTCAACGAAGGTGAAGAAGATAACAAGATCTCCCGTCGTCAGAAAATGGTGGGTTACAGCTTCTCGCATCAGTTTGATGACACCTTTACCGTGCGTCAAAACCTGCGTTACACCAAAATCAATACGCTTTACCGTTCCGTCTACGGTAACGGCTATATTGCACCGGCTCAGATCAGCCGCGCGTATGTACGCTCCGATGAGGACCTCAACTCGTTTACCGTTGATACTCAGCTTCAGTCCAAATTTGCGACGGGTGCAGTGGATCATACCCTGTTGACGGGCGTTGATTACCTCCGCATGCGTAATGATATTGATGCTGACTACGGCACGGCCGATCCCATCAGTATGACGAAGCCTGCGTACGGCAATCCAAATGTCGACGTTTACTACCTTTACAAAGTGCTCAACCGTCAGGAACAAACCGGCCTTTATGCGCAGGATCAGGCTGAATGGGATAAGTGGGTACTCACAATGGGTGGCCGCTATGACTTTGCGAAAACCTCAGCACTGACGCGTACAACCGGTACTACCGCGGAAATCAACGATCAGGCATTCACGTGGCGCGGCGGGATTAACTACCTGTTCGACAACGGCATCACGCCTTATTTCAGCTATAGCGAATCGTTCGAACCGATTTCGGGTACCACTCAGGGCGGCAAACCGTTCGATCCTGCACGCGGCAAGCAGTATGAAGCGGGCGTGAAGTACGTACCGAAAGATCTGCCTGTTGTGGTCACGGCTGCTGTTTATCAGTTAACCAAAAACAACAACCTGACGGCCGATCCGGCGAACCCAACCAGCGGCTTTAGCGTGTAGGGCGGTGAAATTCGCTCTCGCGGTTTCGAACTGGAAGCGAAAGCTGCCGTCTCTGCCAACGTGAACGTGACGGCTTCCTATAGCTTTACTGATGCCAAATACACGCACGATACCTGGTATGAAGGCCGTCGTCCGGCGGAAGTGCCGCGCAATATGGCGTCTCTGTGGGCAGATTACACCTTCCACGAGACGGCGTTGAGCGGTCTGACGGTAGGGGCTGGCACCCGTTACATCGGTAACACCGTGTCCTATTACTCTGCTTCGTCGCCAAAAGCCTACCAGTCGTTCAACGTCGCGGGCTATGCCCTGGCGGATGCCACAGTGAAATACGATCTGGCACGCTTTGGACTTCCCGGCTCTTCTGTCGGCGTCAACGTGAACAACATCTTCGATCGCGAATACGTCTCCAGCTGCTACAGCGAATATGCCTGCTACTGGGGAGCAGGACGTCAGGTTGTTGCTACCGCGACCTTCCGCTTCTAATCTCTCTTCGGGCACGGTTCGCCGTGCCGTTTTTATTTAAGTTGGCTGATATGCAGGATAATCAAACGCAACCCGACACCACCTTTACGCTCAACCATCTCTCCTTTCGCGTACCCGGGCGCACCCTGCTGCATCCGCTCTCTTTGACGTTTCCCGCAGGTAAAGTCACTGGCCTGATTGGTCACAACGGTTCCGGTAAGTCCACGCTGCTCAAGATGCTGGGACGACATCAGCCGCCGTCAGAAGGCGACATCCTGCTGGATGACCAACCGCTGGAGAGCTGGAGCAGTAAAGCCTTTGCCCGCAAAGTGGCCTATCTGCCGCAGCAGCTGCCGCAGGCGGAGGGGATGACGGTGCGAGAGCTGGTGGCGATTGGGCGTTATCCGTGGCATGGCGCGCTTGGGCGCTTTGGCGTGGCCGACAGAGAGAAAGTGGAAGAGGCGATTGCGCTGGTCGGGCTTAAGCCGCTGGCGCACCGTCTGGTGGATAGCCTGTCCGGCGGTGAACGCCAGCGCGCGTGGATTGCAATGCTGGTGGCCCAGGACAGCCGCTGCCTGCTCCTCGACGAACCCACCTCCGCACTTGATATCGCCCATCAGGTCGATGTTCTGGCGCTGGTGCACCGCTTGAGCCAGCAGCGCGGTCTGACGGTGATTGCGGTGCTGCATGATATCAACATGGCGGCACGCTACTGCGATTACCTTGTTGCGCTGCGCGGCGGCGAAATGATTGCGCAGGGAACGCCGTCCGAGCTGATGCGCAGCGAAACGCTGGAACAGATTTATGGTATTCCGATGGGTATTCTGCCTCACCCGGCCGGGGCTGCACCGGTGAGCTTCGTGTACTGATGCTGGACAACATGCGCATTAGCCGCCGTCGCCTGCTGACGGCGATGGCCCTCTCACCGCTGCTGTTAAAAATGAATACGGCGCGTGCCGCCGCCGTCGATCCGCACCGCATAGTGGCGCTGGAGTGGTTGCCGGTCGAGCTGATGATGGCGCTCGGCGTTACGCCCTACGGCGTCGCGGACATTCCCAACTATAACCTCTGGGTGAACGAGCCGAAGCTGCCGGACTCGGTGATCGACGTCGGCCTGCGTACGGAGCCAAACCTCGAGCTGCTCACCCAGATGAAACCCTCGTTCCTGTTCTGGTCCGCGGGCTACGGTCCGTCAGAAGAGGTGATGGCGCGCATTGCGCCCGGGCGCGGATTCGCTTTCAGCGACGGTAAAAAACCGCTGGCCGTAGCGAAAAATTCGATTGGCGAGATGGCGCATTTCCTTAACCGGAAAGCGGAGGCCAAACGGCATCTCGACGAATTTGATGCCCTGATCGACTCCCTGAAGCCGCGTTTTGCTCACCGGGGCGATCGTCCGCTGCTGATGGTGACGCTGCTGGATGCCCGCCATATGCTGGTCTTTGGTAAAAACTGCCTGTTCCAGGAGGTGCTGGACAGCTTCGGCATTCGCAACGCCTGGGAAGGGGAGATGACGTTCTGGGGCAGTACCGCTGTGGGTATCGATCGCCTCGCGGCGTTTCGCGATGTGGATGTGCTGTGCTTCGATCACGGCAACGAGCGCGACATGCAAACCCTGATGGCGACCCCGCTCTGGCAGGCGATGCCGTTTGTGCGCGAGCGGCGCTTCCAGCGCGCTCCGGCGGTCTGGTTCTACGGCGCGACGCTGTCGGCGATGCATTTTGCCCGCGTGCTGGATAACGCCCTGGGAGGTAAAGCATGAGTACGCGTATTGCCCGTTTCCCGGCGCTTCTGCTGATGCTGATTTTTCTTGCCGCGCTGGCGTTAACCGGGTTCAACCTCTCTGCCGCGTTACCGCGCGCGCAATGGGGAGCCGCGCTGGCCTCGCCGGATATCGACAATATTCAGCAGATGCTGTTCCACTACAGCCTGCTGCCGCGTCTGGCAATCTCTCTTTTAGTCGGTGCCGGTTTAGGACTGGTGGGCGTGCTGTTCCAGCAGGTGTTACGTAACCCGCTGGCGGAGCCAACCACGCTCGGCGTCGCGACCGGCGCACAGCTTGGGATCACTATCACCACGCTGTGGGCGCTGCCGGGAGCGTTAACCTCGCAGTTTGCGGCACTCGCGGGGGCGTGCGTAGTGGGCGCACTGGTCTTTGGCGTGGCCTGGGGCAAACGCCTTTCCCCTGTGACGCTCATTCTGGCCGGGCTGGTGGTGAGCCTCTACTGTGGCGCCATTAACCAGCTGCTGGTGCTTTTCCACCACGATCGGCTGCAAAGCATGTTCCTGTGGAGTACCGGCACGCTCACCCAGACCGACTGGAGCGTTGTGCTGCGCCTGTGGCCGCAGCTGGCTGGCGGTGTCGTGCTGACGCTGCTGCTCCTGCGTCCCCTGACGCTGATGGGACTGGATGATGGCGTGGCGCGTAACCTGGGGCTGGCGCTGTCGCTGGCTCGCCTGGCGGCGCTGACGCTGGCGATTGTATTGAGCGCCCTGCTGGTGAATGCGGTTGGCATCATCGGGTTTATCGGCCTGTTTGCGCCGCTGCTGGCGAAAATGCTTGGGGCGCGCCGTTTGCTGGCGCGTCTGCTGCTGGCCTCGCTGATTGGGGCGTTGATCCTCTGGCTTTCCGATCAGCTTATTCTCTGGCTGGCGCGGGTGTGGCGGGAAGTCTCTACCGGCTCGGTCACGGCGCTTATCGGTGCGCCGCTGCTGCTTTGGCTGCTGCCGCGTCTGCGCAGTATGAGCGCGCCGGCGATGGATGCGGGCGATAAAGTCCATGCTGAACGTCAGTCGGTACTGTGGTTTAGCCTTGCCGGGCTGGCGGTGCTGGTTATCGCCTCGTTCGCGGCGCTCTCATTCGGTCGCGATGCCGCGGGCTGGCACTGGGCAACGGGCGATTTACTCAACGACCTGCTGCAGTGGCGCTGGCCGCGTATCTTTGCTGCGCTGATCGCAGGGGTAATGCTGGCGGTGGCGGGGTGCATTATTCAGCGTCTGACCGGCAACCCGATGGCGAGCCCGGAAGTGCTTGGGATCAGCTCTGGCGCCGCCTTTGGCGTGGTGCTGATGCTGTTCTTTGTGCCGGGCAATGCGTTTGGCTGGCTGATGCCTGCCGGCAGTCTCGGTGCGGCCGTTACGCTGCTGATTATCCTGATTGCCGCCGGTCGCGGCGGGTTTTCACCGCACCGCATGCTGCTGGCGGGGATGGCGCTCAGCACCGCGTTCACCATGCTGCTGATGATGCTGCAGGCAAGCGGCGACCCGCGTATGGCGAAGATCCTGACCTGGATATCCGGCTCAACGTACGGCGCGACCGGCAGCCAGGCGATCGGGTCCGGGCTCGTGATGGTCGTGCTGCTGGCGATGGTGCCGCTGTGCCGACGCTGGCTGACTATTCTGCCGCTCGGCGGTGAAACCGCACGTGCGGTTGGAATGGCGCTGACGCCAGCGCGTGTAGCGCTGCTGCTGCTCGCCGCGTGCCTGACGGCGACGGCCACCATGACGATTGGCCCGCTGAGTTTTGTGGGGTTAATGGCGCCGCATATCGCCAGAATGATGGGGTTCCGCCGGACGATGCCGCATATCGTCATGTCGGCCCTCACGGGTGGGGTGATGCTGGTGTTTGCAGACTGGTGCGGAAGAATGGTGCTGTTCCCGTATCAGATCCCGGCGGGGCTGCTGTCGACCTTTATTGGTGCGCCGTATTTTATTTATCTGTTGAGAAAGCAGAGTCGGTAATCAGGTGCGGCTTGATGCCCTCTCCCACGGGGAGAGGGAGAACACCGTATGCCGGGTAAGCGTTAGCACCACCCGGCAATGCCCTTAGAGCTTCGCAAACACCTTACGCGCCGCGTCAATGGTGTTATTGATATCTTCTTCGCTGTGCGCCACGGACATAAAGCCCGCCTCGAATGCGGACGGTGCCAGGTACACGCCTTCTTCCAGCATCAGGTGGAAGAAGCGCTTGAAGCGTTCAACGTCGCACTTCACCACGTCCTGATAGCGGGTCACGGTTTTCGCCTCGGTGAAGAAAATCCCGAACATCCCGCCTACGTGGTTAACCACCAGCGGAATGCCGGCCTCTTCTGCCGCTTCCAGCAGGCCGTTTGCCAGCTGCGTGGTCCGGTCGGTCAGGGTTTCGTGAATACCTGGCTGAGCCACTTCGGTCAGGCAGGCAAAGCCCGCCGCCATGGCGATAGGGTTACCGGAGAGCGTGCCCGCCTGGTAAACCGGGCCGGTTGGTGCCAGCGCTTCCATGACGTCCTTACGACCACCGAACGCGCCGACCGGCATGCCGCCGCCGATGATTTTACCCAGACAGGTGAGGTCCGGCTCCACGCCGTAATAAGACTGGGCGCCCGCCAGCGCCACGCGGAAGCCGGTCATCACTTCGTCGATGATCAGCAGCGCGCCGAACTCATCGCACAGGGCGCGCAGGCCCGGCAGGAAGTCAGGCTGCGGTGGGATACAGTTCATGTTGCCCGCAACTGGCTCAACGATGATGCAGGCGATCTCCTGCGGATACTGCTCGAACGCCGCGCGAACGGTGTTCAGATCGTTATAGGTGCAGGTCAGGGTATGCTTCGCGAAATCCGCAGGTACGCCAGGCGAGTTTGGCTGGCCGAGGGTCAGCGCGCCGGAACCGGCTTTCACCAGCAGGCAGTCCGCGTGGCCGTGGTAGCAGCCTTCGAACTTGATGATTTTATCGCGGCCGGTAAAACCGCGCGCCAGGCGGATGGCGCTCATGGTGGCTTCGGTACCGGAGTTCACCATGCGCACCATGTCCATGGTCGGAACCAGCTCGGTGACCAGTTCCGCCATCTTCACTTCCATTTCGGTAGGCGCACCGAAGCTCAGGCCGCGCTGAGCGGCTTCAATCACGGCGTTACGAATGGCCGGGTGGTTGTGCCCCAGCACCATCGGTCCCCAGGAGCCGACATAATCGATATAGGCTTTGCCATCGACATCATACAGATACGCGCCGTCAGCACGTTCGATAAACAGCGGCGTGCCGCCCACGCCGGTAAAGGCGCGCACAGGTGAGTTCACGCCACCCGGAATAAGCTCGCGGGCTGCACTGTAGAGGTTTTCAGACTTGCTCATGGCGTCGTTCCTGGTTCGTATAAAATGATTAAGCCCACTATTCTAAGTGATTCGGGGAAGGTTATGAAATTTTTAGCCTGGTAATGCTTTAAGATTTGTTAAGTAATTTTCAGGAGACGGTGGGGCAGTCTCTGGTAAAATCCACGCGGCTTTTGTATGACGAATAAGTACAGGACATGAAATCAGATTCTCCGTCTTTTGAAGAACAACAGTTTACGCGCGCCCAGCATCGAATCAGTATTCGACGGCTGCTCAATCGCGATAAAACGCCGCTGGCGATCCTGCTGGCCGCTGCCGTGGTGGGAACGCTCGCCGGTCTGGTGGGCGTGGCGTTTGAAAAAGCGGTTAATGCCGTGCTCAACTGGCGAGTGGGAACCGTGGCCGGTTTCGCCGACAGCCGATGGCTGGTCTGGGTTGCGGCGTTCGGGCTGTCGGCGCTGTTTGCCATGGTGGGGTATTTTCTGGTGCGTAAATTTGCGCCGGAGGCGGGCGGGTCCGGCATCCCGGAAATTGAAGGGGCGCTGGAGGAGCTGCGTCCTGTGCGCTGGTGGCGAGTCATTCCGGTGAAATTTATCGGCGGCATGGGTACGCTGGGCGCGGGGATGGTTCTTGGCCGGGAAGGACCCACGGTTCAGCTGGGCGGGAACGTCGGCCGCATGGTGGGCGATCTGTTTCGGATGCGCAGCGCCGAAGCGCGCCATACGCTGCTGGCAACCGGTGCGGCGGCGGGGCTATCGGCGGCCTTTAACGCGCCGCTGGCGGGCATTTTGTTTATCATCGAAGAGATGCGCGCGCAGTTTCGCTACAACCTGATCTCCATTAAAGCGGTGTTTACCGGCGTCATTATGTCGAGCATTGTGTTTCGCCTCTTTAATGGCGAAGGGGCGGTCATTGAGGTGGGTAAACTGACCAACGCGCCGGTTAACACCCTGTGGCTTTACCTGATCCTCGGCATGATTTTTGGCGTGGTGGGACCGCTGTTTAACACCTTTATCCTGCGCGCTCAGGATATGTTCCAGCGTATTCACGGTGGGAATACGACTAAATGGGTGCTGATGGGCGGCCTGCTTGGCGGAATCTGTGGCGTGCTCGGGTTTATCGAGCCGAATGCCGCGGGCGGCGGCTTCGGGCTGATCCCCATTGCGGCGGCGGGGAACTTCAGCGTGGGTCTGCTGCTGTTTATGTTTATCTCCCGCGTCATCACCACGGTATTGTGTTTTTCCTCCGGCGCGCCCGGCGGGATATTCGCCCCGATGCTGGCGCTGGGAACCTTGTTGGGCACCGCGTTTGGTATGGCGGCTGAAGCGGGCTTTCCCGCCTATCACCTTGATGCAGGGACCTTTGCGGTAGCCGGAATGGGGGCGCTGCTGGCCGCCTCCCTGCGCGCGCCGTTGACCGGGATCGTGCTGGTGCTGGAGATGACGGACAATTACCAGCTCATTTTGCCAATGATCATTACCTGTCTCGGGGCGACACTATTAGCCCAGTTCCTGGGTGGAAAACCGCTATACTCCACCATCCTCGCGCGTACCCTGGCAAAACAAGAGGCGGAGCGGGCCGCCGCGCAGAATACTTGAATGAATTACCAGGGTATTAGATAATGACGAAAAGAATTGGGTGAATTTTACCCAATAGCAGTATTCATGGGAGCATAAGATGAGTGATGACGTAGCTGTGCCGCTGGAATTTACCGAAGCAGCAGCCAACAAAGTGAAAACCCTGATTGCCGACGAAGACAATCCGGATCTGAAACTGCGTGTCTATATTACCGGTGGCGGCTGCAGCGGCTTCCAGTACGGTTTTACTTTTGACGATCAGGTTAACGATGGCGATATGACCATTGAGAAACAGGGCGTCGCGCTGGTGGTTGACCCGATGAGCCTGCAGTATCTGGTAGGTGGTTCTGTCGACTACACCGAAGGTCTGGAAGGTTCACGCTTTGTGGTGACCAACCCGAATGCAACAAGCACCTGCGGGTGTGGGTCTTCGTTCAGCATTTAAGCCTGAATGCGGATTGTAGGCCCGGTAAGCCAAGCGCCACCGGGCTTATAAACGACGCCTATCTTGAAGTTTCATCCAGCGCAAACGTCGGCAGCTTCAGGTGCCAGCGTATCGCCGCTAAACGTATCGCCAGCGTCACGATCATCCCGAGCATCGCGGCGTTTTCCAGCGGAATGGCAAAGGTGTAATACGCGGTCGCGTGGACAATGCCGCCCGCAATACAGGCCGTTGCGTAAATTTCAGTACGCAGGATCATCGGCACCTCACGTGCCAGAATGTCGCGAATGATCCCGCCGCCCACGCCGGTTAATACGCCCATGCAGATCGCCACCATCGGACCGGTGCCCGCATTAAACGCCTTATTGACGCCAATACCGACAAACACGGCCAGACCGACGGCATCCAGTACCGGCAATATCCATTTTGGTAATCGGCGGGGCTGGCGAACCAGCACAATGGTTAACAGACAGGTGACCATCGCGACCACCAGGTCGGTCGGATCTTTCACCCAAAACACCGGGCCATTGGCCAGCGCCATATCGCGGATTGTCCCGCCGCCCACGGCGGTCACCACGCCCAGCACCAGCACGCCAAACGGATCCATGCGTAGTTTTCCGGCGAGCAGGACGCCGGAGATAGCAAAAACGGCTGTGCCAAGAATATCCAGCCAATAAACGAGCATCGTTAAATCCTCGAAAAGGGTCTTATGTTAGTGACTCTCTGCCAGCGCGGCACAGAGCTGTTTTGCGGCGAGGATAATACGCGGGCTGGCGCGTTCAAACCAGTCGCTGTTGAGGGGTATTACCGGTATTTTTAGCTGCTTTTGCCAGAATTGCTCGATTTTGGGAATTTCGCTCGCATTTCCGACCACCACGATGGCCTGTGGCTGGCGCGCCAGAACCTGCTCACGGCTTACCTGAGGCCACGGTACCCGGCTGGCTGCAAAGATGTTTTCACCGCCACAGACTTCCAGTACCTGATTCTGAATCGACCCTTTACCGGTGGTGAACAGCGGCTGGCTGCCAAACTGCAGGAAGATGCGCTTTTTAACAGGGGTATCGTATCGGGATTTCAGCGCGGCATAGTCGCTGAGCAGCTGTTTCGCTGCAGCCTCGGCTTTTTTGGGCGTAGGGCTATAGGGTGCCAGGGCCTGTAGCGCCTGAGCGACCTGCTCAATGCTGACGGCATCAATCCACATGACCTTGATGCCAAGGGAGGTAAGCTGGTTAACCTGCCGCTCGGCGTTGCCGCCGCGCCAGGCCAGCACGAGATCCGGTTTCAGCGCCACGATGCGCTCAAGGTTCATCCCTTGCCAGGTCGCCACCTGTTCAATGCCCGCAGCCTGTGGGGGATAATCCGAAAAGCTGCTCACGCCAACGGGCGTGATCCCGGCGGCAAACGCCAGTTCGGTATTGGCGGGAGAGAGGGTAATCACACGCGGCGCGGCAAAAAGCCACGCCGGTGCGAGCAGAAGCAGGGCGGCCAGCGCCCTGAGGGGATGTTTAGCCACGTGCCAGGTTCTGCACCAGGCGTTCCACCATCACGGTGGACTGTTTTGCTGCAACGGTCAGGAACTCGTCGAAGCTGATGTGGGACTGCTGATCTGCCACGTCAGAGATGGCGCGAACCACTACAAACGGTACGTTGAAATTATGGCAAACGTGCGCGATCGCGGTCGCTTCCATCTCAACGGCCACCGCCTGAGGGAAGTTATGACGGATTTTCGCCAGACCGACGGAGCCGTTGATGAACGCATCACCGCTGACAATCAGACCTCGTACCGCGTTGAGGTTGAGCTCCGCAATGCAGGTCTCTGCCGCCGCAATCAGTTTGTCGTCCGCTTTAAACCCTGCCGGGCAGCCCGGAAGCTGGCCGTACTCGTAGCCGAACGCGGTGACGTCCGCATCGTGATAGCGCGCTTCGTCGGAAACAACGATGTCACCCACTTTCAGCGTCGGCGCCAGGCCGCCCGCAGAGCCGGTATTCACGATCACGTCCGGCTTGCAGCGCTCAAGCAGCAGGGTGGCACCCAGCGCCGCAGCGACTTTACCGATGCCTGATTTCAGCAGAGCCACGTCAACACCGTTTAGCTGACCGGTATAGATCTCACAACCCCCCAGAGAGAGGGTCTGACGGTTCTCAATTTTGTCACGCAGGAGCGTAACTTCTTCTTCCATTGCACCAATAATGCCGATTTTCATAGATTTACTCGCGATGTGCCTTGTTAAGATGCATAGTCTATCATGCGGTTAAGGGGAAACGCATTCTCACGCGGGGGAGCACATGTCACCAATCGATTTTCGCACCAAAATTAACTGGCACCGACGTTTCCGTTCGCCGCAGGGCGACAAGAGCGAACATGAGATCCTGCGTATCTTCGAAAGCGATCGCGGGCGGATCATTAACTCGCCCGCCATCCGCCGTCTGCAGCAAAAGACCCAGGTCTTTCCGCTGGAGCGTAACGCCGCGGTGCGCACGCGCTTAACCCACTCCATGGAGGTGCAGCAGGTCGGGCGCTACATCGCCAAAGAGATTTTAAGTCGTCTCAAAGAGCAGCGCTTACTGGAAACCTATGGTCTGGACGAGCTGACGGGGCCTTTTGAGAGCATCGTTGAGATGGCCTGCCTGATGCATGACATCGGCAACCCGCCTTTCGGTCACTTTGGAGAGGCGGCTATCAATGACTGGTTTAAGCAACGGCTTTACCCTTCGGATGCGGTAAGCCAGCCGCTGAGCGACGACCGCTGCATCGTACGCGATTTACGCCTGCGTGAAGGTGAAGAGGGGCTGAACGATCTGCGCCGCAAGGTGCGCCAGGACCTCTGTCACTTTGAGGGTAACGCGCAGGGGATCCGGCTGGTGCATTCCCTGATGCGTATGAACCTGACCTGGGCGCAGGTCGGCTGCATTCTTAAATATACGCGCCCCGCGTGGTGGATGGGGGAGACGCCCGCGTCCCACAGTTATTTAATGAAAAAACCGGGCTATTACCTTTCCGAAGAGGCTTATATTGAACGGTTACGTAAAGAACTTTCATTGACGCCAAACGGCCGTTTTCCATTGACCTGGATTATGGAAGCCGCCGATGATATTTCCTATTGCGTGGCCGATCTGGAAGACGCCGTTGAGAAAAGAATCTTCAGCGTCGAGGAGCTTTATCAGCATCTTTATACGGCCTGGGGCACCCATGAAAAAGGCTCGCTGTTTGCGCAGGTTGTCGAAAATGCCTGGGAAAAATCGCGCTCAAATACATTAAGCCGCAGTACGGAAGACCAGTTCTTTATGTATTTGCGGGTCAATACATTAAATAAGCTGGTGCCGTACGCGGCGTCACGCTTTATTGATAATTTGCCGCTGATTTTCAGCGGGGAATTCAACCACGCCCTGCTGGAAGATGACAGCAGTTTCAGCCAGCTCCTCGAGCTTTATAAACATGTGGCGATGCGGCATGTATTCAGCCATCCGGATGTCGAACAGTTAGAGCTGCAGGGATATAGGGTGATCAGTGGGTTATTGGAAATTTATGCTCCGCTGCTCCAACTGTCGGTCGACGAATTCAGCGAGCTGGTAGAACACGAGCGCGTGCGCCGTATTCCCATTGAATCACGACTTTATCAAAAACTTTCTACCCGACACCGTCTGGCGTATGTCGAAGCGATTGGCAAGCTGGATCGCCAGTCACCGCAGTGGCCGGTGATGGAATATTATTACCGCTGCCGTCTTATCCAGGACTATATCAGCGGCATGACGGATTTGTATGCCTGGGATGAATATCGCAAGCTGATGGCGGTGGAATAACCCGGAGTTTTGTAAAGACGGCCAATAAATTTTTACCTTTTCCATAAACTTATCGCCGGAACTAAGCGGTATAAAACGAATCTGAGTTACACAGCAATTTTGCGTTACCTGTAAATCGAGATTGAGAAACATGAAAAAAACCACATTAGCAATGAGTGCACTGGCTCTGAGTTTAGGTTTAGCGCTGTCTCCTCTGACTGCTACTGCAGCCGAGACCGCGTCGTCGGCAGCAACCGCGCAGCAGATGCCAAGCCTGGCACCGATGCTCGAAAAAGTGATGCCATCGGTGGTGAGTATTAACGTTGAGGGTAGCACGACCGTCAATACGCCGCGCATGCCGCGTAACTTCCAGCAGTTCTTCGGCGACAACTCGCCGTTCTGCCAGGACGGTTCGCCATTCCAGAGCTCTCCGTTCTGTCAGGGCGGTGGCGCAGGGGATGACAGCCAGGGCGGCGGCCAGCAACAGAAATTCATGGCGCTTGGCTCGGGGGTAATCATTGATGCAGCGAAAGGCTATGTCGTCACCAACAACCACGTTGTTGATAACGCGAGCAGCATTAAGGTTCAGCTGAGCGATGGCCGTAAGTTTGACGCCAAAGTGGTCGGCAAAGACCCGCGCTCCGACATCGCGCTGATCCAGATTCAGGATCCGAAAAACCTGACGGCGATTAAAATTGCCGACTCCGACGCGCTGCGCGTGGGTGACTACACCGTGGCGATCGGTAACCCGTTCGGTCTGGGTGAAACCGTGACCTCGGGTATCGTCTCTGCACTGGGCCGCAGCGGCCTCAATGCCGAAAACTATGAAAACTTCATCCAGACGGATGCAGCGATCAACCGCGGTAACTCCGGCGGCGCGCTGGTGAACCTGAACGGCGAGCTGATCGGTATCAACACCGCGATCCTGGCACCGGACGGCGGCAACATCGGGATCGGCTTTGCTATCCCAAGTAACATGGTGAAAAACCTGACCGCGCAGATGGTGCAGTATGGCCAGGTGAAACGCGGTGAGCTGGGTATCCTGGGTACGGAACTGAACTCCGAACTGGCTAAGGCAATGAAAGTTGACGCCCAGCGCGGGGCATTCGTCAGCCAGGTGATGCCGAACTCCTCTGCGGCGAAAGCGGGCATTAAAGCGGGGGATGTGATCACCTCCCTGAATGGTAAACCGATCAGCAGCTTTGCTGCCCTGCGTGCGGAAGTCGGCTCTATGCCTATCGGCAGCAAAGTGACCCTTGGTCTGCTGCGCGACGGCAAGGCGGTTAACGTCAGCCTGGAGCTGCAGCAGAGCAGCCAGAATCAGGTGGACTCCAGCACCATCTTCAGCGGTATTGAAGGTGCCGAGATGAGCAACAAAGGCGCAGATAAAGGCGTAGTGGTGAATAACGTGAAGGCGAATTCACCGGCAGCCCGTATCGGCCTGAAAAAAGGCGATGTGATCATGGGCGCTAACCAGCAGCCGGTGAAAAACATCGCTGAACTGCGTAAGATCCTCGACAGCAAACCTTCCGTGCTGGCGCTGAATATCCAGCGTGGTGACACCTCTATTTACCTGCTGATGCAGTAATCCTCTGAAGCCCCTGTTCGCAGGGGCTTTTCTCGTTTCTGTGACCTTTCACACAAGTCCACACTTCTTCCTCTCTCTTTGTGCATCTGCACAATGCGGGCGTCGCTGAACTTCCCTATGCTTGAGCTCTGCTCACGGGAGGGTTCTATGGCTGGCTGGCATCTTGATACCAAAATGGCGCAGGATATTGTGGCGCGCACCATGCGCATCATTGATACCAATATCAACGTAATGGATGCCCGCGGGCGCATTATTGGCAGTGGCGATCGCGAGCGTATTGGGGAATTGCACGAAGGCGCGCTGCTGGTGCTCTCCCAGGGGCGCGTGGTTGATATAGACGATGCGGTAGCGAAACACCTGCACGGCGTCCGTCAGGGCATCAATTTACCGCTGCGCCTTGAAGGTGAGATTGTGGGGGTAATCGGCCTCACCGGCGAGCCTGAGTCACTGCGAAAATATGGCGAGCTGGTCTGCATGACGGCGGAGATGATGCTCGAGCAGTCGCGGCTGATGCACCTGCTGGCTCAGGACAGCCGCCTGCGCGAAGAGCTGGTGATGAACCTTATTCAGGCAGAGGAGCATACGCCTGCGCTCAGTGAATGGGCCCAGCGTCTGGGGATCGATCTGAATCAGCCGCGCGTGGTGGCGGTCATTGAGGTCGACAGCGGCCAGCTGGGCGTAGACAGCGCGATGGCCGAGCTGCAGCAGCTGCAAAATGCACTGGCGACGCCGGAGCGCGATAACCTGGTGGCGATCGTTTCTCTGACGGAGATGGTGGTGCTCAAACCGGCGCTCAATGCGTTTGGCCGCTGGGATGCGGACGATCATCGCCGTCGCGTGGAGCAGTTAATTTCCCGTATGAAAGAGAATGGTCAGCTGCGTTTTCGCGTTGCGCTGGGCAACTACTTTACCGGTCCGGGCAGTATCGCCCGCTCTTGGCGAACCGCGCGCACCACCATGATGGTGGGCAAGCAGCGAATGCCGGAGAGCCGCAGCTATTTTTATCAGGACCTGATGCTGCCGGTGCTGCTCGACAGCCTGCGCGGTGGCTGGCAGGCCAATGAGCTGGCGCGGCCACTGGCGCGCCTGAAAGCCATGGACAATAACGGCCTGCTGCGCCGGACCCTGCAGGCGTGGTTCCGTCATAACGTGCAGCCGCTGGCGACGTCAAAAGCGCTGTTTATCCACCGCAATACCCTGGAGTATCGGTTAAACCGAATTTCAGAGCTGACGGGGCTGGATCTGGGAAATTTCGACGACAGGCTGCTGCTGTATGTGGCGCTGCAGTTGGATGAACAGAGATGATGCTGTTTGCCGGGTGGCGGCTTCGCCTTACCCGGCCTACAAGCGTTCGTAGGCCCGGTAAGCGAAGCGCCACCGGGCAATAAAACGGCTTATTTGTTGCGGGTTAACTTCTCAAGATCCGCTTCAATCTCGCTGATCTTATTGGTAACAACGCTTTCAAGGTGACGCAGATCGTCAAGGATCTTGCGCTTGAGATCGACTTCGGTGCGGTCGCGCTGGCAGATCTGATCGAGTTCATCGATCACATAGCGCAGGTTAGGGCTGATTTCCTGTACTTCTTTGTATCCCTGTCCTACACCGTCAGCAACAACGGTCTTACGCTGGCGTGGGTATTTAAACTTCACGCTTTTGGCGAAAAACTCTCCTTTGTCCTTGTGAAAATAGATTTTCAAAATATCGTTATTGGCTTCCTGGCGGAGGCTGTAACGATCAATTTCATCAGGATTGGTAATGCCCAGACTTTTCAGATTATCGTACATAGCGGTACCCTTGATCTCAACATAACCTTTGAATAATTAACGAAAAAATCTATTTTCGCCACCCTCAGATATAAAAAAAGCGGGGTTGCCCCCGCTTTTTGTTATACCCGATTAATCGATGGTGCGCAGCAATTCGTTGATGCCCACTTTACCGCGCGTTTTCGCATCCACTTTCTTCACGATAACCGCACAGTACAGGCTGTATTTGCCATCTTTGGACGGCAGGTTGCCGGAAACCACCACGGAGCCCGCCGGAACGCGACCGTAATGCACTTCGCCGGTTTCACGATCGTAAATACGGGTGCTCTGGCCGATGTAAACGCCCATGGAGATCACGGAACCTTCTTCCACGATCACGCCTTCCACCACTTCTGAACGCGCGCCGATGAAGCAGTTATCTTCGATGATGGTTGGGTTAGCCTGCAGTGGTTCCAGAACACCGCCGATGCCCACGCCGCCGGACAGGTGAACGTTTTTACCGATCTGTGCGCAGGAACCAACCGTTGCCCACGTATCCACCATGGTGCCTTCATCAACGTAGGCACCGATGTTCACGTAGGATGGCATCAGCACGGTGTTGCGTGCGATGAAGGCACCCTGACGCACCGCCGCAGGCGGCACCACGCGGAAACCTTCTTTCTGGAAACGCGCTTCGTCGTAGTCAGCGAACTTCATTGGCACTTTATCGAAGTAGCGGCTTTCTGCTCCGTCGATAACCTGGTTATCGTTGATGCGGAAAGAGAGCAGCACGGCTTTCTTCAGCCATTGATGAGTGACCCACTGACCGTCGATTTTTTCTGCCACGCGCAGTGCGCCGGAATCCAGCAGGGAAATCACCTGGTTTACCGCTTCACGGGTCACGGTATCCACATTTGCCGGGGTAATCTCGGCGCGACGCTCAAAAGCGGACTCAATAACGTTCTGTAACTGCTGCATTGTTTACTCTTTCCATTTCACTAAAAAACATATCACCCTTTATCGTTTGGATTGAGGGCTGCTGTCAACCGTTGTTGCACTTCAAGCTGCAGGTCATTATTAAGGGCACGCCGGTCGGCGGTGGCGATTATAAATAAATCTTCTACTCGCTCGCCAATCGTTGTAATTCGGGCCCCATGAAGCGAAATTCCCAGATCGGCAAAAACCTGGCCGACGCGGGCGAGCAGCCCTGGCTGGTCGAGCGCGATCAGCTCCAGGAACGATTTACGATCGGTGTGGGTCGGCAGGAAATTGACCTCGGTATCCACGGTAAAGTGGCGCAATTTTGCCGGCTGGCGACGCGGCTGCGGGGGCTGCCAGCTGCGCTGGGTAATCGCCTGCTCCAGACCAAAACGTATCCCTTCATGCCTGTCCGACGACAGCGGGCTGCCGTCCGGCTCCAGCACGATAAAGGTGTCCATGGCCATGCCGTCGCGGGTGGTGAAAATCTGCGCGTCATGCACGCTCAGGTTACGTCTGTCCAGCTCGGCACAGACGGCAGCAAACAGATAAGGCCGGTCCGGGCTCCAGATGAAAATCTCCGTTCCGCCGCGCGTGGTCTGCGGGCTTAGCAGGATCAT
This sequence comes from Enterobacter sp. HMSC16D10, assembly GCF_001807145.1. NCBI lineage: Bacteria > Pseudomonadati > Pseudomonadota > Gammaproteobacteria > Enterobacterales > Enterobacteriaceae > Enterobacter > Enterobacter sp. HMSC16D10. The sequence goes on from NZ_KV787865.1 coordinate 237,133, forward strand.
CGGCTGGGACAGATCGTGCTTGAGCAGATGCCGCGCGTGCCACGCCAGCTGGTTTGGGCTGTGGCGGACAAAATAGTTGGCGCGGCAGCGGGCCCAAATCTGATGTAGCGCCTCTTCATCAATGTTATCCATCCGCAGCAGCGCCAGCGCCTGAAGCTGGTGGTGACGCACGCGCTCGCGCATGTCCGGCGTGTTCTGCATCCCGCGACGCAGCTGTTTTTCGGTGGCAAAGTACAGCTCGCGCAGCAGGCTCTGCTTCCAGCTGTTCCACAGGGTTTCGTTGGTGGCGCAAATATCCGCCACCGTCAGGCAGACCAGATAGCGCAGGCGGTTTTCCGTCTGAACTTCTTCCGCGAACTGCTTAATGACTTCCGGGTCCTGAATGTCCCGACGCTGCGCGGTGACCGACATCAGCAGGTGATGGCGCACCAGCCAGGCGACCAGCTGCGTTTCGCGCGAATTGAGACCGTGCAGTTCGGCAAATTTCAGCACGTCCTGCGCGCCGAGCACCGAGTGATCGCCGCCGCGGCCCTTGGCGATGTCGTGGAACAGGGCGGCAATCAGGATCAGTTCCGGATGGGTCAGGCGCGGCCACAGCTCGACGCACAGCGGGTGGCGGGAGCGCGTCTCTTCTTTGGCAAAGCTCTCCAGCTTGAGCATCACGCGGATGGTGTGTTCATCCACCGTGTAGGCGTGGAACAGGTCGAACTGCATCTGCCCAACGATGTGCGACCACTGCGGCATATAGGCCCACAGCACGCTGTGGCGGTGCATCGGCAGCAGCCCGCGGCTGACGGCACCCGGATGGCGGAGCATGCTCAGGAACAGCGAGCGCGCTTCCGGGATGTAACACAAAGGCTGCGTCAGATGGCGGCGCGCGTGGCGCAGATGGCGCAGGGTGGTGGAGTAGATCCCGGTGATGGTGCTGTTGCGCACCATGGTGTAGAACATCCGCAGGATCGCTTCCGGCTCGCGGATAAACAGCGTTTCGTCGCGCAGATCGATAAGCGTACCGCGCAGCTGGAATTCGTCATCAATCGGGCGCGGCTTTTCGTCCGCCGTCAGGGCCAGAATGGCCTCGTCGAACAGCTGCAACAGCATCTGGTTCAGCTCGGTCACCCGGCGGGTGACGCGGAAGAAATCCTTCATCATCTGCTCAACCGGCTCGTTACCTTCGCCCTGGTAATTCAGGCGCTGCGCCACGCTGAGCTGGCGGTCAAACAGCAGACGGTTATCGTAGCGGGTGACCTCCAGATGCAGGGCAAAGCGGATGCGCCACAGCAGGTGCAGACACTCGTTGAGCTCGTTACGCTCGGCCTCGGTCAGGAAGCCAAAGCCGACCATCTCGTCCATCGAGGTGGCGCCAAAGTGACGACGGGCGACCCACTGTAACGTGTGGATGTCGCGCAGGCCGCCGGGGCTGCTTTTAATGTCAGGCTCAAGGTTATAGCTGGTGCCGTGGTAGCGCTGGTGGCGCTGGTTTTGCTCCTCGACCTTCGCGGCGAAGAACTTTTCTGACGGCCAGAAGCCGTCGCTGAAGATATGTTTTTGCAGCTCCAGGAACAGCGCGACGTCGCCAATCAGCAGACGGGTTTCAATCAGGTTGGTGGCAACGGTTAGGTCCGATAGCCCTTCCAGCAGACACTCTTCCAGGGTGCGAACGCTGTGGCCGACTTCCAGCTTCACGTCCCAGAGCAGGGTCAGAAGCTCGCCGATTTTTTGCGCCTGTTCGTCCGGCAGCTTTTTGCGGCTTAGGATCAGGAGATCGATATCGGAAAGCGGATGCAGCTCACCGCGGCCATAGCCCCCGACGGCAACCAGCGCGATGTCGCTAACCTGCCCGAAACCGTAGTCGATCCATAGACGCTGCAGGAGCTGGTCGATAAACTCGGTGCGCGCCTCAATGAGCTGCTCGGCAGATACGCCTGCATCGAACGCGCTACCCAGCCAGCGATGGAAAACATCCATATGGGATTTAATATGCGCGCAGGTCAGCTCGTGCGGCGGCCAGACGCCCGGGTTATCGGGCTGGTCGGGGAGGGTGGGAAGGGCTGTGTTAGCATACTGTTCGGGTAAAAGATTACTCATCGTGCGCCACCCATAAGAAAAAGCTATCGCCATTAAAAAAGCCGGCATTTGCCGGCTTCTTATCACTCAATGTTCGTCAGTATCGCCGGGATGGTGTCATCCTTGCGCAACGTCATAATTTCGCAGCCGTTGTCTGTTACCACAATAGTATGCTCGTACTGGGCAGACAAGCTTCTGTCTTTGGTTTTCACCGTCCAGCCGTCTTTCATGGTGCGGATGCGGTAGTCACCGGCGTTGACCATTGGCTCGATGGTGAAGGTCATGCCCTTTTGCAGCACGACGCCGCCGTCGTCTGCATCGTAGTGCAGAACCTGCGGCTCTTCATGGAAGACGCGGCCAATACCGTGACCGCAGTATTCGCGCACCACGGAGAACCCTTCCGCTTCCACAAATTTCTGAATTGCGGCGCCGATAGTACGCAGGCGAATACCCGGCTTCACCATTTTCAGCGCCAGGTAGAGGCTGTCCTGGGTGACTTTGCACAGGCGCTCGCCCAGGATGGTCGGCTTGCCAACGATGAACATTTTTGAGGTGTCACCGTGGTACTCGTCTTTAATGACGGTCACGTCGATGTTGACGATATCGCCGTCTTTCAGCAGTTTTTCATCGTCAGGAATGCCGTGGCACACCACTTCATTAATTGAGATGCAGACGGATTTTGGGAAACCGTGGTAGCCGAGGCAGGCGGAAACCGCGTGCTGCTCGTTCACGATATAGTCGTTACAGATGCGGTCCAGTTCACCCGTGCTGACGCCCGGCTTCACGAACGGCTCGATCATTTCCAGCACTTCCGCGGCCAGACGACCGGCGACGCGCATCTTTTCAATTTCTTCAGGTGTCTTAATAGAGATAGCCATGTAATCTGTCCATCGGTGTCGATTTTTTCGACAATACTAGTCTAAGTGTCGTCAATGGTATCAGTCAGGCACGCTCCGTGCCAAATTGAGAATCATTAACAGCACACTCCGCCAACAACTGTTGGTTTCTGGTCGTGTTTTGTGGTATAAAGCGCGCCGGACTTCCGATCCATCTTAGATACACAGGCTGGACGGGAGCGACAAATCTCACTTTGTGTAACAACACACACGTATCGGCACATATTCCGGGGTGCCCTTCGGGGTCGGTAATATGGGATACGTGGAGGCATAACCCCAACTTTCAATATAGAGGTTTTAAACATGGCAACTGTTTCCATGCGCGACATGCTCAAGGCTGGTGTTCACTTTGGTCACCAGACCCGTTACTGGAACCCGAAAATGAAGCCTTTCATCTTCGGCGCACGTAACAAAGTTCACATCATCAACCTTGAGAAAACTGTACCAATGTTCAACGAAGCCCTGGCTGAGCTGAACAAGATCTCTTCCCGTAAAGGTAAGATTCTGTTCGTTGGTACTAAGCGCGCTGCAAGCGAAGCTGTGAAAGATGCTGCTAACAGCTGCGACCAGTTCTTCGTGAACCATCGCTGGTTGGGCGGCATGCTGACCAACTGGAAAACTGTTCGTCAGTCCATCAAGCGCCTGAAAGATCTGGAAACCCAGTCTCAGGACGGTACTTTCGACAAGCTGACTAAGAAAGAAGCGCTGATGCGCACTCGTGAACTGGACAAGCTGGAAAACAGCCTGGGCGGTATCAAAGATATGGGCGGCCTGCCAGACGCGCTGTTCGTAATCGATGCAGACCACGAGCACATCGCTATCAAAGAAGCTAACAACCTGGGTATTCCGGTATTCGCTATCGTTGATACCAACTCCGATCCGGACGGTGTTGACTTCGTTATCCCGGGTAACGACGACGCAATCCGTGCTGTTAGCCTGTACCTGAGCGCTGTAGCTGCTACCGTTCGTGAAGGCCGTTCCCAGGATCTGGCTTCTCAGGCGGAAGAAAGCTTCGTAGAAGCTGAATAATAAGGTTTTACCCCTTATTAGTACCGTGTATGAATAGGGGCCCATTACCGGCCCCTTTTTTCAATTTACACTGTTTGGCCCCCGGCCGGGCAGTTCACATCTCCCGAGGATTTAAGAATGGCTGAAATTACCGCATCCCTGGTAAAAGAGCTGCGCGAGCGTACTGGCGCAGGCATGATGGATTGCAAAAAAGCGCTGACTGAAGCGAACGGCGACATCGAGCTGGCAATCGAAAACATGCGTAAATCCGGTGCGATCAAAGCAGCTAAAAAAGCAGGCAACGTTGCTGCTGACGGCGTGATCATCACTAAGATCGACGGCACCTACGGCATCATTCTGGAAGTTAACTGCCAGACTGACTTCGTTGCTAAAGATGGTGGTTTCCAGGCATTTGCTAACAAAGTTCTGGACGCAGCGGTTGCTGGCAAAATCACTGACGTTGAAGTTCTGAAAGCACAGTTCGAAGAAGAGCGTGTTGCGCTGGTTGCTAAAATCGGCGAGAACATCAACATCCGTCGCGTTGCTTCTCTGGAAGGCGACGTTCTGGGTTCTTACCAGCACGGTGCTCGTATCGGTGTTCTGGTTGCGGCTAAAGGCGCTGACGAAGAGCTGGTTAAACAGCTGGCAATGCACATCGCTGCAAGCAAGCCAGAATTCGTTAAGCCAGAAGACGTGTCTGCTGAAGTGGTAGAGAAAGAGTACCAGGTTCAGCTGGACATCGCGATGCAGTCTGGTAAACCAAAAGAAATCGCAGAGAAAATGGTTGAAGGCCGCATGAAGAAATTCACCGGCGAAGTTTCTCTGACTGGCCAGCCATTCGTAATGGACCCAAGCAAATCTGTTGCTCAGCTGCTGAAAGAGCACAACGCTGACGTAACTGGCTTCATCCGCTTCGAAGTGGGCGAAGGCATCGAGAAAGTTGAGACTGACTTCGCAGCAGAAGTTGCTGCAATGTCCAAGCAGTCTTAATGATTGAAAAGGAGCCGCCTGAGGGCGGCTTCTTTTTGTCACCCGTCACAGGAAATCAGACAGGCTCCAGTATCGCTGTACTGATTTGCGGCATATCATGTCGCCAGAATTAACCCCCATCTTAATCGTTGACAGTCTCAGGAAAGAAACATGGCTACCAATGCAAAACCCGTGTACAAACGCATTCTGCTTAAGCTGAGTGGCGAAGCGCTGCAGGGATCGGAAGGCTTCGGTATTGACGCAAGCATCCTTGATCGCATGGCACAGGAAATCAAAGAACTGGTCGAACTGGGCATCCAGGTTGGCGTGGTCATTGGCGGTGGCAACCTTTTCCGTGGTGCTGGTCTGGCGAAAGCGGGGATGAACCGCGTTGTGGGCGACCACATGGGGATGCTGGCAACCGTGATGAATGGCCTGGCGATGCGTGATGCGCTCCATCGCGCCTATGTGAACGCCCGCCTGATGTCCGCGATCCCCCTGAATGGCGTATGCGATAATTACAGCTGGGCAGAAGCTATCAGCCTGCTGCGCAACAACCGCGTGGTGATCCTCTCCGCCGGTACGGGTAACCCGTTCTTTACGACCGATTCCGCTGCCTGCCTGCGCGGTATCGAGATCGAAGCTGATGTGGTACTGAAAGCGACCAAAGTCGATGGCGTGTTTACTGCCGACCCGGCAAAAGATCCTTCTGCCACCATGTACGATCAGCTGAGCTACAGCGAAGTGCTGGATAAAGAGCTGAAAGTGATGGATCTTGCCGCCTTCACGCTGGCTCGCGACCACAAATTGCCAATTCGTGTCTTCAACATGAACAAACCTGGCGCACTGCGTCGCGTGGTCATGGGCGAAAAAGAAGGCACTTTGATCACGGAATAATTTCCGTTGACGATAAATACAGGTAAGATTCCGCTTTATTTTGTAGTGGTATCTTACCCGGGCGCGCCTTTGGCGTTGTCATGAATTAAACGCGACTATACTTAGCACACCTGTAGCGCTGTGCTGGCGGATAGTCTGCCTGAGACAAGTTTTCAAGGATTCGTAACGTGATTAACGACATCAGAAAAGATGCTGAAGTACGCATGGAAAAATGCGTAGAAGCGTTCAAAACCCAAATCAGCAAAATCCGTACTGGCCGTGCTTCCCCAAGCCTGTTGGATGGCATCATCGTCGAGTACTACGGTACGCCAACCCCTCTGCGTCAGCTGGCGAGCGTGACGGTAGAAGATACCCGTACGCTGAAAATCAACGTATTCGATCGTTCTATGGGCCCGGCGGTTGAGAAAGCGATCATGGCGTCTGACCTCGGTCTGAACCCAAGCTCTGCGGGGGCTGACATCCGCGTTCCACTGCCACCGCTGACCGAAGAGCGTCGTAAAGACCTGATCAAAGTGGTACGTGGCGAAGCTGAGCAGGGTCGTGTATCCGTGCGTAACGTCCGTCGCGACGCGAATGATAAAGTCAAAGCGCTGCTGAAAGAAAAAGAGATCAGTGAAGATGACGATCGTCGTTCCCAGGACGACATTCAGAAAATGACTGACGCTGCCATCAAGAAAATTGATGCGGCGCTGGCAGATAAAGAAGCGGAACTGATGCAGTTCTGATTTCTGTCGTACACTGATAAACGCCGTTCAGAGGGACTTTGGGTCTTGCTGGCGGCGTTTTGCTTTTATCTGGTCTAACTTTTCGGGCATCTCATGAAGCATTTAACACTCCTTGGCTCAACCGGCTCTATCGGTTGCAGCACTCTCGACGTTGTTCGCCATAATCCTGAACTTTACACCGTGACAGCGCTGGTGGCCGGTAAGAATGTGCAGCGAATGGTTGAGCAGTGCCTGGAGTTTACGCCCCGCTATGCGGTGATGGATGACGAAGAGAGCGCGCGCCTGCTGAAAGCACAGCTGCTTGAGAAGGGCAGTCGAACCGAGGTGCTGAGTGGCCAACAGGCGGCCTGCGAGATGGCGGCGCTGGATGAGGTGGATCAGGTGATGGCGGCCATTGTCGGGGCGGCAGGATTATTGCCGACGCTTGCCGCGATTGATGCCGGTAAGGACGTTCTGCTGGCCAATAAAGAGTCGCTGGTCACCTGCGGACGCCTGTTCATGGAGGCGGTGAAGCAGCGCGGGGCGCGTCTTTTGCCCGTCGACAGCGAGCACAACGCGATTTTTCAGAGTTTACCGCAACCTTTTCAACAGAACCTGGGGTACGCTGACCTGGAGCAGAATGGCGTCGTGTCGATTCTGCTTACCGGGTCTGGTGGCCCGTTCCGTGAAACGCCACTGTCTGAACTGCGTGCGATGACGCCGGATCAGGCGTGCCGTCATCCGAACTGGTCGATGGGGCGTAAAATCTCCGTTGACTCTGCCACCATGATGAACAAAGGTCTGGAATACATTGAAGCGCGCTGGCTGTTTAATGCGTCAGCGAAACAGATGGAAGTTCTGATTCACCCGCAATCGGTGATTCATTCGATGGTGCGTTATCAGGATGGCAGCGTGCTGGCGCAGTTGGGCGAACCTGATATGCGTACGCCGATTGCCCATTCCATGGCGTGGCCGAATCGAGTGAAGTCCGGCGTGAAGCCGCTTGATTTCTGCAAGCTAAGTTCCCTGACGTTCAGTGAACCAGACTATGACCGTTACCCTTGTCTGAAGCTTGCAATGACGGCCTTTGACCAGGGGCAGGCGGCGACAACGGCACTGAATGCAGCCAATGAAATTACCGTTGAAGCATTTCTGAATCAGCAAATTCGTTTTACCGATATTGCGGCGTTAAATTTATCGGTACTGGAGATGATGGATTTGCGCGAACCACAGAGCGTGGAAGAGGTGCTGACGGTGGATGCAGCTGCGCGTAATATTGCGCGCCAACAGGTGACACTTCTCGCAAGCTGGTGATAAAGCAACCACTAGTCGTCGTGCTATTTGTTAGCGTTGGGCTTCAGTGATATAGTCTGCGCCACCTGATCGCAGGTATTTGACTTTACGTGGTCAGGTGAGCCGTGGTTTGACACGGCTTTTTTATGTATCGGCTTCAGTATTCCTGAGTACCGTTAAATCCTTTTCAGGGACAAAAAACGCGTTATGTTGTCTGCGAATCAACCAATAAGCGAAAACTTGCCAGCTCATGGCTGCCGTCATGTAGCAATCATTATGGATGGCAATGGCCGCTGGGCGAAAAGACAAGGGAAGATACGAGCCTTTGGGCATAAAGCTGGGGCGAAATCCGTTCGCCGCGCCGTTTCTTTTGCCGCCAATAACGGCATTGATGCGTTAACGCTCTATGCTTTTAGCAGTGAAAACTGGAATCGACCGCTGCAGGAAGTGACTGCGTTGATGGAATTGTTTGTGTGGGCGCTAGACAGCGAAGTAAAAAGCCTGCACCGCCACAACGTCCGCCTGCGTATCATTGGCGATACCAGTCGTTTTAACTCACGTTTGCAGGAACGGATTCGTAAAGCAGAGGCGCTGACTGAAAATAATACCGGTCTGACGCTGAATATTGCGGCGAATTACGGCGGACGCTGGGATATTATCCAGGGCGTTCGGCATCTCGCCGAACAGGTTCAGGAAGGGCTGTTGAGACCCGACCAAATTGATGAAGAAGCGCTGAGCAAGCAAATCTGCATGAATGAACTGGCACCTGTGGATTTAGTAATTAGGACAGGGGGAGAACATCGCATAAGTAACTTTTTGATATGGCAAATTGCCTATGCCGAACTTTACTTTACAGATGTTCTTTGGCCCGATTTTGATGAACAAGACTTTGAAGGTGCGCTGCATGCCTTTGCCAATCGAGAGCGTCGTTTCGGCGGCACCGAGCCTGGTGGCGACAAAGCCTGATGGGGGTAGCTTTTGCTGAAGTATCGCCTGATTTCCGCTTTTGTATTAATACCCATTGTCATTGCGGCGCTGTTTTTACTGCCCCCGGTGGGATTCGCTATTGTTACGCTGGTGGTGTGCATGCTCGCCGCGTGGGAATGGGGACAGTTTAGCGGCTTTACCTCGCGTACGCAGCGAGTATGGCTTGCGGTACTTTGTGGCTTTATTCTGGCCGTAATGCTGTTCACGTTGCCTGAATATCATCATGATATTCATCAGCCTCTGGTGGCTGGTTCCTTGTGGATATCGTTGGCCTGGTGGGTTGCCGCGCTGTTGCTGGTGCTGTTTTATCCCGGCTCCGCGGCGTTGTGGCGTCATTCAAAAGTGCTGCGACTGATTTTTGGTTTGCTCACTATTATTCCTTTTTTCTGGGGTATGGTTGCGCTGCGCGCCTGGCACTACGACGAAAACCACTACAGCGGTGCGATCTGGCTGCTTTATGTGATGATTCTCGTCTGGGGGGCTGACTCCGGGGCCTATATGTTTGGTAAACTGTTTGGCAAACATAAGCTGGCACCGAAGGTTTCTCCGGGCAAAACCTGGCAAGGATTTATCGGCGGTTTGTTTACGGCCGCGATCATCTCCTGGGGCTACGGCGTCTGGGCGAATCTTGAAGTGGCACCATCAATACTGCTGGTGTGCTCGATTTTTGCTGCGCTTGCCTCCGTGCTCGGTGATTTAACCGAAAGTATGTTCAAGCGTGAAGCAGGGATTAAGGACAGTGGACACCTGATTCCAGGGCATGGCGGTATACTGGATCGCATTGATAGCCTGACAGCGGCTGTTCCAGTGTTTGCGTGTTTGCTTTTACTGGTATTCGGGACGATTTAACGGAAGGTTTTATGCTGAGCATTCTCTGGAATCTGGCGGCGTTCATAGTTGCACTGGGTGTACTGATTACCGTGCATGAATTTGGCCATTTCTGGGTTGCTCGCCGCTGTGGCGTGCGCGTAGAGCGATTTTCCATCGGTTTTGGTAAATCACTCTGGACGCGCACCGACCGCCATGGTACGCAATTTGTCATCGCCCTTATCCCGCTGGGTGGCTACGTCAAAATGCTCGACGAACGCGTCGAGCCTGTCGCGCCTGAACTGCGACACAGCGCATTCAACAATAAAACCGTTGGACAACGCGCCGCCATCATCGCTGCCGGACCGGTAGCCAACTTCATCTTTGCAATTTTCGCTTACTGGCTGGTGTTTATCATCGGCGTCCCTGGCGTGCGTCCGGTAGTAGGTGACATTGCCCCCAACTCCATCGCGGCGAGTGCGCAAATTACATCCGGGATGGAACTTAAAGCGATTGATGGCATCGAAACCCCTGATTGGGATGCCGTGCGACTGCAGCTGGTTGCTAAAATTGGCGATCCGCAGACCACCATCAGCGTATCGCCATTTGGGTCAGACGCCCGTCAGGACAAAGTGCTCGATTTACGTCAATGGCGTTTCGAGCCAGACAAAGAGGATCCCGTCGCTGCGCTGGGCATTCGTCCGCGCGGCGCGCAGATCGAGCCGGTATTAGCCGAAGTACAGGCAAACTCGGCGGCGAGCAAAGCGGGTTTGCAAGCAGGCGACAGGATCGTTAAAGTCGATGGTCAACCATTAACAGAGTGGATGACCTTTGTTACTCTGGTGCGCGATAATCCGGGTACGTCTCTCGCGCTGGAAGTTGAAAGGCAGGGCAGTCCGCTTTCGCTGACGCTGATCCCGGATACGAAGTCGGTCGGCAAGAAGGCAGAAGGGTTTGCAGGCGTTGTGCCAAAAGTGATCCCGCTGCCAGATGAGTACAAGACAATACGCCAGTATGGGCCGTTCAGCGCCATCCTTGAAGCCACGGATAAAACATGGCAACTGATGAAGCTGACGGTCAACATGTTGGGGAAATTGATAACCGGTGATGTGAAACTGAACAACCTCAGTGGGCCAATTTCGATTGCCCAGGGGGCTGGGATGTCAGCGGAATTCGGGGTGATTTACTATCTCATGTTCCTCGCGCTCATTAGCGTGAACCTTGGGATAATCAACCTGTTCCCGCTTCCCGTTTTAGACGGGGGTCATCTGCTGTTTTTAGCGATTGAAAAGCTAAAAGGCGGGCCGGTATCCGAGCGAGTTCAAGACTTTAGTTATCGCATTGGCTCGATTTTGCTGGTGCTGTTAATGGGGCTTGCACTTTTCAATGATTTCTCTCGGTTGTAAGAGAGTTAGTTAGGAAGAACGCATAATAACGATGGCGATGAAAAAGTTGCTCATAGCGTCGCTGCTGTTTAGCAGCGCCACCGTATACGGTGCTGACGGGTTCGTAGTGAAAGACATTCATTTCGAAGGCCTTCAGCGTGTCGCCGTTGGTGCGGCCCTCCTCAGTATGCCTGTGCGCCCCGGCGATACGGTTAATGATGATGATATCAGTAATACCATCCGTGCTCTGTTTGCCACCGGCAACTTCGAGGATGTCCGCGTCCTGCGTGATGGTGATACCCTGCTGGTACAGGTAAAAGAACGTCCAACGATCGCCAGTATCACTTTCTCCGGTAACAAGTCGGTGAAAGATGACATGCTCAAGCAAAACCTTGAAGCATCCGGTGTTCGTGTGGGGGAGTCTCTGGACCGCACAACCCTTTCAGACATTGAAAAAGGTCTGGAAGACTTCTACTACAGCGTCGGTAAATACAGCGCCAGCGTGAAAGCGGTTGTGACTCCGCTGCCGCGTAACCGTGTTGACCTGAAGCTGGTCTTCCAGGAAGGTGTCTCTGCGAAGATCCAGCAGATCAACATTGTGGGTAACCACGCGTTCAGCACCGACGAACTGATCTCCACCTTCCAGCTGCGCGATGAAGTGCCGTGGTGGAACGTGGTGGGCGATCGCAAATACCAGAAACAGAAACTGGCGGGCGACCTTGAAACCCTGCGCAGCTACTATCTGGATCGTGGTTACGCGCGTTTCAACATCGACTCGACGCAGGTGAGCCTGACGCCGGACAAGAAAGGCATCTACATTACGATCAACATCACGGAAGGCGATCAGTACAAGCTTTCGGGTGTTGAGGTGAGTGGTAATCTGGCGGGGCATTCTGCTGAAATCGAATCGCTGACCAAAATTCAGCCAGGCGATCTCTATAGCGGATCCAAAGTCACCAAAATGGAAGACAGCATTAAGAAGCTGCTCGGCCGCTATGGTTATGCCTATCCGCGCGTACAGACTCAGCCGGAAATCAATGACGCGGATAAAACCGTTAAGCTGCACGTGAATGTTGACGCGGGTAACCGTTTCTACGTGCGTAAGATCCGCTTCGTCGGTAACGACACCTCCAAAGACTCCGTTCTGCGTCGCGAAATGCGTCAGATGGAAGGCGCATGGTTAGGTAGCGATCTCGTTGATCAGGGTAAAGAGCGTCTGAACCGTCTGGGCTATTTTGAAACGGTTGATACTGATACCCAGCGCGTACCGGGCAGCCCGGATCAGGTTGATGTCGTTTATAAAGTGAAAGAGCGTAACACCGGTAGCTTTAACTTTGGTGTGGGCTACGGTACTGAAAGCGGCGTCAGCTTCCAGGTTGGCGTGCAGCAGGATAACTGGCTGGGTACGGGTTACTCTGTCGGAATTAACGGTACCAAAAACGACTACCAGACCTACTCTGAGTTCTCTGTAACGAACCCATACTTCACCGTTGACGGTGTGAGCCTGGGCGGTCGTATCTTCTACAACGACTTTAAAGCAGACGATGCGGATCTGTCCTCCTACACCAACAAGAGTTACGGTGTGGACGGTACGCTTGGCTTCCCGATTAACGAATACAACACCCTGCGAGCGGGCTTAGGTTACGTGCATAACGACCTGTCCAATATGCAACCGCAGGTGGCCATGTGGCGTTACCTGGATTCTATTGGCCAGTCGGCGAGCAAAAACAGCGATAACAACGGTTTCGCTGCAGATGACTTCACCTTCAACTACGGCTGGACCTATAACCGTCTCGACCGTGGTTACTTCCCAACGGAAGGTTCTCGCGTCAACCTGAACGGTAAAGTTACCGTCCCGGGTTCCGATAACGAGTTCTATAAGGTGACGCTGGATACTGCGTCCTACTTCCCGATCGATGACGATCACAAGTGGGTGGTTCTGGGTCGTACCCGTTGGGGCTATGGTGATGGTTTAGGCGGCAAAGAGATGCCGTTCTATGAAAACTTCTATGCCGGTGGTTCCAGTACCGTTCGTGGCTTCCAGTCCAACAACATTGGTCCGAAAGCGGTTTACTACGGCGGGAACGACAAAGATAACTGCGATAAGTCTTCCTCATCAGAAGTCTGTAGTTCTGATGACGCAGTCGGCGGTAACGCTATGGCCGTTGCCAGTCTGGAGTTCATCACGCCAACGCCGTTTATTAGTGATAAATATGCGAACTCCGTCCGTACATCCTTCTTCTGGGATGCGGGTACGGTGTGGGATACCAACTGGGAGAACACTGCCCAGATGCGTGCAGCTGGCGTTCCTGACTACAGCGATCCGAGCAATATTCGCATGTCTGCCGGTATCGCATTACAATGGATGTCACCGCTGGGGCCGTTGGTCTTCTCTTACGCCCAGCCGTTTAAGAAATATGATGGAGACAAAGCGGAGCAATTCCAGTTTAACATTGGTAAAACCTGGTAATAATCCGCTGCAAAGGAATGCGTTGGCAGTGTAGCGCTGACAACTGGCGATCGGTAAAACGGTCGCCTTGCCACGCAAAGAACGGTACCTTCTGGTGCCAATGGGATGGTAAGGAGTTAATTGTGAAAAAGTGGTTATTAGCTGCAGGTCTCGGTTTAGCGATGGCAACTTCTGCTCAGGCAGCAGACAAAATTGCAATCGTCAACATGGGTAATTTGTTCCAGCAGGTTGCACAGAAAACAGGTGTTTCTGCGACTCTGGAAAACGAATTCAAAGGCCGTGCAAGCGAACTGCAGGGTATGGAAAACGATCTTCAGTCCAAAATGCAGCGTCTGCAGCGTGATGGTTCTACCATGAAGGCAAGCGACCGCAGCAAGCTGGAAAAAGACGTAATGGCTCAGCGCCAGGCGTTCTCCCAGAAAGCGCAGGCTTTCGAGCAGGATCGTCAGCGTCGTTCTAACGAAGAACGCGGCAAGCTGGTGACTCGCATTCAGACCGCTGTTAAAGCAGTGGCTGCCGATCAGAGCATCGATCTGGTTGTTGATGCGAACGCCGTCGCTTTCAACAGCAAAGATGTTAAAGACATCACTGCTGACGTTCTGAAACAGGTTAAATAAGTAATGCCTTCAATTCGACTGGCTGATTTAGCTCAGCAGTTGGATGCAGAATTACACGGTGATGGCGATATCGTCATCACCGCTGTTGCGTCCATGCAATCTGCTAAAGCTGGCACGATTACCTTCATGGTAAGCCCTAAGTACCGTGAGCAACTGGCTCAATGCCAGGCGTCAGCTGTTGTTCTGACGCAGGACGATCTTCCATTTGCCACTGTAAGCGCGCTGGTAGTGAAAAACCCCTACCTGACGTATGCACGCATGGCTCAAATTCTTGATACCACGCCGCAACCGGCCCAGAACATTGCTGCCAGCGCAGCGATTGATGAGACGGCCAGGCTGGGTAACAACGTCGCCGTTGGTGCGAATGCGGTTATCGAATCCGGCGTCGAGCTGGGCGATAACGTCGTCATTGGCCCGGGCTGCTTCGTTGGGAAAAATACGAAAATCGGCGCCGGGACCCGTTTATGGGCCAATGTGTCCGTATACCATGACGTTGAAATTGGCGAAAACTGCCTCGTCCAGTCCAGCACCGTGATTGGTTCTGATGGCTTTGGTTACGCTAACGATCGCGGTAACTGGGTTAAGATCCCGCAGCTTGGTCGCGTTATTATTGGCGATCGCGTGGAGATCGGCGCCTGTACCACCATTGACCGTGGCGCGCTTGACGACACGATCATTGGCAATGGTGTTATCATCGATAACCAGTGCCAGATTGCGCATAACGTTGTGATTGGCGACAATACCGCGGTTGCGGGTGGCGTCATCATGGCGGGCAGCCTGAAAATTGGCCGTTATTGCATGATTGGCGGTGCGAGCGTGATTAATGGCCATATGGAAATCTGCGACAAGGTGACCGTGACGGGAATGGGCATGGTAATGCGTCCTATCACTGAACCTGGCGTCTATTCCTCCGGCATTCCGCTCCAGCCCAACAAGGTATGGCGTAAAACAGCAGCTCTGGTGATGAACATTGATGATATGAGCAAGCGCCTCAAGTCCCTTGAGCGCAAGATCGATCAACAAGACTAAGCGTCATCCGTTTAACGCTATTTTTCCCGGCCTGTCGGCTTTCTAATAAACCGGCAGGCCGTGTTATTATTGTTATCAGTACATTTTGACAGGAAGAGTATTTTGACTACTGACACTCATACTCTGCATATTGAAGAGATTTTAGAACTTCTGCCGCACCGCTACCCGTTTCTGCTGGTAGACCGTGTGCTGGATTTTGAAGAAGGTCGTTTTCTGCGCGCAGTGAAAAATGTTTCCGTGAATGAGCCGTTCTTCCAGGGGCACTTCCCTGGTAAACCTATCTTCCCGGGTGTGTTGATTCTGGAAGCGATGGCTCAGGCTACCGGTATTCTGGCGTTTAAAAGCGTCGGTAAACTGGAACCCGGTGAGCTGTATTACTTCGCGGGTATTGACGAAGCGCGCTTTAAGCGCCCTGTCGTGCCTGGTGATCAGATGATCATGGAAGTCACTTTTGAAAAAACGCGTCGTGGCCTGACTCGCTTCAAAGGCGTAGCGCTGGTTGACGGTAAAGTTGTTTGCGAAGCGACGATGATGTGTGCTCGTAGCCGGGAGTCCTGATACGTGATTGATAAATCCGCCTTTATTCATCCTACCGCCATTGTGGAAACGGGTGCCATCGTTGGTGCTAACGCCCACATTGGCCCGTTTTGTATTGTTGGACCCCATGTCGAAATTGGTGAGGGTACAGTGCTGAAATCTCACGTTGTGGTGAATGGTTATACGACCATTGGCTGCAATAACGAGATCTATCAGTTTGCCTCCATCGGCGAAGTTAACCAGGATCTGAAATATGCTGGTGAGTCGACCCGTGTGGAAATCGGCGATCGTAACCGTATTCGCGAAAGCGTCACCATTCATCGTGGAACAGTACAGGGTGGTGGGTTGACGAAGGTGGGCAGCGATAACCTGTTTATGGTGAATGCGCATATCGCGCACGACTGTACCGTGGGTGACCGCTGTATCCTTGCCAACAATGCCACGCTGGCAGGACACGTATCAGTTGATGACTTCGCAATTATTGGCGGCATGACCGCAGTCCATCAGTTCTGCATCATTGGTGCGCACGTGATGGTCGGCGGATGCTCCGGTGTGGCGCAGGACGTCCCACCGTATGTGATTGCGCAGGGCAACCATGCCACGCCGTTTGGCGTGAACATCGAAGGCCTCAAGCGTCGTGGTTTTAGTCGCGAAGCGATTACTGCCATCCGCAACGCGTACAAACTGCTGTACCGTAGCGGTAAAACGCTGGAAGAGGCGAAGCCGGAAATTGCCGAACTGGCGAAAAAGCACCCGGAAGTGGACGCGTTCATGGAGTTCTTTGACCGTTCAACAAGGGGTCTGATTCGTTAATGGTCGACAGTCGTCCGCTTACGATAGCCCTGGTCGCCGGAGAAACCTCCGGCGATATTCTTGGTGCCGGTCTCATCCGTGCGCTTAAGGCACGCGTACCCAATGCTCGCTTTGTCGGTGTTGCTGGCCCGCTGATGCAGGCCGAAGGCTGTGAAGCCTGGTATGAAATGGAAGAGCTGGCCGTGATGGGGATCGTTGAGGTGCTGGGACGGTTACGCCGTTTGCTGCACATCCGTGCCGATCTCACCCGCCGCTTTACCGAACTCAAACCCGATGTGTTTGTCGGTATCGATGCACCTGATTTCAACATTACCCTCGAAGGGAATCTGAAAAAGCAGGGCATTAAGACGATTCACTACGTCAGTCCATCCGTCTGGGCGTGGCGACAGAAACGCGTTTTCAAAATCGGACGGTCCACCCACCTGGTGCTGGCTTTCCTGCCTTTCGAAAAAGCGTTTTACGACAGATTTAATGTTCCGTGCCGTTTTATCGGTCATACCATGGCGGATGCGATGCCACTGGATCCGGATAAAAACGCGGCGCGCGACGCGCTGGGCATCCCGCATGATGTGCACTGTCTGGCCTTACTGCCAGGCAGCCGTGGCGCAGAAGTTGAGATGCTGAGCGCCGATTTTCTTAAGACTGCGCAACTTCTTCGCCAGACCTATCCCGATCTTGAAGTGGTCGTGCCGCTGGTGAATGCCAAACGCCGCGAGCAGTTTGAGCGCATCAAAGCTGACGTCGCCCCGGATCTTCACGTCCGTCTTCTGGACGGGCAGGGGCGGGAAGCGATGTATGCGAGCGATGCCGCACTGCTGGCCTCCGGCACGGCGGCGCTGGAGTGTATGCTGGCGAAATGCCCGATGGTGGTCGGTTACCGCATGAAGCCGTTTACCTTCTGGCTGGCAAAACGTCTGGTGAAAACAGATTACGTCTCCCTGCCAAACCTGCTTGCCGGGCGCGAGCTGGTGAAAGAGCTGCTGCAGGATGAATGCCAGCCGCAGGCGCTGGCGGAGGCCCTGCTGCCGCTGCTCGCCAACGGTAAAACCAGCCACCAGATGCACGATACCTTCCGCGAACTGCATCAACTGATCCGCTGTAATGCTGATGAGCAAGCGGCCGATGCGGTGCTGGAGTTAGCAAAATGATGGAATTTGTTTATCCTCACACCCACCTTGTGGCGGGTGTGGACGAAGTGGGTCGTGGTCCGTTAGTGGGAGCCGTGGTGACCGCTGCGGTGATCCTCGATCCGGCTCGGCCGATCGTCGGGCTGAACGACTCAAAAAAATTGTCTGAAAAGCGCCGGCTGGCGCTGTTTAGTGAGATTCAGGAGAAAGCGCTGGCCTGGAGCCTCGGGCGTGCTGAACCGCATGAGATAGACGAGCTGAATATTTTGCATGCCACGATGCTGGCGATGCAGCGTGCGGTGGCGGGGCTGAAAATTTCCCCTGAATATGTCCTGATTGACGGCAACCGCTGTCCGGCATTGCCCATGCCTTCAATGGCAGTGGTCAAAGGCGATAGCCGGGTCGCAGAAATTAGCGCAGCTTCTATTATTGCCAAAGTGACACGCGACGCCGAAATGGCCGCGCTGGACCTCACTTACCCTCAGTATGGTTTCGCCCAGCATAAGGGATATCCCACACCTTTCCACCTGGAGAGGCTGGCTGAACATGGCGCAACCGAACACCATCGGCGCAGTTTTGGCCCGGTAAAACGCGCCCTGGGACGGGTGTCCTGAATCATTACGCAAGCAATTAAGTAACGCGGAATCTGAAGATGGCTGAACCACGTTTCGTACACCTGCGGGTGCATAGCGACTACTCCATGATCGATGGGCTGGCGAAGACCGGGCCGCTGGTAAAAAAGGCGGCCTCGCTTGGCATGCCTGCGCTGGCGATCACCGATTTTACCAACCTGTGTGGCCTGGTGAAGTTCTACGGAACGGCGCACGGCGCGGGGATGAAGCCTATTGTCGGGGCAGATTTTCATGTGCAGAGCGATCTCATCGGGGATGAACTGACGCAAATCTCCGTGCTGGCGATGAACAACACGGGTTACCAAAACCTCACACTTTTGATCTCCAAAGCCTATCAGCGCGGTTACGGCGCGCTGGGACCGTGGATCGACCGCGACTGGCTGGCTGAACTGAACGAAGGGCTGCTCCTGATCTCAGGCGGCCGGATGGGGGACGTCGGCAAATCCCTGCTGCGCGGTAACAGCGCGCTGGTGGAGCAATGCGTCTCGTTCTATGAAGAATATTTCCCGAATCGTTATTACCTGGAGTTGATCCGTACCGGCCGTCAGGATGAAGAGAGCTATCTTCATGCCGCCGTGGCGCTCGCAGAGGAGCGCGGGTTGCCCGTAGTGGCCACCAACGACGTGCGGTTCCTTGAGGCGGGCGATTTTGACGCTCACGAAATTCGCGTGGCGATCCACGATGGCTTTACCCTCGACGATCCGAAGCGGCCGCGCAATTACTCCGCACAACAGTACATGCGCAGCGAGGAGGAGATGTGTGAGCTCTTCTCCGATATCCCCGAAGCGCTGGAAAACAGCGTAGAGATCGCCAAGCGCTGCAACGTCACCGTCCGCCTTGGCGAATACTTCCTGCCGCAGTTCCCGACGGGTGACATGACCACGGAAGATTTCCTGGTCATGAAATCGAAAGAAGGTCTGGAAGAGCGTCTGGAATTCCTGTTCCCGGATGAAGAAGAGCGTAAAAAGCGTCGTCCGGAGTATGACGAACGCCTGGACATTGAACTCCAGGTGATCAACCAGATGGGCTTCCCGGGCTACTTCCTTATCGTTATGGAGTTCATCCAGTGGTCGAAGGATAACGGCGTGCCGGTTGGACCGGGGCGTGGCTCCGGCGCTGGTTCGCTGGTGGCGTATGCGCTGAAAATTACCGACCTCGATCCGCTGGAATTCGACCTGCTGTTCGAACGTTTCCTCAACCCGGAACGTGTCTCGATGCCCGACTTCGACGTCGACTTCTGCATGGAGAAACGTGACCAGGTGATCGAGCACGTGGCCGATATGTACGGCCGTGATGCGGTATCGCAGATCATTACCTTCGGTACGATGGCGGCGAAAGCGGTTATCCGCGACGTGGGCCGCGTGCTGGGCCACCCGTACGGGTTTGTCGATCGCATCTCTAAACTGGTGCCGCCCGATCCGGGCATGACGCTGGCAAAAGCCTTTGAGGCTGAACCGCAGCTGCCGGAAATCTATGAAGCGGACGAAGAGGTCAAAGCGCTGATCGACATGGCGCGCAAGCTGGAAGGCGTCACGCGTAACGCCGGTAAGCATGCGGGGGGCGTGGTTATCGCCCCGACCAAAATCACCGACTTCGCGCCGCTGTATTGCGATGAAGCGGGCCAGCATCCGGTCACCCAGTTCGACAAGAACGACGTAGAATACGCCGGGCTGGTGAAGTTTGACTTCCTTGGCCTGCGTACGCTGACCATCATCAACTGGGCGCTGGAGATGATCAACGCCCGCCGCGAGAAGAACGGCGAGCCGCCGTTGGATATCGCGGCCATCCCGCTGGACGACAAGAAAAGTTTCGACATGCTGCAGCGCTCGGAGACCACTGCTGTCTTCCAGCTTGAATCCCGCGGCATGAAAGATCTGATTAAGCGTCTGCAGCCCGACTGCTTCGAAGATATGATCGCGCTGGTGGCCCTGTTCCGTCCGGGCCCGCTGCAGTCAGGGATGGTAGATAACTTTATCGACCGTAAGCACGGGCGCGAAGAGATTTCCTACCCGGACGTTCAGTGGCAGCACGAAAGCCTGAAGCCGGTACTGGAGCCAACCTATGGCATCATCCTGTATCAGGAACAGGTGATGCAGATCGCCCAGGTGCTTTCCGGCTATACGCTCGGCGGCGCGGACATGCTGCGTCGTGCGATGGGTAAGAAAAAGCCGGAAGAGATGGCCAAGCAGCGCTCCATCTTTGAAGACGGGGCGAAGAAAAACGGCGTTGACGGCGAGCTGGCGATGAAAATCTTCGACCTGGTGGAGAAATTCGCCGGGTACGGATTTAACAAATCTCACTCAGCCGCCTATGCTTTGGTGTCGTATCAAACGCTGTGGCTGAAGGCACACTATCCTGCGGAGTTTATGGCGGCGGTAATGACCGCCGATATGGACAACACCGAGAAGGTGGTGGGCCTGGTGGATGAGTGCTGGCGCATGGGGCTGAAGATCCTGCCGCCGGATATTAACTCAGGTCTCTACCATTTCCACGTCAACGACGACGGGGAGATCGTTTACGGGATCGGCGCGATCAAGGGCGTGGGCGAGGGGCCGATCGAGGCGATCATCGAAGCGCGCAACAACGGCGGGTATTTCCGCGAGCTGTTCGATCTTTGCGCCCGTACCGATACCAAAAAGCTGAATCGCCGCGTGCTGGAAAAACTGATCATGTCCGGCGCGTTCGACAGGCTTGGGCCGCACCGCGCCGCGCTGATGAACTCGCTGGGCGACGCCCTGAAAGCGGCGGATCAGCACGCGAAAGCGGAAGCCATTGGCCAGGCGGATATGTTCGGGGTGCTGGCGGAAGAGCCGGAGCAGATTGAACAGTCGTATTCCAACTGCCAGCCGTGGCCAGAACAGGTGGTGCTGGACGGCGAGCGTGAAACGTTAGGTTTGTACCTGACGGGTCACCCGATCAACCAGTACATTAAAGAAATTGAGCGCTATGTCGGCGGCCACAGGCTAAAAGACATGCATCCGACAGAACGTGGTAAAATCACCACGGCTGCGGGGCTCGTGATTGCTGCAAGGGTTATGGTCACCAAGCGCGGCAATCGTATCGGCATCTGTACGTTGGATGACCGTTCCGGGCGTCTGGAGGTGATGTTGTTCACCGACGCGCTGGATAAATACCAGCAATTGCTGGAAAAAGACCGCATACTTATCGTCAGCGGACAGGTCAGCTTTGATGACTTCAGCGGGGGGCTTAAAATGACCGCCCGCGAAGTGATGGACATTGACGAAGCCCGGGAAAAATATGCTCGCGGGCTTGCTATCTCGCTGACGGACAGGCAAATTGATGACCAGCTTTTAAACCGACTCCGTCAGTCTCTGGAACCCCACCGCTCGGGGACAATTCCAGTACATCTCTACTATCAGAGGGCGGATGCACGTGCGCGGTTGCGCTTTGGTGCAACGTGGCGTGTCTCTCCGAGCGATCGTTTACTGAACGATCTCCGTGGCCTCATTGGTTCGGAGCAGGTGGAACTGGAGTTTGACTAATACAGGAATACTATGAGTCTGAATTTCCTTGATTTCGAACAGCCGATTGCTGAGCTGGAAGCGAAAATCGATTCTCTGACAGCGGTAAGCCGTCAGGATGAAAAACTGGATATTAACATCGACGAAGAAGTGCATCGTCTGCGCGAGAAAAGCGTGGAGCTGACGCGCAAAATCTTTGCCGATCTCGGCGCATGGCAGGTGGCCCAGCTGGCACGCCATCCACAGCGTCCGTACACCCTGGATTATGTCCGCCTGGCGTTTGACGAATTTGACGAACTGGCAGGCGATCGCGCATACGCTGACGATAAAGCTATCGTTGGTGGTATCGCGCGTCTGGACGGACGCCCGGTGATGATCATTGGTCATCAGAAAGGCCGTGAAACCAAAGAGAAAATCCGTCGTAACTTTGGTATGCCAGCACCAGAAGGCTACCGTAAAGCCCTGCGTCTGATGGAGATGGCTGAGCGTTTCAACATGCCAATCATCACCTTCATCGACACCCCGGGTGCCTACCCTGGCGTGGGTGCGGAAGAGCGCGGTCAGTCTGAAGCTATCGCGCGCAACCTGCGCGAGATGTCTCGTCTGAAGGTGCCGGTCATCTGTACCGTTATCGGTGAGGGTGGTTCCGGTGGCGCGCTGGCGATTGGCGTGGGTGATAAAGTGAATATGCTGCAGTACAGCACCTATTCCGTAATCTCCCCGGAAGGCTGCGCGTCTATTCTGTGGAAGAGTGCCGACAAAGCGCCTCTGGCTGCCGAAGCGATGGGCATCATTGCGCCACGCCTGAAAGAGCTTAAGCTGATCGATTCCATCATCCCGGAACCACTGGGTGGGGCACATCGTAAGCCGGAAGTGATGGCGGCGTCCCTGAAAGCGCAGCTGCTGGCCGATCTGGCAGACCTGGACGTGCTGAGCAAAGAAGATCTGCTCAACCGCCGTTACCAGCGTCTGATGACTTACGGCTACGCGTAAGCTTCACAATTATCTGAAAAGCCGCACAATGTTGCGGCTTTTTTTATACCTGCGGTTTAGCCGGACTATGCTTAGCTAATGTTTTTTAAGGAGGAAGCCCATGAATATCATTGCCGTTATGGGGCCACACGGCGTCTTTTATAAAGATGAGCCGATTAAGGAGCTGGAGCAAGCCCTGCAGTCGCGCGGGTATCAGCTAATCTGGCCGCACAACAGCGCCGATCTGCTGAAGTTCATCGAGCATAACCCGCGTATCTGCGGCGTGATCTTCGACTGGGATGAATATGACCTCGAACTGTGCAGCGACATCAACAAGCTGAACGAATATCTCCCGCTGTACGCGTTTATTAATACCCACTCAACCATGGACGTCAGCGCCAATGATATGCGTATGGCACTGTGGTTCTTTGAATATTCCCTCGGCGTGGCGGAAGACATTGCGACCCGAATTCAGCAATACACGAATGAATATCTCGATAACATTACGCCGCCCTTTACCCGGGCGCTCTTCACCTACGTGAAAGAGGGGAAATATACCTTCTGTACGCCTGGGCATATGGCGGGAACGGCCTACCAAAAAAGCCCGGTGGGCTGCCTGTTCTATGATTTCTTTGGTGGCAACACGCTGAAAGCGGACGTGTCCATTTCAGTCACCGAATTAGGCTCGCTGCTGGATCATACCGGACCGCATCTGGAAGCCGAAGAGTATATCGCCCGCACCTTTGGGGCCGAGCAGAGCTATATGGTGACCAACGGCACCTCGACCTCGAACAAAATCGTCGGAATGTATGCCGCGCCTGCGGGGAGCACCCTGCTGATTGACCGTAACTGCCATAAATCGCTGGCGCACCTGCTGATGATGAGCGACGTTGTACCGCTCTGGCTGTCGCCCACGCGTAACGCGCTCGGCATTCTGGGCGGCATTCCACGCCGGGAGTTCACGCATGAAGCCATTGAAAGCAAGGTCGCGACGATCCCTGGCGCAGGCTGGCCTGTCCATGCGGTGATCACCAACTCGACCTATGACGGTCTGCTGTACAACACGAACTGGATCAAAAAGACTTTGGACGTGCCGTCGATCCACTTCGATTCCGCGTGGGTACCGTACACCAATTTCCACCCGATTTACGCGGGTAAAAGCGGCATGAGCGGTGAACGCGTGCCGGGCAAAGTGTTCTTTGAAACGCAGTCGACGCACAAAATGCTGGCCGCGTTTTCCCAGGCTTCGCTGATTCATATCAAAGGCGAGTACGACGAAGAGACCTTTAACGAAGCCTTTATGATGCATACCACCACCTCACCAAGCTATCCGCTGGTGGCGTCTATCGAAACGGCTGCGGCGATGCTGCGCGGCAATCCCGGTAAACGTCTTATCAATCGCTCTGTGGAGCGCGCGCTGCATTTCCGTAAAGAGGTTCAGCGGCTGAAAGAGGAAGCTGACGGCTGGTTCTTTGATATCTGGCAGCCGGAAGAGATTGATGAAGCAGAATGCTGGCCGGTTTCGCCCGGCGAAGACTGGCATGGCTTCCGGGATGCCGATAGTGACCATATGTTCCTCGACCCGGTTAAGGTGACGATCCTGACGCCGGGTATGGATGAGCAGGGCAAGATGAGCGAGGAAGGGATCCCGGCTGCGCTGGTGGCGAAGTTCCTTGATGAACGCGGCGTGGTGGTGGAGAAAACAGGCCCCTATAATTTGCTGTTTCTGTTCAGCATCGGGATCGATAAAACCCGGGCGATGGGGCTGCTGCGCGGTCTGATGGAATTTAAGCGCGCCTACGATCTCAACCTGCGGGTGAAGAACATGCTGCCGGATCTCTACGCGGAAGATCCTGACTTCTACCGCAATATGCGTATTCAGGATCTGGCCCAGGGGATCCACAGGCTGATCCGTCAGCACGATCTGCCGCGTCTGATGCTACAGGCGTTCGATGTGTTGCCGGAGATGAAGTTTACCCCGCACAAGGCGTGGCAGCGCCAGGTGAGGGGGGAGGTCGAAACCGTCGAGCTGGAAAATCTGGTTGGGCGCGTATCGGCAAACATGATCCTGCCGTATCCGCCGGGCGTACCGCTCCTCATGCCGGGAGAGATGATTACCGAAGAGAGTCGGGCCGTGCTCGATTTCCTGCTGATGCTCTGTTCGGTAGGGCGTCACTATCCCGGTTTTGAGACGGATATCCACGGTGCGAAGCGCGACGAAAACGGCGTGTACTGGGTGCGAGTCCTAAAATAAGAGTGACCGCTTGCCAGGTGCGGGTTTTCGGTTGTAACGTTCAGGCATCATAAAAAGGAGAAGCTATGCTGGGTTTAAAAGCTGTTCATCATATTGCGATCATTGCGACCGATTACGCGAAGAGTAAGGCCTTCTACTGCGACATTCTCGGCTTTACGCTGTTGAGCGAGGCCTACCGCGAGGAGCGCGACTCCTGGAAGGGCGACCTGGCGTTAAACGGGCAGTATGTGATTGAACTGTTCTCTTTTCCTTTTCCGCCTGCGCGTCCGTCCCGTCCGGAAGCCTGCGGCCTGCGCCATCTTGCCTTCAGCGTCGATGACCTGGATAGCGCAGTAAAACATCTGGAAGCGCACGGCGTGACGTGTGAAGCAATCCGCGTCGATCCGTTTACCGACAAGCGCTTTACCTTTTTCAACGACCCGGACGGCCTGCCGCTGGAGCTTTATCAGCAGTAATCTTCGTCCTGTGTGATAATGCCCGCTCAGTTCGGGCATTTTTTATATGTAATTCCCTATGACCTTACCCGCTATCGCACACGCCGTTTCACCGTACCGCCAGCTGCTGGTGGGGTTTAGCGGTGGCCTGGATTCCACCGTTCTGCTCCATCGTCTTAAACGCTGGCGCGATCGGGAGCCTGACGTCCAGCTGCGGGCGATACATATTCATCACGGATTAAGTCCTCGCGCAGAGGAGTGGGTGGCGCACTGCGAAGCTATGTGTGCGGCGTGGGCGATCCCGCTTCTCGTCGAGCGCGTCACGCTTGCGGAGGAAGGGCTGGGCATTGAGGCGCAGGCGCGTAAAGCCCGCTATGCCGCCTTTGCCGGGGCATTGCGTACAGGAGAAGCACTGGTCACGGCCCAGCACCTGGACGATCAGTGTGAAACCTTTCTGCTGGCGCTTAAGCGGGGCAGCGGACCGGCAGGGCTTTCAGCCATGCCTGAGCGTTCTGAGTTTGCCGGTACAACGTTACTGCGTCCGCTGCTTGGCGAGACGCGCGCCTCGCTTGAGGCCTGGGCGCGAGAACATCAGCTCAGCTGGATTGAAGATGAGAGCAACCAGGATGACGGCTATGACCGTAACTTTCTGCGTCTGCGCGTCCTCCCGCTATTGAGCGAGCGCTGGCCGCATTTCGCCGACGCGACGGCAAGAAGCGCTATGCTGTGCGCCGAACAGGAATCGCTGCTGGACGAGCTGTTGAGTGACGAGCTGGCTGAACTGATTTCTGAAGACGGAGCGCTGGCGATTGCACCGCTGGAAGCGATGAGCCCGGTGCGCCGCGCCGCGCTGCTACGGCGCTGGCTGGCCTCTCATCACGCCGCGATGCCGTCGCGGGCGATGCTAAACCGTATCTGGGACGAGGTTGCCCTGGCGCGGGAGGATGCTTCCCCGTGCGTCCATCTGAATGGTTTTGACGTAAGGCGCTACAAAGGGGAACTCTGGTGGGTAAAATCAACGCCCTCACTGACCAATGTGGTGCTCGACTGGCTTTCACCTGCGCTTCCGCTGATATTGCCCGCTGACGCTGGACGTGTTTCTCTTATACCGTCTGGTCATGTGAGGCTGCCAGAGGCAGGAGAACCGGTAACGGTACGCTTTAGGGCTGGCGGCATGCTGCATATTGTCGGGCGCAACGGGGGACGCAAGCTGAAGAAAATCTGGCAGGAGTGCAACGTGCCGCCGTGGCTGCGCGACACCACGCCGCTGCTGTTCTATGGTGAAACATTGATTGCTGCGGCAGGGGTTTTCATCACGGAAGCGGGATGGGCGGAAGAGGGTGTCAGGTTTGAGTGGCAGAAAGCGTAACGGGCAGCCAGGCTGCCCGTTAATGTCATCAGGATTCGCTCACCACGACGGTGCCGATTTGCGGGTGGCTGAAGCTGGCTATTTTATCCAGGCGCAGCTCACGCGTCGCACCGGCATCTTCCACTATCAGGTATTCCACATTCTTACGTGAAACCAGATCGCTGGCCTTCGCCTTCAACACTTCGCCATCTTTTAGCTCCAGCGTCAGTAATAAATGATGCTGGCAGGCGAGTTCGAGGTTGTCATAGTCATCACAATTGATGGGTTGATAAGTATCATTCATTGACATAATCGCTCACCAGTAAATTCGCCGCAGCATACGCTGCTTTTTCCCTGACCGACTCTGAAAGGCTCTCATCAGAGGCCACTTCATTAAGCACTTTCAATACACAGCCCAACGCGTCCGGGACATACCCCAGATCTCCGCTGGCGATTTCCGCATACCGTTTGCGAATTAACTCACAATAATTATTCACATCCCCTCCCGCCAGCGCACTGACTTACTGTGAGATATCATTAAGCCTACGAAGATAAACTCGGTTTAGCAAGGTGACTATACCATACTCATTTAAGCAATATCAGCGCCTTGATAGCGGTGTATTTATCACCCTACAACAGCCTTTTGCCGCGGTTTTCGCTACAATGAGCGCCTGATTCGAATGGAGTTCTCTCATGGCGCTGAAAGCGACAATTTATAAAGCAGTGGTCAATGTGGCCGATCTCGATCGCAACCAGTTCCTGGACGCCTCGCTGACGCTGGCTCGCCACCCCTCCGAAACCCAGGAGCGCATGATGCTGCGCCTGCTGGCGTGGATTAAGTACGCTGACGAGCGTCTGCAGTTTACCCGTGGGTTAAGCGCAGAAGACGAGCCAGAAGCCTGGCTGCGCAACGATCATCTGGGTATTGATTTGTGGATCGAACTTGGACTGCCGGACGAACGAAGAATTAAGAAGGCCTGCACTCAGTCCGCTGAAGTGGCCTTATTCGCGTATAATCAGCGCGCTGCGGAGATTTGGTGGCAGCAAAACAAAAGCAAGTGCGGACAGTTTAAAAATCTCACGGTCTGGTATCTGGATGATGAGCAACTGGCGCAGCTGAGCGACTTTGCCAGCCGGACCATGGTGTTGCAGGCGACGATTCAGGACGGTGCCATCTGGCTCTCTGATTCTCAGAATAATCTGGAAATTCATTTGACGGCGTGGCAACCGGCCTCATGATCGTCTTGTCCCGAAACGTCAGCATTCCGGACAACGAGCTGGAGATCACCGCCATCCGTGCTCAGGGGGCAGGTGGGCAGCACGTCAACAAGGCCTCAACGGCAATCCATTTGCGTTTTGACATTCGGGCCTCAAGCCTGCCAGAGTATTATAAAGAAAGTCTGCTTGCTGCCAGCCATCACCTGATCACCAGCGATGGCGTGATGGTGATCAAAGCCCAGGAATACCGCAGCCAGGAGCTCAACCGGGAAGCTGCGATAGCCAGGCTGGTGGCGGTCATCAAAGAATTAACGGCAGTACAAAAAAGCCGCCGGGCAACGCGGCCAACCCGCGCATCGAAAGAGCGTCGGCTGGCCTCGAAGGCCCAAAAATCCACAGTGAAAGCACTACGCGGTAAAGTTCGTCGCCCCACAGAGTGACGAAAGGGAACACACTTTTCATAAGGAATTCATTGTGAAAAAAGCATTATGGTCAGCGCTGGCAGTGAGTACGCTGTTTGCGCTTTTCGGGTGTAACAACCGTTCAGAAACGCAGGTTTTACAACCTACGCAGACGGAAGAATTAAAACCGATGCAGCAGAGCTGGCGTGGCGTATTGCCTTGCGCGGACTGTGAAGGCATTGAAACGTCCCTGTTCCTGCAAAAAGACGGCACCTGGGTGATGAACCAGCGCTATCAGGGCGCAAAAGAGCCTTCTTCTTTTGCAACTTATGGAACATGGGCGCGAACGGCGGAGAAGCTGGTTCTGACGGATACCGCTGGCGAGAAAACTTATTTCCGCGCCAAAGGCGAGGGGATGGAGATGCTGGATCGTGAAGGCAATCCAATTGAATCCCAGTTTAACTACACGCTGGCGCCGGTAAAAGCGGCTCTGCCCGCGACGCCGATGGCGATGCGGGGGATGTACTTCTACATGGCGGATGCGGCGATCTTTACCGACTGCGCAACCGGTAAGAAGGTCAGCGTGGCAAACAATGCGCAGCTTGAACGTGATTACGCGGTGGCGCGCGGCAATGACAGCAAGCCGGTATTGCTGACGGTTGACGGTCACTTTACACTGGAGCCAAACCCGGATAGTGGAGAGATGGTGAAAACGCTGGTGGCGGATAAAGACGCGAAGTTTGTTGCGGGTAAAGACTGTAACAGTAAATAAGCTGACGCTGAGCCATTAAAAAACCCCGCCTGAGCGGGGTTTTTTGTTTAGCCTTTGATGGCTTTCACCAGGTAATCAAGAATGTCGCCGGTCTTGATCATCTGTTTTTCGCCGCTGCGACGGTATTTGTATTCAATCTCGTCGCTGTCGAGGTTACGGTCGCCGATCACGACGGTGTGTGGGATACCGATCAGTTCCATATCGGCAAACATCACGCCCGGACGCTCTTTACGGTCATCCATCAGCACTTCGATACCCTGCGCACGCAGCTCGGCATACACCTTCTCGGCCAGCTCCTGCACGCGGTAAGACTTGTGCATGTTCATTGGCAGAATCGCAACCTGGAACGGCGCGATGTTGTCTGGCCAGACGATGCCGCGCTCGTCATAGTTCTGCTCAATGGCAGCAGCTACCACGCGCGTCACCCCGATACCGTAGCAACCCATGGTCAGGATCTGGTTACGGCCATCTTCACCCTGAACAGCGGCGTTCAGCGCGCGAGAGTATTTATCACCCAGCTGGAAGATGTGACCGACTTCAATGCCGCGCTTGATCATCAGGGTACCCTGACCGTCCGGGCTTGGATCGCCTGCGACCACGTTACGGATGTCTGCTACTTCCGGCGTCGCCACGTCGCGATCCCAGTTGATGCCGAAGTAGTGTTTACCGTCGATGTTAGCACCGGCGGAGAAGTCGCTCATCGCGGCTACCGTGCGGTCAATAACAACAGGAACCGGCATATTCACCGGACCGAGAGAACCTGGGCCAGCATTGACCACGGCGCGGATTTCCGCTTCCGTGGCGAACGTCAGCGGGCTGGCGACCTGCGGCAGCTTCTCAGCTTTCACTTCGTTCAGCTCGTGATCGCCACGCACCAGAAGGGCAACCAGCGGGTAAGCGCTCCCTTCGGTGGCTTTCACCAGCAGCGTCTTCACGGTTTTTTCGATCGGCAGGTTGAACTGCTCAACCAGCTCGGCAATGGTTTTCGCGTTTGGCGTATCAACCAGCGTCATCTCTTGCGTTGCCGCAGCACGTGGTTCTTTTGGTGCCAGCGCTTCTGCGAATTCGATGTTCGCCGCGTAATCGGAAGAGTCAGAGAAGATCACATCGTCTTCACCACTCTGCGCCAGTACCTGGAATTCATGAGATGCGCTACCGCCGATGGAGCCGGTATCGGCCTGCACAGCACGGAAATCCAGCCCCATGCGGGAGAAGATTTTGCTGTACGCCGCGTACATTGCGTCGTAGGTCTCTTGCAGGGATTCCTGAGAGGTATGGAAAGAGTAGGCGTCTTTCATCAGGAATTCGCGAGAGCGCATGACGCCGAAACGCGGGCGAACTTCGTCACGGAACTTGGTCTGGATCTGGAAGAAGTTCAGCGGCAGCTGTTTGTAAGAGCTCAGCTCATTACGAATCAGGTCGGTGATGACTTCTTCATGCGTTGGGCCGAGAACGAACGGACGCTCGCCACGATCGACGAAGCGCAGCAGTTCAGGACCATACTGTTCCCAACGACCGCTCTCCTGCCACAGGTCAGCGGGCTGAACCACAGGCATGGACACCTCGATAGCACCGGCGTTGTTCATCTCTTCACGCACGATGTTTTCGACTTTTTTCAGGACGCGCACGCCGGTCGGCAGCCAGGTGTATAACCCGGAGGCCAGCTTGCGGATCATCCCGGCGCGCAGCATCAGCTGATGGCTGATCACTTCGGCGTCGGCAGGCGTCTCCTTCAGAGTGGAGAGCAGATATTGGCTAGTACGCATGTTGTTACGGTTCCATTTCGACGATTGGAACAGGCTGAAACACCAGCCTGACACAAAAAAAGTGGTTTAGTTTACCAGTGTGGCAAAGATGCCAAAAGAGAGGAGAACAAAATTACCTGGGTTCAAGGGCAAACACTTCAAAACCTGCCCCGGTGACGCGCCAGCGAACGTTAAAATCCAGCAGCCAGACGGCGTACGTTTTACCTGCTTCCTCTTCTTTACGGTAGGCCGGACGCGGGTCCTGTGCCAGAACTTCGGTGATGAAATCCCGTAAGCGAGGATAGCGTTTCTCCAGTTGGCCGAACTGAGCGGTTATCTCAGGCGTAAAATATACAGGCATGTCCGCCTGTGGGGCGTCCTGAGCATAGCTTGCACGCGCGTCCGGAAGGGCTTCGGCGAAGGGCAAATAGGGTTTGATGTCGATCACCGGCGTGCCGTCTACTAGGTCCAGGCTACCTAACTCCAGTATCACCCGATCTTTCTGGCAGCGTATGCCTTTCAGTTCAACTAGCGACATGCCAACCGGGTTTGGACGGAAGGTCGAGCGCGTCGCAAACACCCCCATTCTCGCATTGCCGCCAAGACGAGGAGGACGCACGGTAGGACGCCAGCCGCCTTCCATCGTCTGGTGAAACACGAACACCACCCACAGGTGGCTGAACGCCTCAAGCCCGCGTACCGCATCGGCCTGATTGTAAGGCGCAATCAGGTGAAGCTCACCGCGTCCGCTGGTGACAAGACCGGGCTGGCGGGGGACGGCGAACTTCTCTTTGTAAGGAGAGTGGATAACGCCTATCTGCTCGAACTGAAATGCACTCATTTCGCCGTGATGTTCAGCGCAGAACCGATGCACACCGCCTGACGGTAGCAGCCCGGCGTGCCGCTGGTGACTTCACAGCTGTGCAGCAGGACCGCGTTGGCTTTCATTTTTGCGGCATTAATCTGCATGCGTTTACGCGCTGTCGGGATATTCGGTGGTGAGTCCTGATTGGTCGCCTGACAGGATTCGCCGCTCACTTCGCCCAGTTCACGGAACGGTTTACCGACGAGTTCATCCGCTTTCGTGATAATGCGAACCGGCGCAGGGCGTGCCACTTTCGGTTTCGCAGGCTCGGTCTTTGGCGGGGTTGCCGTGCTTTGAACAGGTTCAACGGGAGATCTGCTTAGCATAGAACAGCCGCTCAGCATGAGTGCTAAAAGACAGATCGGTAAAGCACGCATAATATTTCCTCAATGGATAATCAAAACGTCAGATATTGAATCAGTTGACTGCACAAATGACAAGACGGGCATAAGCCCGTCCTGATGATATTACACTGAGGTGAGATTACCAGCCTTTAACAGCGCCGCCGTTAAACACTTTGTTGGCTTCCTGGTAAACTTCGTCAGACTGATAGGCCTGTACGAATTTCTTCACGTTTTCCGCGTCTTTGTTGTCTTCGCGAGTCACGATCAGGTTTACGTATGGAGAGTCTTTATCTTCAACGAAGATACCGTCTTTAGCTGGGGTCAGGCCAATCTGGCTGGCGTACGTGGTGTTGATAACGGCCAGGGCAATCTGCGCATCGTCCAGAGAACGTGGCAGCTGCGGTGCTTCCAGCTCAACAATTTTCAGATTTTTCGGGTTCTCGGTGACATCCAGAACGGTTGGCAGCAGGCCAACACCGTCTTTCAGTTTGATCAGGCCCACTTTCTGCAGCAGCAGCAGGGAACGACCAAGGTTAGTTGGGTCGTTAGGGACGGCAACCTGAGAGCCCGGCTGCAGCTCGTCCAGGGATTTAATTTTCTTAGAGTAACCGGCAATTGGATAAACGAAGGTATTACCCACGCCCACCAGTTTATAGCCGCGATCTTTGATCTGCTGGTCCAGGTATGGTTTATGCTGGAAGGCGTTCGCGTCGATATCACCTTTGCTCAGCGCTTCGTTCGGCAGAACATAATCGTTGAAGGTCACCAGTTCCACGTCCAGGCCATATTTCTCTTTCGCTACTTTTTGAGCAACTTCTGCAACCTGCTGTTCTGCACCTACGATAACGCCCACTTTAATGTGGTTCGGATCTTTTTCATCCTGACCGCAACCCACCAGTACCAGAGAGCCGATCAGCGCGCCTACTGCTGCGAAGGTCTTTAATTTAAACGCCATGTTTTATCCTTAACTCGTAGAGTTTATGTTGTGTGTAACGTTATTTGTGCGTAACAGCCCGGACGATGCGATCGCCAGAGAACTGGATTAAGTAAACCAGAACAACCAGCAATACCAGAACGGTATTCATCACGGTCGCGTTATATCCAATATAGCCGTACTGGTAACCAATCTGACCTAAACCGCCCGCGCCTACGGCACCGCCCATCGCGGAATAACCGACCAGGGTGATAAGCGTAATGGTTGCCGCATTCACCAGCCCTGGCAGTGCCTCAGGCAGCAGAACCTTGCGGACGATCTGCATCGGCGTGGCGCCCATCGCGCGGGACGCTTCGATCAAACCGGTTGGGATCTCCAGCAGGGCGTTTTCCACCATACGGGCGATAAACGGCGCAGCGCCAACGGTCAGCGGAACGATCGCCGCCTGCAGACCGATAGACGTTCCGACGATCACGCGGGTAAACGGAATCATCCACACCAGTAAGATAATGAACGGGATAGAACGGAAGATGTTCACCAGCGCAGAGAGCGTACGGTACAGCTTCGCGTTCTCAATGATTTGACCCGGACGCGTCACGTACAGCAACACGCCGACCGGCAGGCCAATCACAAAACCAAAGAAACCAGAGACAAAGGTCATTGCCAGCGTTTCCCAAACGCCGCGAACCAGCAGCCACATCATCGGCTCAGACATAACCCAGTACCTCTACTTTTACGTGATGTTCTTGCAGCCAGGCAATGGCTGCCTGGGTTTCTTCTTGTGTGCCGTGCATTTCTGTCAGCATGATGCCGAACTTCACGCCACCGGCGTAATCCATCTGCGCGCTGATGATGTTGTTATTCACGTTAAAGCGACGTGCGGTTTCGGAAAGCAGGGGAGCATCAACGGACTGGCCGGTGAACTCCATGCGCAGCATCGGGACGCTGTCTGCTGTTGCTTCTGTTTTCAGACGTTCCAGATAATCTTCCGGAATATCCAGATGCAGCGTGGACTGGATGAACTGCTGCGCCAGCGGGGTTTTCGGATGCGAGAACACTTCGCTTACCGTGTCCTGCTCGATCAGTTCACCGTTACTGATGACCGCCACGCAGTCGCAGATGCGTTTCACCACGTCCATCTCGTGCGTAATAAGGAGGATCGTCAGGCCCAGGCGACGGTTAATGTCTTTCAGCAGTTCCAGAATCGAACGCGTGGTTGCCGGATCCAGTGCGCTGGTGGCTTCATCACACAGCAGCACCTTAGGATTGCTCGCCAGCGCGCGGGCAATGGCCACACGCTGTTTTTGCCCACCGGACAGATTTGCCGGGTAGCTATCCTGTTTGTCGCCCAGACCTACGAGGTCGAGCAGCTCGGTGACGCGACGCTTCACTTCTTCTTTCGGCGTGTTATCCAGCTCCAGCGGTAAGGCAACGTTACCGAACACGGTGCGGGAAGCCAGCAGGTTAAAGTGCTGGAAGATCATGCCAATCTGACGACGCGCTTTGGTGAGTTCTTTCTCTGAAAGGGCGGTAAGTTCCTGGCCGCCAACTTCTACGCTGCCCTGGGTTGGGCGCTCAAGCAGGTTAACACAACGGATCAGCGTACTTTTACCTGCACCCGATGCGCCAATGACGCCATAAATTTGACCAGCAGGAACATGCAGGCTGACGTTGTTCAGCGCCTGAATGGTTCGGTTCCCCTGCTGGAACACTTTGGTGATATTGGAAAGTTTAATCATTAGATTATTTTTATCGTATGTAAGTTAGCCGTGGCATTTTCTTCTGCCAGATACGGGTGATGACCGTAAACAAAACGGATGTTAAGGCATCCAGACGTCTAAATCAATCCAACTCTGTACGATGAGCACTTTATTGCGCTGCGATTCATGAGATACTAGCTGAACATGCCTTTTTCAGGAGCAAACCGGTGGCAAAATCAGTACCCGCAATTTTTCTCGATCGTGACGGCACTATTAATGTGGATCACGGTTATGTCCATGAGATTGATGAGTTCGAGTTTATCGAGGGCGTAATAGATGCCATGCGCCAGTTGAAAGAGATGGGCTATGCGCTGGTGGTGGTGACGAACCAGTCTGGTATTGCACGTGGTAAATTCACCGAAGCGCAGTTCGAGACGCTGACCGAATGGATGGACTGGTCACTTGCCGACCGCGGTGTGGATCTGGATGGCATCTACTATTGTCCGCATCATCCGCAGGGAACCGTAGAAGCGTATCGTCAGACCTGTGATTGCCGTAAGCCGCATCCGGGGATGTTTATCTCTGCGCAGGAGTTCCTGCACATTGATATGGCGGCTTCTTATATGGTGGGCGATAAACTGGAAGATATGCAGGCAGCCGCAGCCGCGGGTGTAGGGACTAAAATATTAGTGCGTACCGGCAAGCCAGTGACGCCAGAAGCTGAGAATGCGGCGGATTGGGTGATTAATAGTCTGGCCGATCTGCCAAAAGAGATTAAAAAGCACCAAAAATAGCCTTTTTGGTGAAAAGGTGAGCGGTTGAAATAAAAATGCATTTTTCCGCTTGTCATTCCTCGGCGGCTCCCTATAATGCGCCTCCATCGACACGGCGGATGTGAATCACTTCACACAACAAGCGGTTCGGTTGAAGAGAAATAATCCTGAAATAACGGGTTGACTCTGAAAGAGGA
>NZ_KV787866.1:0-3000 GCF_001807145.1 Enterobacter sp. HMSC16D10
CTCACATAGTTGCCAGAGCCGTCTAAAAGAGCTATGTCAAGCTGACCATATCCATTAGAGTCACCCCATTTATATCTACCTGACAATCCTGTAAGAACCCGTGTGACACCGTTAACTATATAATTTGATGAGAACGCACTACCTGACACTTCAGTGCCTGAGGCTGGATCTGAGGCCGATTTATTAATTGCATAAACATTTCCAGACACTGAAATCTGAGTGGAAATATCACCACCAGTTTTGCCATTCACAGTGACAAATCTCGAATCATCTCCGGCGGCGACCGTTCCCGCCGCTGATCCAACGTTCCTGGTAGCGCTGTTTCCTAAACCGAGGTTTGTGCGAGCGCCTGATGCGGTTGTCGATCCGGTACCGCCCTGGTTAACAGGTACGGCCCCACCGCTCTTGGTTGCCATATTGTCAGACAGATATTTCCATGATGGGCCGGTGAAGGTGGTGCCGTCTGGCAACTTCACTGTGATGTTTCCGGCGGCGCTGTAAACCTGCTGCCAGTTCTGTTTGTCGTAATTCAGTCCACGCAGAGCTTCTGCACTTTGTGCCACCAGCGCAGCAGTTACCATGTTCAGCGCAACGCGGGGAACAGCTGACCAGGCCGCGCCGGCCTTAGTAGGCCCGGTAAAGTTACTAACCAGAGTCACCTGGGTATTACCGTCAACCGTTTTTACTGGCAGCGTATAATCAACACCGCCCACAGTCGAAACAATGAAATCACCTGCGGCGAGTTCGGTTGCGAATGAGGTTCCGGCACCGCCAACAACAGCGGACCCATTTGTCAGGTTGATAGTTCCTGCAGACATATGCGCTCCTTTCGGGCAATAAAAAACCCCGCCAGAGCGAGGTTTATTCAAAAATGTTTGAGTTAATGGCAGGTGGTACTACTGAACGTGTTTGCGCTGACCCATGACCAGTTAAATGGGTAACCGGCGCGGTACTGGGTCTGGTTACTTTGCTTGCGTACTCCGTAAATCTGGACGATGTTTTCCTGTCCGCCGATCAGGGCCGTTCCGGTACATATTGGTTGCTGCTTCTGAAGAACGCCAGCGCAACCGGAGAGCAATACAGCCACCGCCAGGCAAAGAATCATGTTTTTCATCGTGGTTATATCCCAGGGTATTAACGAAGATAAACAATAACAAGATGAATCAAAGGGATATAATTGATTCTGTAGATCAATTTCATAAGATTGATCGCTGAAAACGATCAATCGTAGTTGGCGCAGTTGATGGCCATAATCACGTTTCTCAGATTTGAATACGCGACGTTCTGAAGGTTTCCGCTGGGCGTTGTTTGTGGTCTTGCGAATATTCGCGTATTGCCTCCCTCAAGTTTTGCCATGCTCTTGTAAATCGCCGAGTAGGGCTGCGGCTGGCCGCCGGCCGATATCACTCCAGTAATTAGACCCAGCATGGCAGGCATACAGGCCCATTTCCCCGCAAGCGTGGTATTGATGTTATAACCTGAACTTGCATCTACTCCGGCAGTACCGAGGGTTACCACATCACTGAGTGTGCGCGTTTCGTTTGTCAAAATAAGCGTCCCTGACGCATCCCAGACGGCCAGCCCGTAGTCTGGCTTTATCTGTGGGAAAATAGAGAAAAAATAAACGTACGCTGTGCCTGTTGCATTTGGTCTGAGGAAATCAATAGTGATGGTGTTCCCGCTTATCGTCTGGGTGATTTCCACCTCAACCGTGCAATGAACAAAGGTGACAACGGGCTGACCTGAGGGAAATGTGTGCGTCACTTTGGCATTGAAACCCGATGTCCCCTGAAGTTCTGCTGTCTTCCGTGCCTGCAACGAAATAGGCGAACTGTTAGCGGTGACCCATACTTCTCCGGCCGTCGTCGTCAGTAAAACGCCATACTGCGCCATTTATGCCCTCTCTATCTGGAAAATGAGATACGCCGCGGCCGCAGGCTCAGTCCCTGCGGAGTAGTCGGTATCGCCCACTGCCGATACCGTTGCGGTGCCACCTGAAATAGTGATCTTCCTCCGGCTCGTTCCCCACCGATCACCGCTCATGATCTGAAAGTAAGAAAGCTTGCACCCCGGTGGAAGCACGACTGAGTAAGAGCCTGTTTTCTGGTTCTGAGCCAACTGAAGATATCCACTTACACTGACTGGCTTAATCCCATAGTTGTTCACCCTGCCTGAGGCGTCCCAGGTTTCAACACCGTACTGAGCCATAGCTGTTCATCCTAAAAAGGGCCCCACCTTAGGCCCATGTTTACCATGTTCCCGTGATTCTCCCGATCTGCACTCTCAACACATTGTTGGCGTCACGCACACTGATTGTCTGGTTTGTCTGTTTCATGGCTCCCTCTCCAACTGTCGAACCGTAGTTCTCGAATGTTCCTGATTTATCCAGCCTCCATCCGACAGACCCAGCAACGTAGTTATTGGACTGGATGAAGTCGCCGATTTTGGCATTGGTGATCGTGCCATCCTGAATAAATGCGGAGCTCATAAAGACCTGACCATTGATGACAGCGAATGGAGAGTACTGGGTATCACCGCTGCCACTCATCAGCACAAACTGGTTAGCGTTGAAACCAACCCGGGTGACTACCGGCTTCCCCGCCTCTGCAAGCACTGCAATAGACATCCCGGCGTTGTACATCACCCCGTTTATTCTCACACCTGTTTTGAGGGTGTAGATTGCCGAAGCACCGGAGGCATCTACGACGGCTGTAAGCTTGTCTTCCAAGGAAGCGGTGACGTCCTCTATCTGCGCCTGTACCTGCGTCGAAAGTTCGGCCATTGCCTTATCAACTTCAGCAATCGTCGTTTTAACAACCAGAATATCGGCACGCACTTCCCCGTATTGTGCCCACTGGTGCTCAACTGTTCCGTGGTTCGCCAGGGCGTTCTGTAGTATTCCCTCAATGTTTGTATCTATGTCACCAGTGAGGCGCTCCCCATCAGCAGAGGTAAGAAAATCGTTAGCGATATCACCCAGATAATCATCGGCGTTATCGT
>NZ_KV787867.1:0-7328 GCF_001807145.1 Enterobacter sp. HMSC16D10
GTGGCCAAATTCAGTAAACCACTTCAATTCTGGAATACCGCAGAGGTAGGGATGGCAAGGTTTACTGCCATGAGGGCTATGCGCATGCTGCGTATACGCTTGATAATCCTGTGCCTGTGGATAGCAACAAAGAACGCGACACACTGAAGGTAATAATAAACGCCAGCAGCTATGCTGGCCGTCAGGAAAGTCATCCGGATGCTATCAGCCTCAGCAAGCCACTTTTCACGTCTAAAAGCACTAAAAATGGGGTGGAGGAGGTCATTCATCCTGACTTCATACTGAATGTGGTTCCGAGCAAAGAAAACATAGTTACCACTTTCATCATCGAAACAATGGGCTCTGAATCCGAGGAGTATGTCGAGCGTAAACTGCAAACACATAGCTGGATGGAGCAGGAAGGTGTGCTCTTAACTGATCCTCCGGGTTGGCCAGAACCTTTAGACAGGACATTTAACAGCTTCCTGCTCAAACACATCTTTAGTGCAGGGAAAATGCACAAATAGTTCAGGCAGCGGTTTTGAATTCAAATAGTGACAATGCACCCTCAGCCAGAAGTGGAAAGGACGCACTTAAGTGTGACAAACGACACTCAGGGCTGAGGGGAGATGTGACAAGCTGCACTGAACTAAATGTGACAAATTGCCCTCATTAAGTGTATTTAAAGCACAAAATTGGAACCATGTAGTTCCAGAAAACCAGTCAGGGCAAAGGAAGACAAACTGTTATGTGACAAATCACCCTGAGAGCTTTAACTCTAGTGTGACAAACCACCCTGCTAATTGTGACAAATCACCCTCAAAACTCACTCAGGTGTAATCGACATTATGTCGCTGAAAGAAAAGACTATATGAGTCGTCTGGCGTCCTTTCTTTTTCTCTATATAAGACAGGCGCATTGGCGTTCTGCTGTTAATCTCATCGACACTCGCCTGCAGGAACCTACGGCGAAAGTCCGGCATACGCTGATAACTTTGCGGAAGCTGATAGCGCTCCATGATCCAGTCTATTTTCAGGGATACCACGCCAGAGCCATCCGGCTTACGGTACTGGCATAGTGACTCGTACAGGCGCATGGCATAGGGATTGGTGATCTCTTTCGTTTCACTTAGTCGGAACTGTGTGAAACGGTTCTGAAGGCCAATAAAGAAAGGAATGAGGTACGGGTTAATATGAACGCTGTAGAGCCCTCTGGAGGGACTATGGGCACGTTTGATGAACCAGGGAAAGGACTCATAACCTTTTTCTTCCCCGGCATCCTCTTCAGGCCGATAAAAGACCACTTCTTTACCCGCGAATCCCTTGAGAGCCTGACGGATATCTTTGCTTGCCTCGGCGGAGGTCAACCCGAAGGTTTCCGCATACTTGGCGACCTGAATTTCACATATACCGTCATGCTCCTGCAGCGTACCGTCAGATTTTCTGATCTGGTCCACAAAGAGATAAAGCATACGCTTTTGATCGCGAGATAGACTGTATGCCGCCTCAGTCAGTTCGTTTGACTGGACAATTCGCGGGCTATTCTTACGTTTTTTATGGTTGATAACCGCAACTTCCGTCATGACAGGTCCGTGTAAAGTGTGACAGGAATTTAGATTGTCACACTAATTGAAAAAGAGTCAACAGGTTGGGATAACTTTGTGGAATACAACAAATCATGAGGGCAATTTGTCACAGGGTTAAGGGCAATCTGTCACACTTTAAGATGGAGATTGAGGGTGATTTGTCACACTGAAAGGGCAGATTGTCACACAGATCCTTCTCAAACCCGCATGAATAAAGGGCTGAGAGGTGTTCTAAAAAGGTAAACCTAACAACCCTTTAAAAAGATCTTATAAAAATATGCCCGTGGATAAGTGGATAAACAGAGTGGGGTATCCATTAAACACCGAGCGTAAGCAGAATTTGTCCGTGCAGTTCCCTGGTGCTTCCTCGCTCACTCGCGGGCTTCGCCCTGTCGTTCGGCTGCGGCGAGCACTACTGGCTCTCTCTGAAAGGCGAAATTTAACCGATCCTCGCTATGGGGATATCTTTCCAGCGGGTGGTGTACGCAGGGGAGAGCATATCGCGTTTCATCTGCCATGCAGGCGCAATACCTCGTCCTGCAAACCAGACCTGTCCCAGCCCGGAATGATTAATGCCATCGAGAACCTTCATCAGCTCAGCGCTGTGAGGACGTGGAGGACGTTCGTCGAACAGCTGCAGCTGCGAAACGCCGGAGCCGGTGAAGTCATTCAGCATCACACCGGCTTTGGCATACCGGTGCCCATCCTTCCAGATACGCTCCAGAGCCGTTGTGGCGGCCGCAATGATGTCCCGGGTGTCCTGAGTGGGGGTAAGCAGTTTCTCCGTGGCCACGTTGCCATAGTAAGGCTCTTTAACGGCGAACGGAGACGTTTTGATGAATACGGAAATATGCCGGCAGTACTGGCGCTCTTTACGCAGCTTTTCTGAGGCCCGCTCTGCGTACTGACAGACAGCCTGGCGGAGCGAATCGTACTCCGTGATTTTCTCTCCAAAGCTGCGGCTGCAGACGATCTGCTGTTTCGTCGGTGGTGCTTCCTCAAGCGACATGCAGCTTTCCCCGTTCAGTTCGCGTACTGTTCGCTCGAGAACGACGGAGAAATTTTTGCGGATGAAGGCCGGGTTCGTCAGGGCCAGGTCGAGCGCGGTCTTAATGCCCAGAACATTGAGCTTGCGTGCAATACGGTTTCCCACGCCCCAGATCTCTTCGACCGGCTGCAGTGAAAGCAGTTTCCGCGTTCGCTGAGGATTACCCTGAGTCAGGGCGAGCACACCACGAAACTGTTTCCACTCCTTTGAGGCCCATTGTGCTGATTTTGCAAGGGTTTTTGTTGGAGCAGTCCCCACTCCGATGGTCAGACGGGTACAGTCATATACGTGCTGGCGCAGCTGCCGGCCGAAGTCCTCCAGAGCCATGCAGTGCTCCACGCCGGTCAGGTCGAGGAACATCTCGTCAATCGAATACTGTTCCACCCTGGGCGCCAGCTCCTCCAGACAGCTCATCACGCGCGCCGACATCGAAGCGTAAAGCTCATAATTGCTTGAAAAACAGTATATTTTTTCCGGGTAAAGCTCGTTCTTTATCTGGAACCACGGGGTGCCCATTTTTATCCAGGGCTTCGCCTCGGCGCTGCGTGCGATCACATTTCCGTCGTTGTTGCTCAGGACGACGATCGGCTTTCCTTTCAAATCCGGGCGGAAAACGCGTTCGCAGCTGGCATAAAAGCTGTTCACATCGGCCAGGGCAAACATCAGTACATCTCCCTCGGGCGGTGGATGATGTGCGTGACGACGCCAAAGATATCCAGATCGTCCGGGTCGGGATAAATCGGCGACCAGGCGGCGTTCATGGGCTGCAGCGTCAGTCGTGGCGTCAGCAGCAGCCGTTTGACAGTAAACTCCCCCTGCACGCTGGCCACAACAATATCGCCATGCCGGGGCTTCTCGGCACAGTCCACAACCAGCAGATCGCCATTGTACAGGCTGCCGTCGGCCATGCTGTCTCCGCTGGCGCGAAGGTAGTAAGTCGCGCTCGGATGCCGTATGCAGTAATCATGGAGATCCAGATCGGATTCGACATAGTCAGCTGCAGGGCTGGGAAAACCGCAGCTGGCCAGGTCTGCAAACAACGGATGGGCCTGTGGCGAGAGTTCTTTCCCGGTGCTGAAAAGCTGCAGTTTCATCTTTCCTCCTGACGTCTAAATATACTGGTTATGCATACAGTATATTTAACAGCGTGAGGATAATCCAGATCGCCTGCGCCATGAACAGAGTGAGTAACCTAAGCTACTCAAAATGTTCAGTAATATCATTTTGATTATTTTGTATTTCTCATTATGAGAAATAAGGCTTTTATTTTTCCATTTTGCTCTTATAATATGTATCAAATTGAGTGTAATTGACGGAGCATAATGGTGAATATTTACTGCGATGATGGTTCAACTAATGTTAAGCTGGCATGGTTTGAAGGAAACGAGCTGCAGACCCGGGTTTCTGCTAACTCCTTCCGGCATGGCTGGAAAGTGGCGGAATTCAGTGCTGCAACGTTCAACTATGAGGTGGGCACGCTGAAATATACCTGGGACAGCGTCAGCCGGGATGCCATCCCGACAACAAACGTGGAATATCAGTACGGTGATCTCAACCTGCTGGCCGTGCATCATGCCCTGCTGAACAGCGGACTTGAGCCGCAGCCGGTGAGCCTGACCGTGACGCTGCCCCTGAGCGAGTATTATGACGGGGACTGCCAGCGGAACGAGGAGAACATCCGACGCAAACGGGAAAACCTGATGCGTAAACTGGTGCTGAATAAGGGCAGGGCTTTTACCGTAACGAACGTGACGGTGATGCCGGAATCACTGCCGGCGGCGTTCTCCCGTCTCGCGGAGCTGAAGCCCGGTCCCGCAGAGACCACCCTGATTATCGATCTCGGCGGAACCACGCTCGATGCCGGCGTGATTGTCGGACAGTTTGACGATATCAGTGCGGTACACGGCAATCCGTCTGTCGGCGTGTCGCAGGTCACCCGCGCAGCTGCAGGCGCGCTGCGGGCTGCAGACAGCGAAACCAGCGCGCTTATTGCTGACACGGTCATCCGCAACCGCAACGATCGTCAGTATCTGCAGCGTGTGATCAACGATGCCGGAAAAATCGACGATGTTCTGAACAAAATTACAGAGGCAATCACTTCCCTGGGCGCGCGCGTCACCAGTGAGCTGACGGCCTTCAGGAACGTTAACCGGGTATTCCTGGTCGGGGGAGGGGCATCCCTCATTGAAGAGGCTATCCGTCAGGCCTGGCCTCTGGCTCCTGACCGTATCGAGGTTATCGGCGATCCGCAGCTGGCACTGGCCAGAGAGATTGCCCTTTACAATAAAGAGGACTAAACGTGCCGGACGGCCAGTATTCTTTCTATCTGCACAGCGACGATCGCACCGACATCGCGGCGATGGCGACCATCAGCACCATCTCACAGCCCCTGCGCGGTGACTTCATCCGGACCGCCGCCACCGCCGGGGCGGTGATGTACCAGACGGATGCCCGTTTACCGGCGCTGATCCCGGTGTTCTTTGACGGGCATCTGAGCGCCATCCGGCTTTGTGCCGTGATGGCGCTGGTCTCCGGCACCTGGTCTTCACTCTCAGGACTTCCTGATGAGCCTGACGGTGGCGTGGCGGCTCTGGCCATGTCACCGGATACTGAATACCAGCGCCGGCGTTACACCCTGACGCTTCTGGATGACCGGAGCAGTGAG
Organism: Enterobacter sp. HMSC16D10; assembly: GCF_001807145.1. Lineage (NCBI taxonomy): Bacteria > Pseudomonadati > Pseudomonadota > Gammaproteobacteria > Enterobacterales > Enterobacteriaceae > Enterobacter > Enterobacter sp. HMSC16D10. The sequence goes on from NZ_KV787867.1 coordinate 5,278, forward strand.
CGGGTTGAACGTGTGCTGACGGGGGTGTCATCCCGCCTGCGCGGAGAGCTGCTGAGAAACCTGATTATCACCGGTCTGGCCCTGCATACGACCGCGCCGGAGCTGCCGCGTCTGCTGGCCAGCATGCCGGTACCGCCCGGCACGGTCAGCGAGCTGCAGGTTCTGGTCCAGCAGATGGCCGGTACGGCTGGCGTGAGTCAGGCTGCAGTACCGGAGAAACCAGCAGAGCCTGCTGCACCGGTAACCGGTGATGCGACCAGGATAAAGAAAAATATGCGCCGGGCATTCGGAGACTAAAACATGTCAGTGATTAAACAAAAGGCAGAGCAGTGCATTCATAACTTTCTGCGTGCCCGGAACGTGCCTGAATCTCAGTGGCCGGAACGGGTCAAAAAGACCGGCAGGGGAATGATACTGGCAGGCGTGGCCGTTGTGGTTCCCGGCGTTCTTGTTGATAACATCTCCCTGCCGGTGACAATCGCGATGCAGGTCTGCTATGCCTCACTGATCGGCCTCGGGGTTCTCCTGGCGTTTGACGAGAAAAAACCAAAGGGGCGGGGATGAATATGAACATTAACCTGAAGGAAACAGTATGCAGCTTGAAGAACTGACAGGAGACGAACGTACGCTGGTCGTTGTGGCACTGCAGGCGTTGTTCCGCGAGAGATTAACCGCATCAAATGCCGTCTTTACGGTATGTAGCCTGTCCGGAAAAGAGCAGCCGCCGGAAGATATTTTTGGACTGCGTGAAGTAGAGGATGCGCTGAGACGTATTGGTGCTGCTCCTGCGCGTTAAATCCGGCCCCGTACACTTCAGAAAAAAACGGCAGGGTGACATCTCATCCCTGCCGTCAAAACTAAACGCTTAATTTTTCGGCGATTATAATGTATTGTTTTGTGATGTAAATCACATTTTAATTTTATGTGAAATTATCTCGCCCTGTTTAACGTTGTCCCGGAAGATAGGCCGCCGTGCCTTCACGCTAACCCGGCCGCTTCAGCCGCCAGGGAAGCTGTCGCCTCCGTCCTCACCCGTTCGCGCCCTTCACGGGCTGAATGCACCGTGCAGGGCTTGCGCTGCGGCTTCGGCGTCGCCCTGGCGTCCTCCGCTTTTCGCCGGGTTTTTGTGGCGGCACGGCGCAAGAGGGTGCCGGATGCTGAGGACACAACCATGTTCAGACTGACCTGTATTGAACTCGATAACGGCGAGTTTGCCGTCTATATCAATCACCATTACCTGTGGAGTGAAGATGCCAGCGGAGAGCGACTTTCTCTGGGGGAGGTTCTGGAGCAGCTCTCCCGGCTGCCGGGTGTGGAATTACTGACCCTGCTGGAACCCGTACCGGACGACGATGACTGGTGCTGGAACGACATCGCTGATCGCGTCCTGCCGTCGCGTCCTGCATGTCGTGATGATGTGACGGTGGCAGGGCTCATCGCCAGGCTGAAGCAGTACCCACCGGATGCACTGTGTATGGGGACGTTCTGGCTGGAAGATGATTTTCTGTCCCTCGATGGCAGTCTGTCGGAGGAGGAAATTGCAGAAGCCATGCGTATCTGCGACCACAGCCACGATGCAGGCATCGGTTTTAACTGGGACACGCTGCAGTTTGCCATCGACAGGGTGAAGGGGGGTTGACGTAAAAAAACAGGACGCCTTCCGGGAAAAGAGCGTCCTCAAATGTGTCAAATTCGTTGTAAGTGAAAACCCATCAGATGTTTTCGACACAGATGATTGCACAATCACTTCTCACTTTCACCTGCCATATATCCTACTCAAAAAAAAGACGTCTCCGGTCGGGGACGTCCTGAAATCAAAGGCACACATGTAAGATAACGGCGCGGATCCATTATCAGTGTGTATTCTGCCATACCCTGCCTGACTCATCAGCTACCAGAACCGGTAACAAAGGATGTCGGTTCCCTCCGCCTTATTGCCGCCAGCCGGCGGCGTGTTCAACGCCGTGCCTTCACGCTAACCCGGCCGCTGCGGCCGCAAGGGAAGCTCATCGCCGTTCTCCTCACCCGTTCGCACCCTTCACGGTGCATTC
>NZ_KV787868.1:0-26092 GCF_001807145.1 Enterobacter sp. HMSC16D10
CATCCGCCGTGTCGATGGAGGCGCATTATAGGGATCCCAATTTTTAGCACAAGTATTTTTTAGATCTTTTTTTCCGACTGCTGATTTTCCGCGCTTTTCGCTGAAATCCCGCCCGATCTGCTTAAATATTGACGTATTTTGCCTTGCCTCGATCGACGAATACGATCAAAGTCTTCTGTATAGCGCTCATTCTCAGAGGTAGTTATGTCTGCAGTATTACGTCCTTATAAAGATCTGTTCCCCAAACAAGGCGATCGCGTGATGATCGACGCCAGTAGTGTGGTCATTGGTGATGTCCGACTGGCCGATGACATTAGTATCTGGCCACTCGTTGCCATCAGGGGAGACGTTAACTATGTGTCTATTGGCGCGCGAACCAATATTCAGGACGGTAGCGTTCTGCACGTCACGCACAAATCGTCCTATAACCCGGAAGGCAATCCCCTCATTATTGGAGAAGATGTTACCGTCGGCCATAAAGTCATGCTTCACGGCTGCACTGTCGGAAATCGGGTCCTTGTTGGCATGGGGTCGATTTTACTGGATGGCGTCATAGTAGAAGATGACGTGATGATTGGCGCCGGTAGCCTGGTCCCGCAGAACAAACGGCTGGAGAGCGGCTATCTCTATCTGGGAAGCCCGGTAAAACAGATCCGCCCCCTGGAGGAGGCGGAGATCGAAGGATTAAAATACTCGGCAAACAACTACGTAAAATGGAAGAATGATTATTTGGATCAGGATAGCCAAACCCAGCCCTGATCGTCTTCCTGCTGTTCGCGGATTAAATCGCTGGCTTCCTCTTCGAGATCCCAGCGGTTTTCACAAAATACGGCTATCGGGTCTGTGCCGCCAAAACGATGCAATAGCGTTTCTCCGTGGATGGCACAGGTAAGCTGCATACCCTGCACCAGCACAGGAAAACAGACCGCCTGCTTATGCTCATCCCAGCTCTCTCTGTCCGGGAAATGAATAGCCTGATTCACGCCGAAAGCTCCTGCTTTAGCTTTTCAATGACTGGCTCGACTGAAGGCAGCACCCCGTGCCAGAGCAGTACAGCATGCGCAGCCTGCCCCACCAGCATTCCCAGCCCATCGGCTAACTGTTTCGCCCCGTGTTGTTCACACCAGTTCAGGAAAGGCGTCTTACCTTTCTGATAGAACATGTCATAGAAGTACATGTGCGCACTGACCAGCGAAGCGGGGATCGCCGGGATCTCGCCACTGATGCCGCTGGATGTGGCATTAATGACAAGATCGAACTCACGTTCAGCAAGATCGTCAAGCGCTACCGCGCTCACGCTGCCGGTATGCGCAAACAACGCCGCCAGCGCTTCTGCCCGGGAAAAAGTTCTGTTAGTAATGGTCACTGAACAGTCCAGGGAAAGCAGAGGCAACAGAACGCCCCTCGATGCACCACCCGCGCCAATCAGCAGAACCCGGAATCCGGGTTTGATAAAGGAGAGTCTTTCCAGATCGCTGAGTAAACCAATCCCGTCGGTGTTGTCACCCAGAAGGCGTCCATCCTCAAGCCGTTTTAAGGTATTGACTGCACCTGCAAGTGAAGCGCGCTCGGTCAGCTCATCTGCACGTTCGAATGCTTCTTCTTTAAACGGGACCGTCACATTCGCGCCTTTGCCCCCCGCGGCGAAAAAGGCCTCCAGCGTTGGGATAAAGGCATCCACTGGCGCCAGTACGCGCCCATAGGGATGATCTATCTGCAGCTGCTCCGCGAATTGCTGATGAATCCACGGTGACTTGCTGTGTGCAATCGGATTACCAAAAACAGCATAGGTTTCCATGAGATTACCCCTGGCGAATACGTTCGCCGGTCAAAGCGTCGCGAATCTCAGACGGATTCAGGCGCCCTCCCGTTTCACCAACAGCGACAGGGAAGTCATTCCCGAACTGCGCCAGCACTTCTTCAGTTGTCCGACAAGGCGGCTGCCCGGTCAGGTTGGCGCTGGTTGAGACCAGTGGTTTACCAAATGCCAGGCACAGCTCCACCACCAGCGGATGATCAGTGACGCGAACGGCAAGGGAGTCAAAGCGTCCGGTTAACCAGCGCGGCGTTGTAGGCTGCGCCGGGAAGACGAAGGTTACTGGTCCAGGCCATGCGGAGAAGATTGTCTCGCGCTGTGCCGGTGTCAGCATAGAATCATCAATATAGGGTTTAAGCTGCTCGTAATTCGCAGCGATCAAAATCAGCCCTTTTTCGACGGGTCTTTGTTTCAGAGTAAGCAGACGGCTCACAGCCGTTTCGCTGTCAGGATCGCAACCGACCCCAAAAACAGCTTCAGTTGGATAGGCGATGACTTCTTCATTTTTCAGTACGTCCACTGCATGCGCAATGGAGCCTGATGGCAGGTTATTATTCACTATTTTGATCCGCCGTAACCGGCTTTCCACATTGTTTACTGGCGCAGAAGCGTTTCATGCCTTGCGCGGTTTTCTTCTCTATCAGTAGCGGATAATTGCAATGAGGGCAGATTCCCGCTACCGGCTTAAAATTGATAACGAACTGGCATTCAGGGTAGCGATCGCACGAATGGAAAGTCTTACCATAACGGGAGCGGCGCTGTACCAGCTGACCTCGCTGACACTGAGGGCAGGCAATTGCCGTTTCATCAGGCTTATCAATTTGTTCCGTATGTTCACATTCCGGGTAGCGGCTACATCCAATAAACATGCCGAAACGCCCCTGACGTAGCGCGAGTTCGCCACCGCAAAGAGGACAAAGCTGCCCCTCCAGAATTTTAACGATATGTCCATCCGCCTGGCTTTTCAGAGGACGAACATAATCGCATTCCGGATAGTGAGAACAACCGAGAAACGGGCCGTGTTTCCCGGACCGAATAACAAGTTCAGCCCCGCACTGCGGGCAGGGCTCGTTTTTATGCACCGTGAATAGTGCTGATTTGGCCATAACAACTCTTGGTGCTGCACATTGAATTAGTGCAGCATACCTTCATTCACTTCAAAGAGTAATTCTTCCATTTGCTGATAGGCATTTTCACAGCCCGGGATATTAAACAGAACCATCAGGATCACCCATTTGAGATCTTCCAGTTCAAATTCTGCGGTATCCAGCGCCATGACGCGCTCTATCACCATTTCTCTCGTTTCGAGGTTTAGCACCTGAATCTGCTCAAGGAATAAAATGAACCCCCGGCAGCTGGCGTCCAGCCGTTCACACTCTTCAGCGGTATAAATGCGTACTGACAATGGGTCAGAAGCAAGCTGCATCGGTTCGGCAAGGCCTTCCTGATAATCAGCCAGTTTTTCCAGCCACATCAACGCATTGTAGATATCTTCCCGCTCAAATCCCGCATCGGTAAGATCCTGTGTCAACTTGTCCTGATCCACTCGCATTTCTGCTTCGTTATGGATGTAAGTCTCAAACAAATACATCAGTACGTCGAACATGGCATGCCCTCCTTAATCGGACATAGCCGCCGGGTACAGCTGCGATCCACCCTGCTAACTCCAGTTCGAGTAGCTGTGCTACCGTTACTGGCACAGGTTGGCCGGCACGTTCAGCGACAACGTCAACAGGTGTTACCTCATCTCCTACGTTAGCCAGGAGCTTGGGAAATGGCAATGCCACCTTTCCCTGATCTGATGAATATTGTCGCTTTTCGGGATCTTCCTGCAGCCATTGCAGCCCATATTGCAAATTTTCAAGAATGTCCGCGACTTCCGTTACCGGTGTTGCCCCCTGCTTAATCAGCCAGTGCGGTCCCTCGCATCCGGGATTACCTATCGGGCCTGGCAAGGCGAAGACTTCTCGCCCCTGTTCGAGCGCGCACCGTGCCGTGACCAGCGAACCGCTTCGCCGCGCGGCTTCAACGACCAGCACGCCTTTGCTAAGGCCGCTGATGATGCGATTACGACGCGGAAAGTTTGCCGGTCGGGGCTGCGCGGAAAGCGGAAACTCAGACACTATCGCGCCATCAGACTCAATAAGCCGCATCGCCAATGCCTGATGCCGGCGTGGGTAAATGCTAAAAAGACCGTTCCCCAGCACCGCGACACTTCGTCCTTTTACTGACAGCGCCGCGCTGTGGGCAACGCCGTCAATACCACAGGCCAGCCCGCTGGTGATCGTGAAACCACTTTGTGAAAGTTGTTCGCACAGGATTTTCCCCCACCGCTCGCCGTACCATGACGGCGCACGACTGCCTACCACCGCCAGCTGAACGGTATTAAGCGTCTCGGGGTTACCTTTTATGAATAATGCTCCGGGATAATCAGGGATCGTGCGGAGCAAAGGGGGATAAAGGGGATGGTTGGCCGTTAATAAATGATGACCCGGCTGCTCAAGCCATATCAGGCTACGTTCCAGCTCACTCTCATTGAGCGCAACGAACCGTTCAGCCTGCTTAGCTGTCAAACCAGCGTTTCTCAGAACAAGCGTGTCGATGCCTTCCTGCCTCTGCAGTCGTGCAGCCGCTTCCACCATGACATCACCACACAAAGAACCTGTGTGCATGAGCCGTAGCCAAATCTCGGTAGATGTCATCCTTTCCCCTGCCATAAGCGGTCTCCGCAATCATTGCGATTGGTCACTGATGCTGTCAATCGATGGGGGATTTGTCTAGAATAGAGGGAGTATTCTTATCAACTCCTGAACACGACTCTGGAAATTTATGGCAGTTTTGCAAGTATTACATATTCCGGACGAGCGCCTTCGCATCGTCGCTGAACCGGTTAAAGAAGTGAATGCTGAAATCCAGCGTATCGTTGATGATATGTTCGATACCATGTACGCCGAAGAAGGCATTGGCCTGGCGGCGACGCAGGTGGACATTCACAAGCGTATTATCGTGATCGACGTTTCTGAGAATCGCGATGGTCGTCTGGTGCTGATCAACCCAGAGCTGCTTGAAAAGAGTGGCGAAACCGGTATTGAGGAAGGCTGTCTCTCCATTCCTGAACAGCGTGCGTTGGTGCCGCGTGCCGAAAAAGTGAAAATTCGCGCTCTGGATCGTGACGGTAATCCGTTCGAACTGGAGGCAGATGACCTGCTGGCGATTTGTATTCAGCATGAGATGGATCACCTGGTCGGTAAACTGTTTATCGATTATCTCTCGCCGCTGAAACAGCAGCGTATTCGTCAGAAAGTAGAGAAACTGGATCGTTTGCGTTCTCGCGCATAACGTCCCACCGGATACAAGGATCATCGTGTCTAAATCACTACGTATTATCTTCGCGGGAACCCCTGATTTTGCAGCGCGTCATCTTGACGCGCTGTTATCATCTGGTCACCAGATTGTTGGCGTCTTTACCCAGCCGGACCGTCCTGCTGGTCGCGGCAAAAAACTGATGCCGAGCCCGGTCAAGGTGCTGGCAGAAGAGCATGGGCTTCCTGTTTTCCAGCCCGCATCGCTGCGCCCGCAGGAAAATCAGCAGCTGGTTGCTGACCTGAATGCCGACGTAATGGTGGTAGTGGCTTACGGTTTAATTCTGCCAAAAGCCGTGCTTGATATGCCGCGTCTGGGTTGTATCAACGTGCATGGGTCCCTGCTCCCACGCTGGCGTGGTGCAGCACCTATCCAGCGCGCGCTGTGGGCGGGTGATGCCGAAACGGGCGTGACCATCATGAAGATGGACGTAGGTTTAGACACCGGCGACATGCTCTATAAACTGGCCTGCCCCATTACGTCAGACGATACCAGCGCCACGCTGTATGACAAACTGGCAGAGCTTGGTCCACAAGGGCTCATCGAGACGCTTCAGCAGCTTGCTGACAATACGGCAAAACCAGAAGTTCAGGACGACGCGCTGGTAACCTACGCCGAAAAGCTGAGCAAAGAAGAAGCGCGGATCGACTGGTCCCTGTCAGCCGCTCAGCTTGAACGTTGCATTCGCGCTTTTAATCCGTGGCCGATGAGCTGGTTGGAAATTGATGAGCAGCCAGTAAAAGTCTGGAAAGCCTCCGTCATTAGCAGCGCTACCACGGTGGAACCCGGTACGATTATTGATGCCAGCAAGAACGGCATCCAGGTGGCGACTGCGCAAGGGATTTTGAATCTTGAATCGCTCCAACCGGCCGGTAAGAAAGCCATGAGTGCTCAGGATCTACTAAATTCACGTCGCGAATGGTTTATCCCTGGCAATCGCCTTGCCTGAGCAAATTTATTCTTAAGGCCCGGTGTTTCCGGGCATTTTTATTTTTACGGTTATGAAAAAACAAAATCTACGCAGTATGGCGGCCCAGGCCGTCGAGCAGGTTATCGAGCAGGGCCAGTCACTGAGCAACGTCCTGCCTCCCCTGCAGCAAAAAGTCTCTGATAAAGATAAAGCCCTGCTTCAGGAGCTCTGCTTTGGCGTCCTGCGCACACTCTCGCAGCTTGAGTGGTTGATTAACAAGCTGATGTCTCGCCCAATGACGGGCAAGCAGCGCACCGTACATTATTTAATTATGGTGGGTTTTTATCAGCTTCTTCATACCCGCATCCCACCTCATGCCGCGCTGGCAGAGACGGTGGAAGGTGCCGTTGCGATTAAACGTCCTCAGCTGAAAGGGCTGATCAACGGCGTATTGCGTCAGTTCCAACGGCAGCAGGATGAGCTTCTGGCTGAATTTGCCCAAAACGAAGCGCGCTTCCTGCATCCGGACTGGCTGTTGAAGCGCCTGAAAAAAGCTTATCCGCAGCAGTGGCAGGGCATTGCCGATGCCAACAACCAGCGTCCGCCAATGTGGTTACGCGTGAATCGTAATCACCACACCCGTGACGCATGGCTGGCATTACTCGAAGAAGCTGGAATGAGCGGCTTCACCCATGACGCATACCCTGATGCCGTGCGCTTAGCATCGCCTGCACCGGTACATGCATTACCCGGCTTTGAAGAGGGTTGGGTAACGGTACAGGATGCTTCTGCTCAGGGTTGCATGACCTGGCTTGAACCCCAAAACGGTGAGCAGATCCTCGATCTCTGCGCCGCGCCTGGGGGCAAAACGACGCATATTCTTGAAGTGGCTCCGCAGGCCAACGTGATGGCAGTGGACGTTGACGAGCAGCGTCTTTCACGCGTCTACGACAACCTCAAGCGCCTGGGCATGAAGGCGCAGGTTAAGCAAGGCGATGGACGCAAACCCGCAGAATGGTGTGGCGAAACACAATTCGATCGCATTTTGCTGGATGCCCCCTGCTCTGCAACCGGCGTGATTCGTCGTCATCCGGATATCAAGTGGCTGCGTCGCGATCGTGATATTAGTGAGCTTGCCCAACTGCAATCCGACATCCTCGACGCCATCTGGCCACATCTCAAACCCGGCGGCACGCTGGTCTATGCAACCTGTTCAGTACTGCCGGAAGAAAACAGTCAGCAAATCGCGGCCTTCCTTAAACGAACCCCGGACGCGGCGCTGCACGATACGGGAACGCCTGAATGCCCGGGTCAGCAGAATCTGCCGGGTGCAGAAGAGGGTGATGGCTTCTTTTACGCTAAGCTAATCAAAGAGTGATGTTGAGAACAGGTCACGAGAGATGAAGATTATCATTCTGGGCGCAGGACAGGTTGGTGGAACGCTGGCGGAAAATCTGGTTGGCGAAAACAACGATATCACCATCGTGGATACCAACGGCGATCGCCTGCGTGTTTTACAGGACAAATTTGACCTGCGCGTTGTGCAGGGTCATGGTTCGCACCCGCGCGTTCTTCGTGAGGCGGGTGCTGACGATGCCGACATGCTGGTTGCGGTGACCAGTTCTGACGAAACCAATATGGTGGCCTGTCAGGTGGCCTACTCGCTTTTTAACACGCCAAACCGAATCGCGCGCATCCGCTCTCCGGACTATGTCCGCGATGCTGAGAAACTGTTTAATTCAGAAGCAGTTCCTATTGACCATCTCATCGCGCCAGAACAACTGGTGATCGACAATATCTACCGTCTGATCGAATATCCGGGCGCCCTGCAGGTGGTGAACTTTGCCGAAGGTAAAGTGAGCCTGGCCGTTGTTAAGGCCTATTACGGCGGCCCGTTGATTGGCAACGCGTTGTCCACCATGCGCGAGCATATGCCGCATATTGATACGCGCGTCGCGGCTATTTTCCGCCACGACAGACCTATCCGCCCGCAGGGCTCTACGATTGTCGAAGCCGGGGATGAAGTCTTCTTTATTGCGGCTTCACAGCATATTCGTGCGGTGATGAGTGAACTTCAGCGTCTCGAAAAACCCTATAAACGCATTATGCTGGTCGGCGGCGGCAATATTGGTGCCGGTCTGGCACACCGGCTTGAAAAAGATTACAGCGTAAAATTGATCGAACGCGATCAGCAGCGAGCGGCTGAACTGGCGGAAAAACTGCAAAATACGATCGTATTTTATGGCGATGCGTCAGATCAGGAGTTGCTGGCTGAAGAGCATATTGATCAAGTTGATCTTTTTATTGCCGTCACCAACGACGACGAGGCGAATATAATGTCCGCCATGCTCGCGAAACGTATGGGGGCAAAGAAGGTCATGGTGCTTATCCAGCGCAAGGCCTATGTTGATCTGGTTCAGGGCAGCGTCATTGATATTGCCATTTCGCCGCAGCAGGCGACAATTTCCGCGTTACTGAGCCATGTGCGTAAAGCGGATATTGTTGGTGTGTCATCGCTTCGTCGCGGGGTAGCGGAAGCCATTGAAGCCGTAGCGCACGGAGATGAAACAACATCACGCGTCGTGGGCCGTTCGATAGACGAAATTAAGCTGCCACCGGGCACCATTATTGGTGCTGTCGTGCGCGGGAATGATGTCATGATTGCCAATGATAATTTGCGCATTGAGCAAGGCGATCACGTTATTATGTTCCTTACCGATAAAAAGTTTATTACCGACGTCGAACGTTTATTCCAGCCAAGCCCATTCTTCCTTTAATGTGTCGGGTGCTCTCAATGGGTACCCGCTCTTTATCCTTCTCATTTCTGTGTCTTTTATTTTGCATAACGTTTAATTATCACGAATGGCAATTAGCTAATCATTTGTTAAACTTATAGTCGTCAGCTGGCACAAGGAGAAAAAAATGAGTTTTATTAAAGAATTTCGCGAATTTGCGATGCGCGGAAACGTGGTGGATTTGGCAGTGGGTGTCATTATTGGTGCAGCATTCGGCAAGATTGTTTCATCATTAGTGGCCGACATTATCATGCCACCTTTAGGGTTGCTGATCGGGGGCATTGATTTCAAACAGTTCGCTTTCACGCTGCGTGAAGCACAGGGCGATGTGCCGGCAGTCGTGATGCACTACGGTGTATTTATTCAGAACGTATTTGATTTCGTGATTGTAGCGTTTGCCATTTTTATGGCTATCAAGCTGATCAATAAACTCAACCGTAAAAAAGAAGAGCCGGCAGCAGCGCCTGCACCGACAAAAGAAGAAGTGCTGCTGAGTGAGATTCGCGATCTGTTAAAAGAGCAGAACAAGCGCGATTAATCAGAAGCTTAAAGCAGGAAGGCCAGTGGTAAATAAGCGATTCGCTTGTTTGCCACTGGCCTCCCAGTTACCCCGTTTTGCATGCTTGCCTTTACGCAGATAACTTCCTTTCCCTTTTTTATTCTTCTCAACGCGCTGTCTGAATAGCGGGTCATGAAGTAGTGCCTCAATGGCATTGTCTTTAATCTGCCCTTTCGTGTGCTGATAGCGGCTCATAAATTCTCCTGAGCATGGTTTATGTCGACGGGAGTCTAGACCCGGTTGGACTAAAAATCAACAGTCCTCGGTTTCCCCACTGGCCCCCTGTTCAAGGGCTTCCAGAATGGAACAATAAATACTGCTGTGGGCCGTGCCACAACAAGCATCATTCAGCCTTTGCAGAGAGCGCTGCATGGTTTGCAATTCCTGAATGCGTGCTTCAACTTCATCCAACCGGGCCTGCACAATGCTTTTTGACTCCTGACAGGTGTGATGTGCCGGATCGATGCGGATCGATAATAACTCGCGGATCGAGTCTAATGTGAAACCGAGCTGGCGCGCATAACGAATAAACCGCAGGCGCTGCAGATCGTTATCGGTATAAAGTCGGAAGCCACCTTCAGTACGAACTTCATGATCGATCATCTGCTGCTTTTCGTAATATCGGATGGTATCCGGTGTGACGTTCGCGAGCTTCGCAAGTTCACCGATACGGTACATAACTACTCCTCGTTTATTTTCCGCAACAAGCGTTCACCGTATTCACCGTGCAGAAAGTCAGTGTTCATTCCTGCCTGACGCAGTTTAAGTTCAAGCAGGGCGAGGCGGCGGCTAATTTCAGAATGTCGCGGATCGTCCTGACGGATCCCTTTTAGCAGATCGACAAGTTCAACAGCCTCTCTGCGCTGTTCGAGTTCAGGAGGGAGACAGCCTGCATTCTTTAGTAAACGGTATCCCGCGCGTAATTCAGGCGCAATATGCGAGTCATCGTCAAGCATAAGGGGTTCGCCGCGTCCCGGAAGATCGTCGAATTCACCTTTTTTTTGGGCATCACGAATATGGCGTTCTGCCCACTGGTCAAGCAGCCACATTACCCGCTCCAGAGGATGAACAGAATTGATACAGATATTGTAGAGAAGTGGGGATATCGCGGATATAAAAAAACCCGCCGGAGCGGGTTTTTTTACGTTACTGCAGATTACTCTGCAGCAGCTTCTGCTTTCTCTGAACGATCAACCAGCTCGATGTAAGCCATCGGCGCGTTGTCGCCTGCACGGAAGCCACACTTCAGAATGCGAGTGTAACCACCGGCACGGCTCGCGAAACGCGGGCCCAGTTCGTTAAACAGTTTTGCCACGATCTCGTTATCACGAGTACGGGCGAATGCCAGACGACGATTAGCAACGCTGTCAGTCTTGGCAAGAGTAATCAGCGGCTCAACTACGCGACGCAGCTCTTTCGCTTTAGGCAGGGTCGTCTTGATGATCTCATGACGAACCAGTGAACCTGCCATGTTGCGGAACATAGCCTGGCGATGGCTGCTGTTGCGGTTCAGTTGACGACCACTCTTACGATGGCGCATGACCTTATCCTTCTCAGTAAAACCTTAACCTGTGATCCGGTTACTCGTCAGCAATGCTTGCCGGTGGCCAGTTTTCCAGGCGCATGCCCAGAGACAGACCACGTGAAGCCAGCACGTCTTTAATCTCGGTAAGAGATTTTTTACCCAGGTTCGGCGTTTTCAGCAACTCAACCTCGGTACGCTGTACCAGATCACCGATATAGTGGATAGCTTCTGCCTTGAGGCAGTTAGCAGAGCGGACAGTCAATTCGAGATCGTCAACAGGGCGCAGCAGGATCGGATCGAATTCTGGTTTCTCTTCTTTCACTTCCGGCTGACGAACATCACGTAAGTCAACGAAAGCTTCCAGTTGTTCTGCCAGGATGGTTGCCGCACGACGAATCGCCTCTTCAGGATCGATTGTGCCGTTGGTTTCCATTTCGATGACCAGCTTGTCCAGGTCGGTACGCTGTTCTACACGCGCTGCTTCAACATTGTAGGCAATACGCTCTACAGGGCTGTAGCATGCGTCGACCAGCAGACGGCCGATTGGGCGCTCATCTTCTTCCGAATGAATTCGGGCAGAAGCCGGCACATAACCACGACCGCGCTGAACTTTGATACGCATGCTAATAGCTGCGTTCTCATCGGTCAGGTGGCAGATCACGTGCTGCGGCTTGACGATTTCAACATCACCGTCGTGGGTGATGTCGGCTGCAGTCACAGGGCCAATGCCAGATTTATTCAGAGTAAGAATAACTTCATCTTTACCCTGAACTCTCACCGCCAGCCCTTTCAGGTTGAGCAGGATTTCAAGGATATCTTCCTGAACGCCTTCTTTGGTGCTGTACTCATGAAGTACACCATCAATCTCAACCTCGGTCACCGCGCAACCCGGCATCGATGAGAGCAGAATACGGCGCAGTGCGTTACCCAGAGTATGGCCAAAGCCACGCTCTAAAGGCTCAAGGGTCACCTTGGCGTGCGTCGAACTCACTTGCTCGATATCTACCAGGCGCGGTTTTAGAAACTCTGTCACAGAACCCTGCATTGTGTCCTCTCTTTGGTACTAAGCTTTACTTGGAGTAAAGCTCGACGATCAGGTGTTCGTTAATGTCCGCAGACAGATCAGAACGTTCTGGCTGACGCTTGAACGTACCTTCCATCTTGCCAGCATCAACTTCCAGCCAGGTTGGCTTTTCACGCTGCTCAGCCAGCTCCAGAGCGGCCTTCACGCGAGATTGCTTTTTCGCTTTCTCACGAATGCTAACAACGTCATTCGCTTTAACCTGATAAGAAGCGATGTTAACAACACGACCGTTTACCATGATTGCTTTGTGGCTAACCAGCTGACGTGATTCAGCACGAGTAGCGCCGAAGCCCATACGGTATACAACGTTGTCCAGACGACCTTCCAGCAGAGCCAGCAGGTTTTCACCTGTGTTGCCTTTCAGACGTGCTGCTTCTTTATAGTAGTTACGGAACTGACGCTCCAGCACACCGTACATACGGCGAACTTTTTGCTTTTCACGCAACTGCACACCATAGTCAGACAGACGCGGTTTACGCGCACCGTGCTGGCCAGGAGCTTGTTCAATTTTACACTTGGTATCGATCGCGCGAACGCCAGACTTAAGGAATAAGTCGGTGCCCTCACGACGGCTCAGCTTGAGCTTAGGACCCAAATATCTTGCCATTTTCTATCTCCAACTAACCTAAAAAACGAGCGTTATACGCGACGTTTTTTCGGCGGACGACAACCGTTATGAGGGATCGGAGTCACATCAGTAATATTAGTGATGCGGAAACCAGCGGCGTTCAGAGCGCGAACAGTAGATTCACGACCCGGACCCGGACCTTTAACCATAACTTCCAGATTCTTGATGCCGTATTCTTTTACGGCTTCTGCGCAACGCTCTGCTGCAACCTGAGCTGCAAACGGAGTGGATTTGCGAGAACCACGGAAACCGGAACCACCGGCTGTTGCCCAACCCAATGCGTTACCCTGACGATCAGTAATAGTAACGATGGTGTTGTTGAAAGAAGCATGGATATGAGCCACGCCGTCAGAGACTTGTTTTCTTACACGTTTACGTGCACGAACTGGTGCCTTTGCCATTATTCAATCACCCCGATTATTTCTTGATCGGTTTGCGCGGACCCTTACGGGTACGTGCGTTGGTCTTAGTACGCTGACCGCGCACTGGCAGACCACGACGATGACGCAAACCGCGATAGCAACCAAGATCCATCAGGCGCTTGATGCTCATGCTGATTTCACGGCGCAGATCACCTTCAACGACAAATTTGGCAACTTCGTCACGCAGCGTGTCGATTTGTTCTTCAGACAGCTCACTGATCTTAACATCTTCAGCGATACCCGCTGCAGCCAGAATGGCCTTAGAACGGGTCTTGCCGATGCCGTAGATCGAAGTTAATGCGATCACAGCATGTTTCTGATCAGGAATGTTAATGCCTGCTATACGGGCCACTATGCACTCCTACTATTTAATATGTACGCACCATGCTGAAAAGCCCGTTTTCAGGATACTCAAATGGAAACGTACAGACATACAAAAGATTGGCTGGCTAATCTAGCCAGCTCAACCCAACTTTGCAAGAAAAATATGCGAAATAATCAGCCTTGGCGCTGTTTATGCTTCGGCTCGGCACTGCAAATCACACGGATGACACCATCACGCTTAACGATTTTGCAGTTACGGCATAATTTCTTGACGGAAGCACGAACTTTCATTTTTACTCTCCGTAACTTCTCAGGCGACCAATTAGCGGCCGTAGCCTTTCAGGTTCGCCTTCTTCAATGCAGACTCATACTGACTGGACATCATCAGAGTTTGCACTTGAGCCATAAAGTCCATAATCACGACAACAACGATAAGCAGTGAGGTCCCACCGAAGTAGAACGGTACTTTCATTGCATCACGCATGAACTCCGGGATCAGGCAGATAAAAGTAATATAGAGCGCACCAACCAAAGTCAGGCGGGTCATTACTTTATCGATATACTTCGCCGTTTGCTCTCCCGGACGAATTCCTGGTACAAATGCACCGGACTTCTTCAGGTTATCTGCTGTTTCACGCGGGTTGAAGACCAACGCCGTGTAGAAGAAACAGAAGAAGATGATCGCAGACGCATAGAGTAACACATAAAGTGGTTGCCCAGGCTGCAAATACAGCGAAATTGTTGTCAGCCAGTTCCAACCAGTACCGCCCCCGAACCATGACGCGATGGTTGCCGGGAACAGAATAATACTGGAAGCGAAGATAGCCGGGATAACCCCCGCCATGTTCACTTTCAGCGGTAAATGTGTGCTCTGTGCAGCATAGACACGACGACCTTGCTGACGCTTAGCGTAGTTCACCACAATGCGGCGTTGACCACGTTCAACGAAGACAACAAAGAACGTCACTGCAAATACTAATACTGCAACCAACAGCAACAGGAGGAAGTTCAGGTCGCCTTGACGCGCTTGCTCGATAGTGTGGGCGATGGCTGGCGGGAGGCCCGCAACAATACCGGCGAAGATAATGATTGAGATACCGTTACCGATACCACGCTCAGTAATCTGTTCGCCGAGCCACATCAGGAACATTGTCCCTGTGACCAGACTTACAACAGCGGTGAAGTAGAATGCAAAGCCCGGGTTTAACACCAGGCCCTGCATACCAGGCATATTCGGAAGACCGGTAGCAATACCGATCGACTGGAATATTGCCAGCACCAGAGTACCGTAACGGGTGTACTGACTAATCTTACGACGTCCAGACTCCCCTTCTTTCTTCAACTCTGCCAGGGCCGGATGAACGACCGTCAGCAGCTGGATAATAATCGATGCCGAAATGTACGGCATAATACCCAGTGCGAAGATAGAAGCACGGCTGAGAGCACCACCAGAGAACATGTTGAACATTTCAATGATGGTGCCTCGCTGTTGCTCAAGCAGTTTGGCAAGTACAGCGGCATCGATACCAGGGATCGGAATAAAAGAGCCAATACGGAACACAATCAGCGCGCCGATAACAAACAGCAGTCTGCGTTTCAGCTCGCCAAATCCACCTTTGGCACTTTGAAAATCTAATCCCGGTTGCTTAGCCATCTGCTACTTATTCCTCAATTTTACCGCCAGCAGCTTCGATAGCAGCACGAGCACCTTTAGTAACACGCAGGCCACGAACAGTTACCGGAGTAGAAACTTCACCAGCCAGGATCACTTTCGCGAACTCGATCTGGATACCGATAATGTTTGCTGCTTTCAGCGTGTTCAGGTCTACAACGCCGCCTTCAACTTTCGCCAGGTCAGACAGACGGATTTCCGCCGTGATCGCTGCTTTGCGAGAGGTGAAGCCGAACTTCGGCAGACGACGGTACAGTGGCATCTGGCCACCCTCGAAACCGCGACGTACGCCACCGCCAGAACGAGAGTTCTGACCTTTGTGACCACGACCACCGGTTTTGCCGAGGCCAGAACCGATACCACGACCCAGGCGTTTACCCGCCTTTTTAGAGCCTTCGGCCGGAGACAGAGTATTTAAACGCATCTCTTACTCCTCAACTTTAACCATGAAGTAAACCGCGTTGACCATACCACGAACAGCAGGAGTATCCTCGCGCTCAACGGTATGACCAATACGACGCAGACCCAGGCCAAGCAGCGTTGCCTTGTGTTTCGGCAGACGACCGATTGCACTGCGGGTTTGAGTGATTTTAATAGTCTTTGCCATGGTCAATTACCCCAGAATTTCTTCAACGGATTTACCACGCTTGGCAGCGACCATTTCTGGAGAATTCATATTTTCCAGGCCATCAATAGTTGCACGAACCACGTTGATCGGGTTGGTGGAACCATATGCTTTAGCCAGAACGTTATGAACCCCAGCAACTTCCAGAACGGCGCGCATTGCACCACCGGCGATGATACCGGTACCTTCTGAAGCTGGCTGCATGAATACACGAGAACCCGTGTGAACACCTTTAACTGGGTGCTGCAGGGTGCCGTTGTTCAGCGCGACGTTAATCATGTTGCGACGGGCTTTTTCCATCGCTTTCTGGATCGCTGCTGGAACTTCACGCGCTTTACCGTAACCAAAACCAACGCGACCGTTACCATCGCCTACTACAGTCAGAGCTGTGAAGGAGAAAATACGACCACCTTTAACGGTTTTAGATACGCGGTTTACCGCGATCAGCTTTTCCTGCAGTTCGCCAGCCTGTTTTTCGATGTGAGCCATCTTACACCTCTACCTTAGAACTGAAGGCCAGCTTCACGGGCAGCATCTGCCAGTGCCTGGACACGACCATGATATTGGAACCCGGAACGGTCAAAGGAAACATTGCTGATGCCTTTTTCCAGAGCGCGTTCAGCAACAGCTTTACCTACAGCTGCAGCGGCGTCTTTGTTACCGGTGTACTTCAATTGTTCTGAGATAGCTTTTTCTACAGTAGAAGCAGCTACCAGAACTTCAGAACCGTTCGGTGCAATTACCTGTGCGTAAATATGACGCGGGGTACGATGTACCACCAGGCGAGTTGCACCCAGCTCTTTGAGCTTGCGGCGTGCGCGGGTCGCACGACGGATACGAGCAGATTTCTTATCCATAGTGTTACCTTACTTCTTCTTAGCCTCTTTGGTACGCACGACTTCGTCGGCGTAACGAACACCCTTGCCTTTGTAAGGCTCAGGACGACGGTAGGCGCGCAGATCTGCTGCAACCTGACCGATCAGCTGTTTATCAGCGCCTTTCAGCACGATTTCAGTCTGAGTCGGGCATTCTGCAGTGATACCGGCCGGCAGCGGATGCTCAACAGGGTGTGAGAAGCCCAGAGACAGGCCTACTGCATTCCCTTTGATAGCTGCACGATAACCTACACCAACCAGCTGAAGCTTTTTAGTGAAGCCTTCGGTAACACCAACAACCATTGAGTTCAGCAGGGCACGCGCGGTACCAGCCTGAGCCCAACCATCCACGAAACCATCACGTGGACCGAAGGTCAGAGCGTTATCTGCATGTTTAACTTCAACAGCTTTGTTGAGGGTACGAGTCAGCTCGCCGTTTTTACCTTTGATCGTAATAACCTGACCGTCGATTTTTACATCAACGCCGGCAGGAATAACGACCGGTGCTTTAGCAACACGAGACATTCTTTCCTCCGATTAGGCTACGTAGCAGATAATTTCGCCACCAAGACCAGCCTGGCGCGCTGCACGATCAGTCATAACACCTTTAGAGGTAGAAACAACTGCGATACCAAGACCAGCCATAACTTTTGGCAGCTCATCTTTTTTCTTATAGATGCGCAGGCCTGGGCGGCTGACACGCTGAATGCTTTCTACAACAGCTTTACCCTGGAAATACTTGAGAGTAAGTTCCAGTTCCGGCTTGGTGTCGCCTTCAACTTTAAAATCTTCGATAAAACCTTCTTCCTTCAGCACGTTGGCAATTGCCACTTTCAGCTTGGCGGAAGGCATGGTGACCGCAACTTTGTTCGCGGCCTGACCGTTACGGATACGGGTCAGCATATCCGCGATCGGATCTTGCATGCTCATCTGTCTTTACTCCCGTGATTCAATTGGTAATTACCAGCTAGCCTTTTTCAAGCCTGGCACTTCACCGCGCATGGCGGCTTCACGCAGTTTGATACGGCTCAACCCAAACTTGCCCACATAACCATGTGGACGACCTGTTTGACGACAGCGGTTACGCTGACGAGACGGGCTGGAATCACGCGGCAGAGACTGCAGCTTGAGAACCGCATTCCAACGATCTTCGTCGGAAGCGTTCACATCAGAAATGATCGCTTTCAGTTCAGCGCGTTTAGCGAAGAATTTATCAGCTAAAGCTACGCGCTTTACTTCGCGTGCTTTCATTGATTGCTTAGCCATTCAGTAACCCTACCTTACTTGCGGAACGGGAAGTCAAAGGCAGCCAGCAGAGCACGGCCTTCTTCGTCAGATTTCGCAGTAGTGGTAATGGTAATATCCAAACCACGCACGCGGTCGACTTTATCGTAGTCGATTTCTGGGAAGATGATCTGCTCACGGACACCCATGCTGTAGTTACCACGACCGTCGAAAGACTTAGCGGACAAGCCACGGAAGTCACGGATACGTGGAACAGCAATAGTGATCAGGCGCTCAAAGAACTCCCACATGCGTTCGCCACGCAGAGTTACTTTACAGCCGATCGGATAGCCCTGACGGATTTTGAAGCCTGCAACAGATTTGCGTGCTTTGGTGATCAGCGGTTTTTGACCGGAGATTGCTGTCAGGTCAGCTGCTGCGTTATCCAGCAGTTTCTTGTCAGCGATCGCTTCACCAACACCCATGTTCAGGGTGATCTTCTCGACCCGAGGGACTTGCATGACAGAATTGTAGTTAAACTCGGTCATGAGTTTCTTAACTACTTCGTCTTTGTAGTAATCATGCAGTTTCGCCATCGTACTACTCCAAATTACTTGATAGTTTCGCTGTTAGACTTGAAGAAACGGACTTTTTTACCGTCTTCGAATCTAAAGCCTACACGGTCAGCCTTGCCGGTAGCCGCATTGAAGATTGCAACGTTAGAAACCTGAATAGCAGCTTCTTTTTCAACGATGCCACCTGGTTGGTTCAGGGCCGGAACCGGCTTCTGATGTTTCTTAACCAGGTTGATACCTTCAACGACAAGTTTGCCGGAAGACAGAACATTTTTTACTTTACCGCGTTTACCTTTATCTTTACCGGTTAACACGATAACTTCGTCATCACGACGGATTTTCGCTGCCATGATTCGCTCCTTAGAGTACTTCTGGTGCCAGAGAGATAATTTTCATGAACTTCTCAGTACGAAGTTCACGAGTTACCGGCCCAAAGATACGCGTGCCGATAGGCTGCTCGCTGTTATTGTTTAAAATAACGCATGCATTACCATCGAAGCGAATGACAGAACCGTCAGGGCGACGAACACCCTTCTTGGTGCGCACCACTACCGCCTTCAGCACATCACCTTTTTTGACCTTACCACGTGGAATTGCTTCTTTGATGGTGATCTTGATGATGTCGCCTACGCCTGCGTAGCGACGGTGCGAGCCACCCAGAACCTTGATACACATTACGCGACGTGCACCGGAGTTGTCGGCGACGTTCAGCATAGTCTGTTCTTGGATCATTTTAGTGCTCCGCTAATGTCAACTACTACCTGAGACTCTAAAATCAGAGCCGTTAAAAAGCCCCATATCGAGGGCGCGGCATTATAACACCGCTTCTGCAATATGGGTAGAAAAAATAAACGGCTCATCGCTGAGCCGTTTATTCGTATTGAGAAGGCGTACTGTATTACAGAACCGCTTTCTCTACAACGCGAACCAGCGTCCAGGACTTAGTCTTGGACAGTGGACGGCATTCACGGATTTCAACCTTGTCGCCGATACCACATTCGTTGTTCTCGTCATGTACGTGCAGTTTGGTCGTACGCTTGATGAATTTACCGTAGATCGGGTGTTTCACAATACGTTCGATAGCTACAACAATGGATTTCTCCATTTTGTCGCTAACAACACGACCTTGCAGAGTACGGATTTTATCGGTCATTACGCACCCGCCTTCTGAGTCAGTAAAGTCTTAACGCGTGCAACATTGCGACGCACTTGCTTCAGCAGGTGAGTCTGTTGCAGCTGGCCACTTGCAGCCTGCATACGCAGGTTGAACTGCTCACGCAGCAGGTTCAGCAGCTCAGCGTTCAGCTCTTCAACGCTTTTTTCACGCAGCTCTTTTGCTTTCATTACATCACCGTCTTAGTTACAAAGGTGGTTTTGATAGGCAGTTTCGCTGCTGCCAGGCCGAAGGCTTCACGGGCCAGCTCTTCCGGAACACCGTCCATTTCATACAGGACTTTGCCCGGTTGGATCAAGGCAACCCAGTACTCCACGTTACCTTTACCTTTACCCATACGAACTTCCAGCGGCTTCTCGGTGATCGGTTTGTCCGGGAATACACGGATCCAGATCTTACCTTGACGCTTAACTGCACGGGTCATTGCACGACGTGCTGCTTCGATCTGACGTGCAGTCAGACGACCACGGCCAACAGCTTTCAGACCGAAAGTGCCGAAGCTAACATCCGTACCCTGCGCCAGACCACGGTTGCGGCCTTTGTGCACTTTACGGAATTTTGTACGCTTTGGTTGTAACATCAGCGACGCTCCTTATTTACGGCCTTTACGCTGCTGCTTTTTAGGTTGAGCAGCCGGTTTTTCCGGTTGTTCAACAGCAGCCATACCACCCAGGATCTCACCTTTGAAGATCCATACCTTAACGCCGATTACACCGTAAGTGGTGTGCGCTTCAGAGGTGTTGTAGTCGATGTCAGCACGCAGAGTGTGCAGCGGTACGCGACCTTCACGGTACCATTCGGTACGTGCGATTTCCGCGCCGCCCAGACGGCCGCTAACTTCAACTTTGATACCTTTAGCGCCCAGACGCATTGCGTTCTGTACAGCACGCTTCATAGCACGACGGAACATAACACGACGTTCCAGCTGTGAAGTGATGCTGTCAGCAACCAATTTAGCGTCCAGTTCAGGCTTACGAACTTCAGCGATATTGATCTGTGCAGGAACGCCAGCGATATCCGCTACGACCTTGCGCAGTTTTTCTACGTCTTCGCCTTTCTTACCGATAACGATGCCAGGACGAGCAGTGTGAATAGTCACACGGATGCTCTTCGCTGGACGCTCGATAACGATACGAGATACAGACGCTTTAGCCAGTTCCTTAGTCAGGTACTGACGTACTTTAAAATCGCTGTCCAGGTTGTCAGCGAATTCTTTGGTGTTCGCAAACCAGGTAGAGTTCCATGGTTTTACAATACCCAGGCGAATACCATTAGGATGTACTTTCTGACCCATTGCTAGTCTCCAGAGTCTCAGCGATCGGACACAACCACAGTAATGTGGCTGGTGCGCTTCAGGATGCGATCTGCACGACCTTTCGCACGCGGCATAATGCGCTTCATGCTTGGGCCTTCATCTACGAAAATTTTCGCGACTTTCAGATCGTCGATGTCAGCGCCATCGTTGTGTTCAGCGTTAGCAATGGCAGATTCCAGTACTTTCTTGACCAATACCGCAGCTTTCTTGTTGGTATAGGTCAGGATGTCCAGGGCCTGCGACACTTTCTTACCGCGAATCAGGTCAGCAACAAGGCGAACCTTCTGTGCAGAAGAACGAGCATGGCGATGTTGAGCTAAAGTTTCCATCTCTTCCTCCTACCTTATTTCTTCTTCGCTTTTTTATCAGCAGCGTGGCCGCGATAAGTACGAGTCGGTGCGAATTCACCCAGTTTGTGACCAACCATTTCGTCGGTAACAAAGACTGGAACGTGCTGACGACCATTATGGACAGCGATGGTCAAACCGATCATGTTAGGAAAGATCGTTGAACGACGGGACCAAGTGCGCAGGGGCTTCTTGTCTCCGCTTTCCACCGCTTTCTCTACCTTCTTCAGCAAGTGCAGGTCAATAAAAGGACCTTTCTTGAGAGAACGTGGCATGGCTTATCCTCTAAAATTATTTGCTACGGCGACGTACGATAAATTTATCAGTACGCTTGTTGCTGCGGGTCTTCTTACCTTTGGTCTGAACGCCCCACGGAGATACCGGGTGCTTACCAAAGTTACGACCTTCACCACCACCATGTGGGTGGTCGACTGGGTTCATCGCAGTACCGCGAACGGTAGGACGAACACCACGCCAGCGTGCAGCACCTGCTTTACCCAGAACGCGCAGCATATGCTCAGCATTGCCAACTTCGCCCAGAGTAGCGCGGCAGTCTGCTTCGACTTTACGCATTTCACCAGAACGCAGACGCAGGGTGACATAAGCACCATCACGCGCAACGATCTGAACGTAAGTACCCGCGGAACGCGCCAGCTGACCGCCTTTACCTGGTTTCATTTCTACGTTATGAACGGTAGAACCAACCGGGATATTGCGCATCGGCAGGGTGTTGCCTGCTTTGATTGCAGCATCAACGCCAGACTGAATCTGGTCGCCAGCTTTCAGGCCTTTAGGGGCCAGGATGTAACGGCGTTCGCCGTCTTTGTACAGAACCAGCGCGATGTTCGCGGAACGGTTCGGATCGTACTCAAGACGTTCAACAACTGCTGGGATACCGTCTTTGTTGCGTTTGAAGTCAACAATACGATAAGCCTGCTTGTGGCCACCACCGATGTGACGAGTGGTGATACGGCCATTGTTGTTACGACCACCGGATTTGCTGTTTTTTTCCAGCAACGGAGCAAAAGGTTTGCCCTTGTGCAGCTCAGGGTTAACCACTTTAACTACGTGGCGACGACCCGGAGATGTCGGTTTACATTTAACAACTGCCATTGTATTACTCCTCCGACTTACTCAGCGCCGCCAACGAAGTCCAGATTCTGGCCTTCTTTCAGGGTGACGTAAGCTTTTTTCCAGTCGCTACGACGACCGATACGCTGTCCGTGACGTTTAACTTTCCCTTTAACGACCAGGGTGTTAACGACTTCGACTTCGACTTCAAACAGTTTCTGCACAGCAGCTTTGATCTCTGCTTTGGTCGCGTCTTTAGCAACTTTGAGAACGATGGTGTTTGTTTTTTCCATCGCAGTAGACGCTTTTTCAGAAACGTGCGGTGCGCGAAGCACCTTCAGCAGACGTTCTTCACGAATCATGCCAGCATCTCCTCAACTTGCTTAACAGCATCAGCAGTCATTACGACTTTGTCGAAGGCGATCAGGCTAACCGGGTCGATACCAGTCGCATCGCGTACGTCAACCTTG
This sequence comes from Enterobacter sp. HMSC16D10, assembly GCF_001807145.1. NCBI lineage: Bacteria > Pseudomonadati > Pseudomonadota > Gammaproteobacteria > Enterobacterales > Enterobacteriaceae > Enterobacter > Enterobacter sp. HMSC16D10. Next base: position 22,775 of record NZ_KV787868.1, read on the forward strand.
TGCAGGTTACGTGCGGCCAGGAACAGGTTCTCGTCCAGCTCACCGGTGATGATCAGCACATCTTCCAGAGCCATGTCTTTCAGTTTCTGTGCCAGCAGCTTAGTTTTAGGCGCTTCAACAGAGAACTTCTCGACAACGATCAGACGATCCTGACGTACCAGTTCGGACAGGATGCTTTTCAGCGCGCCGCGGTACATCTTTTTATTAACTTTTTGACTGTGGTCCTGTGGACGCGCAGCGAAGGTCACGCCACCTGAACGCCAGATCGGGCTCTTGATAGAACCTGAACGCGCACGGCCGGTACCTTTCTGGCGCCATGGCTTTTTGCCAGAACCAGTTACTTCAGCACGAGTCTTCTGAGCACGAGTACCCTGACGAGCACCAGCTGCATAAGCAACAACAACCTGGTGAACCAGCGCTTCGTTGAAATCACGACCGAAGGTAGTTTCGGAAACAGTCAGCGCGCTCTGCGCGTCTTTCAATACTAATTCCATTGCTATCCCCTTACGCCTTCACAGCTGGTTTAACGATCAGGTCGCTACCGGTTGCACCCGGGACCGCACCTTTAACCAGCAGCAGGTTGCGCTCAGCGTCAACACGTACTACGTCCAGGCTCTGAACGGTTACACGTTCGTTACCCAGCTGACCTGCCATTTTCTTGCCTTTGAACACTTTGCCCGGAGTCTGGTTCTGACCGATAGAACCCGGAACGCGGTGAGACAAGGAGTTACCGTGGGTAGCGTCCTGGGTACGGAAGTTCCAGCGCTTAACGGTACCAGCAAAACCTTTACCTTTAGAGGTACCGGTTACGTCAACTTTTTTAACGTCAGCAAACAGCTCAACGCTAATGTCCTGACCTACGGTGAACTCTTCGCCTTCAGCAAGACGGAATTCCCACAGACCACGGCCAGCTTCTACGCCAGCTTTAGCGAAGTGACCCGCTTCTGGTTTGGTTACACGGTTAGCTTTTTTAGCACCAGTGGTAACCTGAATAGCGCGGTAGCCATCGTTAGCCAGATCTTTAACCTGAGTAACGCGGTTTGCTTCAACTTCGATTACGGTTACTGGGATAGAAACGCCATCTTCAGTGAAGATGCGGGTCATACCAACTTTTTTACCGACTAAACCAATCATTGTTTCAACCTCTCAATCGCTCGATGACCTGATTAACCCAGGCTGATCTGCACGTCTACACCGGCAGCCAGATCCAGACGCATCAGAGCATCAACGGTTTTCTCAGTTGGCTCAACGATGTCAACCAGACGCTTGTGAGTGCGGATTTCGTACTGATCGCGCGCGTCTTTGTTAACGTGCGGAGAGATCAGAACGGTGAAGCGCTCTTTGCGGGTCGGCAGCGGGATCGGACCACGGACTTGCGCACCAGTGCGCTTAGCAGTCTCGACGATTTCCGCGGTTGATTGATCGATCAGACGATGATCAAACGCTTTAAGGCGGATACGGATTCTTTGGTTCTGCATGAGACCAGAGCTCCAATTATTTTATAAACGAAAATGATTACTCCTCAAACCCATTACGATTGATGGGAGAGTGTAACCGTTCTTACGTAGCTCCCCAATTGGGAGCATTGTTGAGTAACAAAATGAGCTACTCTGGTTCTGATTGAACCCGCCGTCAATTACGACAAGCCCGCGCATTATACGTAAATCTGGGCAAGACGCAAGTGCCGTTTAGAAATTAAGCGCCAATGTCGCAGGGTGCGTAAGAGCGCGCAACGTTTCATGCAATGTATTCTGTGTCGATGCTTTGTTTCGAGCCGCTACGCATCCCCGTTTTTTGTGCATTGCCGGACCGGCCGATTATGACGAGTATGCGCTCAAATTCGTTTGAGGCCTTATTCATGCTGACCACCCTCCCCTTTCTGCTGATCTATCTTTCACTGACAGCCTTACTTGTAAATGCCGATATTCGCTACGGTCTGCTTCCCGATAAATTTCTCTGTCCGCTGCTATGGGCAGGACTGCTCTTTCAGCTCTGTATCCAACCTGATTTTCTGCCGAGTGCGGTCGCGGGTGCGATGGCCGGATATATTGCCTTTGCCGTTATTTACTGGGGCTATTGGTTTATCTGCCGGCGTGAAGGAATGGGATATGGCGATGTGAAGTACCTGGCGGCACTGGGTGCATGGCATGGCTGGTGCGTACTGCCTGCGCTGGCGTTGCTCGCGGCACTGATGGCGCTTCTTTGTATTCTTGTTTTTTCGGTAATCCGCCCTGATAAGAAGGCAATAAAAAACCCGCTGCCATTTGGGCCATTTCTGGCAGCAGCGGGTTTATGCGTAGGGTGGAAGACGTTGGTTATTCTTCCACTTTAATCTGTGACTGAAGATAGTTTTGCAGGCCGATTTTAGCAATGAGATCCAGCTCTGTTTCCAGCCAGTCAATATGCCCTTCTTCATCGGCCAGGATCTGAATCATCATATCGCGGCTGACGTAGTCATGTACGCTGTCAGCATAGGCAATGGCTTCACGGAGATCTTTGGCACCTTCAAGTTCTAGCCTGAGGTCGGAACGCAGCATCTCTTCGACATCTTCTCCGATGCCCAGCTTGCCGAGATCCTGCAGGTTTGGAATGCCTTCAAGGAATAAAATACGCTCGATATATTTATCAGCGTGTTTCATCTCATCGATAGATTCATGGTACTCAACGTCGTTTAAACGTTTGAGTCCCCAGTTTTTGAACATTCTCGCGTGAAGAAAGTACTGGTTGATTGCGACAAGCTCATTTCCCAATAATTTATTGAGATAACTTATGATTTTAACATCACCTTTCATTATATAGTCCCTCCGCTTCCACTCATTGAAGCGTAGATCGGGCTACAGGGATGTCAAAGAAAAGATGGGCGCTTACGCGATCTCTTTGTATTCCGGGATCTGCATCAGCTCGTCCTGCATAATCTCTCGCGCAGCACGTACGCATTTACCGCATTGATTTCCCACCGGAACAAATTTGCGAAGCTGCTGGAATGACTGGGGCTGAAACTGGCGAACGGCCTGACGTATTTTTTTGTCGCTTACACCATTACATAAACAAACGTACATAGAAACTCCCGTTCAAATTATGCGCAAAGTGTAAGTGAGAATGGTTATGATTACAATAGCACAAACGCCAGAATGCGGGGCGGGAGCAGGCAAAAAATGCGAAATTTTGTGACAACGCCTGAGCGGCAGAAAACAAAAAAGGACGCCGAAGCGTCCTTTTTTTATTCGGGGATAATTAATTAGCCCAGAACTTTAGCAACAACGCCCGCGCCAACGGTACGGCCGCCTTCACGGATTGCGAAACGCAGACCGTCGTCCA
>NZ_KV787869.1:0-7386 GCF_001807145.1 Enterobacter sp. HMSC16D10
GCGGCCCTGCCACGGCGCGACAAGGGTCTGCCGGGTTTTCGGGGAGATTAAGGTCGCACCGGAAAGGGTAATGGTATGAATGGTGAAACAGGGTCCGGCGCCGGTAACCGGCAGCGGTCTGGCGGGCGCGGGGCGAGGAATACTCCGCTCCAGCTCCTCACGCTGTTGCTGGTTCTTTAATAACAGTTCCTCCTGCTGCTGACGCACTGTGTCCCGGTCAGCAGGAGTAAGGGGGGCTGCATGGCTCAGAGAGCAAAAAAATAACGAGCAAAAAAAGACGGCTTTGCTGTAATAGCGCATATTAAAGGATAATATTTTTTGTTTTCCTCAGTATGCCAGCTCTGGCGCAATAGGGAATAGTCTCAAAAAGAGGGCTACTATAATTGGTAGTTATATTTGCGTTAAGTTTAAAAAAACCGTTATGACGAAGAGCGTCATATCGGAATTTTTTATTATTGCCTGATTGTTTCTTCTTTCAAAAAATTTTAACCACCCCTTCCAATAGTTAGATATAAACATCAGCTAGCAGCGCAGATTAAATTATCCGTTGCATTCATCGTGCTGCAAATTCTGATGAAACCTGATAACTCAGTGCTGAATATGGAGGCATGCGTGATAACTTCGTTGAAGCGATCAAACAACAGCATGACGATACCTGGATGGAAAAGGATGGGCTGGTTAAAAAATAGACAGAGGAGGATCACATCAAGAAATTCTGGAGCGGGCGAAGGGAATCGAACAAAAATCCATTCCACTTCTGTAACCTACTAACAGATAACGATATTGCGATCAGCATAGGTAACTGATTACGTGATAATAGAGGATCATTATCGTGTCAATCAAGGGCCAGGCTTACCTATACAAACGAAAAGACGGAATCTGGATGTTTCAGATCTTCGTCCCGAAGTACCTCAGATTTTTATATCCGTGCCGGATGTGGCGCAAAACCACCTCAACCCGCGATCTCAATGAGGCTCGACGGTTCAGAAACTACCTCTTATTAGAATGGGAAGAGCTTAAGCGGAAGTACAATCCGAGCAACCCCGATCAGTGGTTGCAGCAGTCAATAGCCGCCTTGCATACCGAAGAGAAGAAGAACAAGAGCCGCCCTCAACCTGTAACGCGATCCTGTTCGATTCCCACTCTGTGCCTATTACGGGACGAATACGCCGAAAGCTATAAAAACCGCCGCTCTTATTCAACGTTAAGCAAATCAGCGCGAGCCGTTGAACTATTCCTTGAAAGTGCCAAACAACCGGACATTGCCTTAGAAAGGATAGGCCGCCGCCTGGTGACTGAGTTCCTCGATACACAAAAGGAGAAAGGAGCCGCCGATCAATCTCGTCAAAACTGGCTAACGTGTTTAGGGAGCCTCTACGAGTTTGCAAAGCGCCGCTACGATGGCATACCAGACCGCAACCCTTTTCACGGTCATAACCTCGAAGCACGCCGCACGATAGAGAGTTATCAGCCGTTTGAACCTGACCAGATGCAAAAGTTACTTGATGCAGCAGAGCCGGAGATCAGGAACATCATAATCATGGGGCTGTTTTCAGGATGCCGCCTTGATGAACTGGCAAGCCTAAAGAAGTCAGAGATCAAAACGGTGGAATGTGTACGCTGTTTCTACATTTCGAAATCAAAGACTAAGGCGGGGGTACGGTACGTCCCTATTCATTCCCGGCTATCTGCGATTGTCGATGAATACCTGAACCACAGTTACGGCGAATACCTGTTCCCACAAGCTAACAAGATTAACAGGAAGGATGGTAAGAAAGGGCCGTACTACTCTCAAAACTTCACCAGGTTGCGTGACAAGGTTTTGCCTACCGCTACAGATCGTCAATGCTTCCACAGCTTGCGCGGGATGTTCATCACATGCTTAGACCGTGCCGGGGTGCAGGAAACAAGAATAGGCAGTATCACCGGACACACTGAACAGAAAGCGAAAACCGAAGCATTCCGTACCTATTCACAGGGGGCGAGCATGGAAGAGTTAGCAGGGTATGTCGAATTGGTGGACTACCCTGAAATCTAATTATAGTAACGTTTCAACAAGACCATTATCCTTCCCAGAGTTAGTTAATGAATGTGTATTATTCATTACAACTTTTCATAAAAAAGTTATCATTATTGTATGTTAAAGAAGTTTTGCAAAATGGATTAAAATCAACATGATAATTAAACCCAAGATTCGTGGTTTCATCTGCACAACTACACATCCGGTTGGTTGCCAGGTCAACGTAAACAAACAAATCGAGTACGTCCGCAAAAACGGAAAACTCACTGATGGTCCTGCACGTGTGCTGGTGATCGGTGCCTCAACTGGTTATGGGCTTGCATCCAGAATTTCTGCAGCATTTGGCGGTGGTGCTTCCACTATCGGTATCTTCTTTGAAAAACCGGGTACGGATACCAAGCCTGGCTCTGCGGGCTGGTATAATTCTGCGGCTTTTGATGAAGCAGCGAAACGTGAAGGTCTTTACTCGAAAAGCATCAACGGCGACGCGTTCTCCGATGAGTGCCGCGACGAAGTTATCAGCCTCATCAAAGAAGATCTGGGTCAGATTGATTTAGTGGTTTATTCGCTTGCATCTCCGGTAAGAAAGATGCCAAAAACAGGCGAAATTGTTCGCTCTGCGCTGAAGCCAATCGGTGAGGTTTATACCTCTAAAGCCATTGATACCAACAAAGATCAGATCATTACTGCCAGTATCGAACCGGCAACCGAAGAAGAAGTGCGTAACACTGTTACCGTGATGGGTGGCGAGGACTGGGAACTGTGGATTGATGCGCTTAATAACGCTGGCGTTCTGGCTGATGGTGTGAAGACCGTTGCTTACTCCTACATCGGCACGGATTTGACCTGGCCTATTTACTGGCACGGTGCGCTCGGTAAGGCGAAGGAAGACCTGGATCGGGCGGCAAACGCGTTACGCAACAAGCTGGCTCCTCTCAACGGTGCTGCAAACGTCGCGGTGTTAAAGTCTGTTGTCACCCAAGCGTCTTCAGCTATTCCAGTCATGCCGCTTTATATTTCTATCGTGTTCAAGCTCATGAAAGATCGTGGGATCCACGAAGGCTGCATCGAGCAAATTAATCGTCTGATGACTACCAGCCTATATGGGGGTAGTGCCAAACTTGATGACGAGCAGCGAATCCGCATGGACGATCTGGAACTTCGGGAAGACGTTCAGCAAGCATGTCGAGATCTGTGGCCGACGATCACCAATGAAAATCTGGAGCAGCTAACAGACTACATTGCTTATAAAGAAGAGTTCCTGAAGTTGTTTGGTTTCGGATTTGAAGAGGTTAACTACGAAGCCGATACCGATACAAACATAGATTTTGATGTGAAAACATTAATCTAAGAAAAGGGGGCGCAAGCCCCTTATTTCTTAAACTCTGTATATAATGTGTTGGTTTTCAGCGTTATCAAATCGGAGTTACTAAAAAATAATACTCATCTTGCTGTACGATTCTTAACAACGACTTCTTTAAGGATACGATTATTTATTTTCTCTTTCCACAACCTTTGTTTTTCACTAAGATTTCTTTTCTTCATCGTATCAACAAGGAAATCATACTCTTTATCGTATAAATACCCTTTATCATTTGCATACTCAATCAATGCCAAGTTTGGATTGGCATGAATATTTTTCTTAATCCTTTTCAACCCTTCAAACAAAGTTCCAGTTGAAATATTCAAAAACCTATTTATACAAACGTTACCGACATACGTGGTATTGCCATTTTTTTTATTTTCAATATAGCAATGCTCTTTGATATCTTGACCACAGGGACAGAAATCCATTTCTTCAGAAACTTCTATCGAATGTAGACTCCACTCTGTTTTGGCAACTTCGAAGTTTTTTGAAACAGATAACGACAAAATATGTTCTTTTAGCCTTTCAAAGTTATGGTTTTCCATCAAAAGATCTCCAGAAATAGAAAAAGCGCTACTAATGAGCGCTTTGAGATGTTTTTACTTTTTCCCTTTTTTAGGGGGGATTTTTACAGTTTCCGTAACAGTTGTCCCTGGACGTTTCTTAGCCTCTTCCGGCTTTACAAACTGACCAGTACCCGCATCACGAACTACCTTTTGTTTAGGCATGAAAACACCTCATCTTAAATGAAGGATAGAACTACTTAACCTTTTTAATAGTAGGTAATAAGCGAAGCGGCGTCAAAGAAAAAACAAAACATCTACACAACATTAAAAAACATCATACAACATATAGCAAAAAAAGTAATATCTACCGTCATCCCCCAGTTGATGACCGTCCCCCCACTCAGTCACAGCCCTCAAATATTTTCGGCAGTGACGAGGCGGTCTTTATAATAGACCGTGAAGATTGCATAGATGCGATTGTTAATGCTAAACAAAAGATCATTCATGGCACTGAGGCTGAATATGGAATCACGATACACTCTGGTTGATGCAGTGCCACCCGCAGAGGACTTTTGCCGCTTGCGCATCATATCCGGTTTAACCCCCCGCCCTCTTGAGGCCGCAAAACAAGCCCTCCCAAGAAGCTGTCATGGCGTATATATTGAATATTCTGATCTTATTGTCGACATGGGGCGGATTGTCGGAGATGGAGCGCTCAACTTCGAAATCGTAGATGTTGCAGTCGATCCAGAACATCAAGGTAAAGGGCTGGGCCGGAAAGTCATGGAGGCATTAATGTCCTGGCTCGGGCAACAAGCACCAGTTGGAGCATACATTACCTTGATCGCAGATGTTCCAGAGCTATATGAAAAATTCGGTTTTAAAACCGTCCGTCCTGAAAGCGAAGGGATGGCGCTCATTTGGGGATCGCATTAATGGAACGAATCATCGAAATATTGCAATACACATTACGCAAAGGCACCGGAGTCACTTTTCACAATATCATGCGGGAAATCAGCATTCCCCTACACCAGCGCCACGGGATCGAGGTTATTTCGTTCGGACACTCCATGCATAACCCGGATTGCTACTATTTGATACGCGCTTTTGATAGCCATGAGAACATGGTTGTTGTCCTTGATGCTTTTTATGCAAGCACTGACTGGCGCAGCGGCCCACGCGAAGACATCATCAGCTGTATAGAAAGCAGCCAAAAAACAGTGGTAAGCATGCCGTCTGGAAGTATGGAAGAGTTAGATAGGTATGTGGCGATGGTAAATGCCCAGTAAATTCGCTTCTGCTGCCGGACAAACTTTAAAACTCATCAAAACTACACCTTCACCGCTTACACAACATGATACTTTCCGCCATACCAGCGAAAAAGAATGGAGACAGTTGCAGCTAAGGCACGCGATAATCCGCGCTCAAGCGAAAAAACTAAACAGCGTGCAGCAACGGTGTTAGCTCAATCTACAAACTAAAAAAACGAGAAAAGGGGCATTAGCCCCTTTGCTGTATCAATCACCACATCAAACATCCCGAGATTCAGTTTTGCGTTCTGTTTTTCTACGTTTTTCAAAGGTGCGGATTGCATCCCAGATAAACAGGAACAGCAGATACCAGTAAAGCGCGATAATCATACGTAAGCGCCCTGGTTCCAGTAGGTTGCGACTGTCCTCACAGACACCGCCATCACTTCAGCAGCCTTTTTCTGAGTTAGCCCTTGCGCCTTGTATTCCAGCACCTTCAAGCGTGTTTCTTCCTGCTTGCCAGCTTTCTTGATCCCAAGGCATTCGATGGTTGAGCCAGGGAAGTAATGGGTTTTGAGGTATTCCGCTGCCGCCATGTCGGGAACGACAAAGACGAGAGGGTGATCGGTATCAGTGTTGCGAATGGATGTTCGGCTAAGAAACTGGTAGCACCGTTCAAGATACATTGCCTGGCGCTTCTTCTTCATCACCGTTTCAAAATCCCAACCGATACGTTTGCAATAGTCAGCCCATCTCTTACGATCTTTATCGCCCAGATTTGCACATCCGAGGAACACAGCACTGTGAACATCCTGGTAGCTGTTCATTCCGTAGCTGGACATCGAAACAGCTTCACCTCCCATGCGATCACCGAGCTCAGCGAGTCCAATAGTTTGGAAGTCACAGATGGGTTTATCGTTGTTAGTTGCGAAGATAAAATCCTTCCCAACAATCTGATTTATCTCTTTCAGATGACTGTTAAAAACATTAGCCAGCTCTGACTGCCCCGCTCTTTTGACATCTTCTGAGAGGACAACCACAATCTTGATAGGCACGTTCTTATGCTTGCGTCTCTCGGGTTCTGGCTGAAGGTGTTCCCCGGCTTCCTGTACTGCGATTTGAGCAACGTTCTCAGCCATCCATACAAACCCACTGCGATCTACACCAGCGCCAAGCACAGTGAAGCTCTTCGCCCACGTTGCGGCCTTCAGTATCGGGTTATAAGTGTATGCAAAGAAGCTGTATGAAGAATCACACTCGGTATGCATCACACCACCACCGTCGAGCGCCACGTAAAGCACTTTCTTCAGGCTGTCGCTGTTAGCGTGCTTCTCATGGTAATACTGGTACAGCTTGTCGTAGTGCTCATCACGCAAATAGAGCAACCCGTTTCGCTCTTCCAGCCATGCCAGGAATGGGAAGTTTTCTGCCGTTCTGTCCGCATGTCGGATCTTCGCTTCAGCCCCAAACCAACCATCAGGGATCTCGTCAATCATCACGTTGTGTTCTGCCAGTAGAGAGCGCATCTCAGGATTGAACGTAGCGAGGTGGCAGTAGTTGGTGAAACATTCGTGGGTGGTTATCACCACATTCGTTTGGAAGCTGTTCGCCAGAGTACTTTTCAGGTTGAGAGTCGCACCTTCAACGCAAATGTGATGATTTGGGATTCTCAAACGATTTAGTTCTTGCTTGAACTGCTCGGCTAAAGCGTGGGTTGGTACTACGATTAAGAACTTTTCTGGGACAGCTTCTCGATTGAAGTCGTAAATGTGTTCTTTCAAACGGTGGCTCTTTCCTGAGCCGCAAATCGCATTAACGAAGTTTACTACTGGTTTCTTTTCGGTCATTCGGTTCCTCTCGGTTTAGGACTGCTGTTATTAACTCACTCACCAGCGCGGCGGCTGATTTGTCTTCACGGTTGGCACGTTCAATCAGCGCCTTGTGGATGTCATCAGTGAATCGGATATTCATTTTGTTTTTTCCTTTCGGTATTCATCAAATCGAGCGAGTGCATCAGCAAACAGTTTTTCACGTTCCGCGTATTTGCGTTTTCTGGCTACGTTCATAGATGCATATATCACTTCACGAGTGACTTCGCCATTGACCAGTTCATTAAAAACCTGGTCACTACTAAAATATTTCAAAGCAATGTTCCTCCTGCTTAGCAACTCATCGGGAATGAGTATTGTGTATATTCCAGACATGACAAATGAATCGCCACGGATAATCTAGACACTTCCGAGC
>NZ_KV787870.1:0-4733 GCF_001807145.1 Enterobacter sp. HMSC16D10
GGCCGTCCGACGATGACGTGGTGCCGTCACCCCAATGCTCGGCGAAGGGATGCCGGAACTGCGCGTTCACCAATTCGGCCAGCGCCGTCGAATAGGTTTCATCGCGGGTATGCCAGGCTTGTAGCCAGGCGAGCTTGGCATACGTTGTGCCGGGACAGGACTCGGCCATCTTGGTCAGGCCGAGATTGATCGCGTCGGCCAGTATGGTGGTCAGCAGCAGGTTCTTGTCCTTGGCCAGGTCGCCCGATTTCAGGTGCGTAAAGTGGCGGGTGAAGCCCGTCCATTCATCCACTTCCATAAGCAGTTCGGTGATCTTGATGTGCGGCAGGATCATCGCGGTCTGGTCGATCAGCGCCTGCGCGGTGTCAGGCACCGCCGCATCCAGAGGCGTGATCTTCAGGCCAGACTCGGTGATGATGGCGTCCGGCAGGTCGTTGGCCGCCGCCATGCGGTTGACGGTCGCAAGCTGTGTTTCTAGCAGCGTCAGCCGGTCATGCAGGTACTGGTCGCAGTTGGTGACCACAGCCAGCGGCAGTTCGCTGGCCAGCTTGAGGCTGGCGAATTTCACAGGCGGTACCAGGTAGTCCTCGAAATCCTTGAACTGGCGTGAGCCTTGCACCCAGATGTCGCCGGAGCGCAGCGCGTTCTTCAGTTCCGACAGTGCGCACAACTCGTAGTAGCGCCGGTCGATGCCGGCATCGGTCATCACCAGCTTCTGCCAGCGCGGCTTGATGAAGTCGGTCGGCGCATCGGCAGGCACCTTGCGTGCGTTGTCGCTGTTCATGCCGCGCAGCACCTCGATGGCGTCCAGCACATCCTTGGCAGCGGGCGCAGCCCGCAGCTTGAGCACGGCGAGGAATTCCGGCGCGTACCGGCGTAACGTGGCGTAGCTCTCGCCGATGCGGTGCAGGAAATCGAAGTCCTCGGGCTGCGCGAGCTTCTGCGCTTCGGTGACATTTTCGGCGAAAGCATCCCAGGATAGTACGCCCTCGATGGCGGCGAACGGATCGCGGCCCGCTTGCTTGGCCTCGATCAGCGCCTGGCCGATGCGCCCGAACAGCCGCACCTTGGCGTTGATCGCCTTGCCGGATGCCTGAAACTGCTGCTGATGCTTGTTCTTGGCGGCGTTGAACAGCTTGCCCAGGATGCGGTCGTGCAAGTCGATGATTTCGTCGGTGACCGTGGCCATGCCCTCGATGGCGAGCGCGACCAGGGTGGCGTAGCGCCGCTGCGCCTCGAACTTGGCCAGGTCGGCGGGTGTCATCTGGCCACCCTCGCGGGCGATCTTGAGCAGGCGATTCTGGTGCACCGACCGCTCGACGCCGGAAGGCAGGTCGAGCGCCTGCCATGCCTTGAGGCGTTCGATGTGTTCGAGCATGTGCCGCGAATTGGGCTTGACGGGTGACTGGCGCAGCCAGGCCAGCCAGGTCGTTTTGCCGTTGTCCCGGCGTTTGAGCAGATCGTCAAGGCGGCGACGATGCGCGTCCGATAGCGGTTCGGACAAGGTTTCGTAGATTTGCCGGTTGGCGCGGGTGATCGCCTCGGCACAGACGCGCTCGACAACATCCAGCGTCGGCAAGATGACGTGTCGGTGCCGCAGGTCGTCGAGAACACTGTTGGCCAGCATGATGCCCTTGTCGGTTTGCAAGGCCAACTCGGTCGCGGCATGGACAGCCTGCCGATAGTGCGCCAGGCCGAACGGCTCCATGCCCAAATATGCACGCAGCTCAAGCAGATGCTCGCGCCGGGTTTCTTCCCTCTCTGCATACTGTGGCCAGCACGATGGATCGATGCGCAGTTGCCGTCCGATCCATTGCAGCAGGGGCATCGGCACCGCAGCGTCGGGCAGCAGGCCCTGACCGGGAAAGCGCAATAAGCATAATTGCACCGCGACACCCAGGCGGTTGGCGTCACCGCGCCGCTGGCGGATTAGTGACAGGTCGGGTTCGCTGAACGTGTAGAGCCGGATGAGTTCGTCTTGGGTATCGGGCAACGCCAAGAGACTGTCGCGCTCTGCGGCGGAGAGGATTGAACGGCGGGGCATGCAGTCTCCTTCTTCTCAAAAACGTAGGTTTGTGACAAGCCCGCCAAGGCAACCGGCGCGGCACGGGAATCAAGGCATTGCGATTCTCGAAAATAGTTCTTGAAATTCTATTCTTGATTGCATATCATCTCAACGAGTTTCGATAAGAAAGGATGCGCATGCGACCGTCTGGTTCGCTGGTGGGCAAGGAGGCAGCAGCCGACACGCTCATCGGCAACTGCACGACCGCACGACCAGCCTCCCGTTCAAATTCGAGTTAGAACTCATATCCAGCCTGTCTGGGGGCACTGTGAAAGAGGGATCACCGATGACTGTTGAATCGAGAATATTTTCTGTAGCCGAGTATGTTCAGCCGTCCGAAGGCGAGCCTATTCGTTCCGTTGTGCTTGAAACCCGAGACTCAATTATCGTGGTTTGGCATGTCCATCCCGGGCAGGAAATTGCGGCTCACATTCATCCTCACGGCCAAGACACGTGGACTGTTTTGTCGGGAATGGCTGATTACTTTCAGGGCAATGGGATTGTTCGTGCCCTCAGGGAAGGTGAGATAGCCGTGGCAAGACCGGGCCAAGTGCACGGGGCGCGAAATACAGGTACCGAGCCATTTGTGTTCGTCTCGGTTGTGGCATCAGCCAATGCCGGTTTCGTATTGGCTGAGCGATAGAGCCCAATCTCTGGAGTTGGTCCAATGAGCGGTCGGGGAGATAGGTAACAGACATGCAGCGGACACGGCTGCTAAACCAGGTCGCAAACCTCCTTGCGTCGCAGCGTGCCGCAAGCGACGCGATCAATCGAATGGGGTCGGCATGAGACTGAACACCATCCAGTTCCCGACCGCGTAGCCGCCTGTCCTGCCGATCAGGTCTTGACCATCGACGCCTGGAATCAGTCCTGAATGTTCTTGGAGACCACTACGTTATGAGCCGCAGCCGCCGCAAAACACCCATCGTCGGGCACACGACCTGCGGCAGCGAGCGCGAGGACAAGAAGCTCTGGCATCAGCGCTGGCGCACCCGTGAGCGCACGGCGCTGACCAGCGCGTCGCCCGAAGCCCTGAGCGCCCATCTGCCCCTGCTGGAAAACCAGGCCAGCAGCGTCTGGTCGATGGGCAAGGATGGCCGCTCCTACTGGCCCGTCAAGCGCCAGGCCGCCACGGCGGATCGCATCGCCAATCACAAGGGACGCAACCCGCAAGAACGCGCCTCCCTGAAAAAGCGCCTGCTGCGCAAGTGGATGAGCAAATGAAGCTCTCCTTCCATCAGCACATTGCGCTGTTCTGGATGATCGGTGCTCCGGGCGTCTTCGCGCCCGTGATCGAGAACGCCAAGCGGCCCGATGCCGGCGCCGTCATGGCGTGGGGTGTCGCGATCGTGGCGGTGATGATCCTCTTCACCCCTTTGCTGCTGCGCTGTCCACCATTCCGGCGCTGGTATGGCCGGACGGATGCGCTGTCGGAGCGGCAGCGCCAGGCGCTTGCCGAGCGCGGCCTGCGCCGCTACTACCAGACCGCTTTCGATGACGGCTACGTGCCCCGCGTGATGCCCTACGTGTGGCGCATCATCTGGACGGTCGGCGGGTTGATGGCTGTGACCGCCGTACTGCCTACCAACACCGGACGGCCAGCCTTCGATGCCTTGGTGGTCTTCTCGACCTGGTATCCGATAGGCGTGATGCTGCTGGTTTTCGCGTCGAGGCCCCTTGGCCGGTTGATTCGCCAAAGAGCACAGGAGCGGCGGAAATGAGCACGTCAACCATCGAGGCGCTGGCCAGCGCCTGGGCAAGGATTGCCGAGGAAGCGGAATTCCCCGCTGACTACGAGGGGACTGCCACACCACAAGCGCATCGGGCTAGCGAAGCTATTCAGGAGCAGATTCGGGAGCGCATCGTCGCCACCAACGACATGCGGCTGTTCAGCCTGCTGCACCTGCTGGGTCAGGCGTCGCTGCGCATGGAGCAAGCGCTGTGGCCGGAGGATTACGAGCGGATGACGCGCGAGGTTGAGGAAGCCCTGCGGCAAGCCACCGACGCCAACGCCAGATCGTACACCCACGAAGAAGTGATGCAGGCGATGCAGGAACGCATCGACCGGGCGCGAGACAAGCCATGTTGATTGGCTATGCGCGCGTCTCGACGCAGGATCAGAACCTGGAGCTGCAACGCGAAGCCTTGAGCAAGGCCGGATGTAAAAAGGTCTTCGAGGACAAGGTGAGTGGCACGCGGGCAGACCGGCCTGGCTTGGCCAAGACGCTCGAAATGCTGCGCGAAGGCGATACTTTGGTCGTCTGGAAGCTCGACCGGCTGGGCCGGTCGGTCAAGCAACTGGTCGATCTGGTCGGCGATCTGCACAAGCACGGTGTCCAGTTCAGGAGCCTCACCGACTCCATCGACACCGGCACACCATCCGGGCGGTTCTTCTTCCACGTCATGGCGAGCCTTGCCGAAATGGAGCGCGAGCTGACCGTCGAGCGCACCCGCGCCGGGCTGGAAGTCGCCAAGCAGCTCGGCCGCAAAGGCGGCCGCAAGCCGAAGATGACCGACAGCAAGATCGAGTCGGCCAAGAAGCTGCTGGCCAGCGGGGTGCCGCCCAAGGACGTGGCCAAGAACCTCGGCGTGTCCATTCCGACGCTGTACCGCTGGGTGCCAGCCTCCACGCACGCTTAGCGTGCTTTATTTAATGAGATGGTCACTC
>NZ_KV787871.1:0-5874 GCF_001807145.1 Enterobacter sp. HMSC16D10
CGGAAGTGTCTAGATTATCCGTGGCGATTCAGTATCTAAGGATTTAACAGTCCCCTTAACTGGATTGAAATCAAACATAGTCGATAAGTTATAAAGTAGAGGTATGTAGTGATTTTCTGCAAAAGCCATGCTTGAAAATAAGGAAGTACAAAGGAAAAGAGTAGAAGTTTTTATCATTTTTAAAATCTAAGCTCAAATTACCCTCAAATTAAGTAAGCTCATTACAGCATGCTTACTGCTAATCTTCAACATTGATACTGGCGGAGATGATTGCGCCACAACTGCGCCGTTTGCCGTAAAGTCGCTATCGTATCCAAACGTCTGAACACTACCCTTTATCACGTAACGGCGCCAGATTTCACGCATCAGTAAAACGTGCTGGCATTCGCCGCCGGAATCCGTACCATACGCGGCATACAATTTTTGCCCCTGCTGGCTCCGAAGGTAGTACTCAATGCAACAGAATCAAGAGATTAACAAAAAAGAGCAATACAACCTGAATAAGCTACGCTGATTTTGCCAACTCATTGATATCATTTGCTTTACCATTGAATTCAATTAGTTATAGCATAATAACTTCTCCCTAAAGCTACCCAGAACTACATTTTTAATGCCCTTTTTTTGCCCCTATTTCGCATTTTTGCCCCTAAATTTGCCCCTAACACTAGCCAGTGCGCCACCCTTCTTCTCCCTGCCCTATACTTTAAGTCTGACATCTGGGTGGAGGTTTCTATGTGTGGGCGTTTTGCACAAGCTCAAACGCGTGAAGAATACCTGGCTTACCTGTCCGATGAAGCTGATCGCGACATCGCATACGACCCTGAACCTATTGGCCGATACAACGTCGCGCCCGGCACCAAAGTGGTGCTGTTGAGCGAACGCGACGAGCAGCTGCATCTTGATCCGGTTTTTTGGGGTTATGCGCCCGGATGGTGGGATAAGCCGCCAATGATTAACGCTCGCGTCGAAACCGCGGCCGCAAGCAGAATGTTTAAACCTCTGTGGCAACATGGCCGGGCGATCTGCTTTGCAGATGGATGGTTCGAATGGAAGAAAGAAGGTGACAAGAAACAACCTTATTTTATCCATCGGGCAGACGGTCAGCCGATTTTTATGGCGGCTATCGGCAGCACACCGTTTGAGCGAGGCGATGAGGCAGAAGGTTTTCTGATAGTAACGTCTGCCGCTGACAAAGGCCTAGTGGATATTCACGACCGCCGGCCCCTGGTCCTATCGCCAGAAGCGGCCCGGGAATGGATGCGCCAGGACGTTGGAGGGAAAGAAGCGGAAGAGATTGTATCTGACGGCTCTGTACCAGCTGAGATGTTTATCTGGCATGCTGTGACCCGTGAAGTAGGAAATGTAAAAAATCAGGGGAGAAAATTGATAGAACAAATAGATATATAATCTGATGTACTTTTGATGTGTACTTTATATTTGGTTCAATATTATCTCACTTTAAGAAAGAAATATATTTGCAGCCATCGAACCACTAAGCCCATTTATACGATAAAATTCAACACGAACGCCAGGTTTTAACGTTTGGCTTTCATTATTTCTTAATGCAGAAATATGTAAAAAAACATCTTTTCTGCCATCTGATGGGATAATCAATCCCTTTCCGCTCTTGAAGTCAAAACTTTTGACAATTCCTGTCATTTTACGAGACAAATATTTTCCTAATGGCAATCCAGATTTGACTATACAGGATTGGTTAATAATAGCTAATCCTATTTTATTGGCCTTCCGGAAGGCTAAAATAAAATTTGCTTAATCATTCAGCACGTGCCTTAATGGTTTGACTGATTCGTTGCGATGATGAATCTAACTTTTCCAAAAGCCGTTCTCATAACCAGGTGTTATCTCTGATACCTCCTCCTCTTGAGTCCATACATATACCAGCATACGTTTCTTATCATGAGCTTGCTTGTCAGTTGAAATGTTCAAACGGAGTTTGTATGTCATCTAAAATCATAGGTCTTGTTAAGTGGTTTAACGAAGATAAGGGGTTTGGTTTTATCTCCCCACTCGATGGAAGTAAAGATGTTGTTGTTCACACTTCTTCCCTGCTGGGAGAAACATTTAATACTCTATTTGAAGGACAAAAAGTCAAATTCGCTATCATAGCTGGAACTAAAGGTCCAATCGCTGCCAATGTAACACTTTGCGATAGATAATTTTTAGATGGTTTACTTAACTTAAGCCAGCATGACTTTATCAGTGGAAGGTGATTGTTCGGTTACGCACATCATTACAACAGGCCAGCATGTTTACTTACCATCAAGTTTGCTGACCGATGTGATGAAATGCAGGACTGCTGCATGAACAGTCTCAAAGCAGAAGCTAACTGCTTATAAAATATTAAAGTGCGTAAGAGGTTAGGCAGCCTCTAAAAGCATCACTTCTTATTTTTTTATTAATTTTTTTAGAAGCGCTGGGGAGATTTGAATAAAGCACAGCAGTATGGGCACACCAATTGAGCCCCCTTTTGTACACGATTGTAACTATGTTCGGAATCTCTTGAGCAGTTTGGACAAGGGCATTTTACTAAATAATTTCGGCGGAATTGAGTGTTTTTACGTGCTGACATAGACTTCTCCAGTTCAAATGGACCGTTACAGTACACGTTAAGTCAGTATAATGCTTGTTTTAATTTCGAAAGAGGCAAAAAAAAATGAACAAACAGCCCCCCCTCTAACACCTGCAGGAGCTAAAAGCCCTCAAAATACATGGTGATATATGAAAAAAGTAATCATTTTTTTTAATGGTAAGCCAAGTAAAGTTATCACTGTGCTTAAAGGTGTGACATCAATACGCGAAGAATATCCTAATGGAGAAGTGATAAACCTTCAGATAATGTCAGCAGGTTTTCCCTCTTTAACAGGTGACCATGAAGTGGTCTATGTGGCTTCAGATCGAGAGCTTACCTCTCAGGAAATATTAGATGCGGCGCAGAAGTATCTTTGACGCTTGGGATTCAACGCCAACATTCATGAAATCATTATTATAACTACGTTTAATTATTATAGCCTGCTTAACGCAGGCCTTTTTTTACCCCCACACAAACATTTATAATTAAGACTTGTACATCCAACGCCATGGCAATATGACTTTATTGCTGAAGCAACCATAAGGCTTCCATGAAAATCCTACATTACACAGTATTAATAGTTATTGAAGCCCCATTCTCAGATAATAATATCAACCCTCTTATTTTAGGTCTCTTGCATGACCGAAACTATTCAAGTAAGTCAAACCGAGGCGTTAAACTACCATCCCATGCATTCATTGGTTCAGAGGGTCAGGCAGTTTTAGAGTGGGAATCTGAAAAAGATGGAGCAGAAAAACTAAAAAAAAGACTCTACCAGATGCTGCATGGAATTACACGTTTAGAAGAGTCTCCCACAGCAATTTTTCTAATGATTTGCCCAGAAGATAAAACCTTAACCTTTGTTTCAAGACTTAAAGTAAAAAAATGAACATCGATATTTTAACCTTCACCATCTGAAAATACCGTGACCGTGAAAACTGCGAAAGAAAATCATGAGGCACATCAGTAAATTTTGTATCATTTGCTAAGCATTGCTGTTACATTCGGTTTTATGATGAATCCTCCTCAGCGGCAGGGCTAACTAACCTGATGATTTGTATATCAAGCGGCTCATCGTGAATTTCTGAAGCAGCGAGTCACGAGTGGTTAGCTCAATGACTCACCGGGAGGCACCCGGCATCATATCCATAAGCCCCTGTATAATTGCAGGGGCTTATTTACATTACAAAAGCATAGCAGTAGACATATTACTCTTAATACTCATAGCCGATAATTAAGTTCGAATGAATATACCGTTTAAAGAATCATCTAACTTTTATTAGGTCTGAATACCTCGTAGTATATCGTGGAGATAACATATCCCGTTTCATCTGCCATTGCTGCTGTATGCCCTGCCCGGCAAAATAAAGCGTTCCCTTTCCATCTTTCGCGTTCAGATAATCCAGAACTTCCATCAACCTATCGCTACCAGCGCGCGGCGCGTTCTCGTCGAACAAGTTGAGCTGGGCCACACCATGGCTAAAGAAGTCACCCAGCATAATGCCGGCTTTCTGGTAACGGTGTCCGTCTTTCCAGATTTTGTCCAGGCACTTTACCGCGGCGTTAATGATGTCGCGTGAATCCTGAGTGGGGGTAAGAAGCTTGATGGACGCACTGTTACCATAATACGGCTCGTTAAGCGCAAAGGGAGAGGTTTTCACGAACGCAGAGATAAACCGGCAATACTGGTGCTCACCACGAAGCTTTTCAGCACCACGGGCCGCATAGCTGCAGATGGCCTGACGCATCTGCTCATATTCTGTGACGCGTTCACCAAAAGACCGGCTGCAGACGATTTCCTGCTTAGCTGGTGCAAACTCCTCCAGCTCGAGGCATGGCTCGCCGCGCAGCTCCCTGACCGTTCGCTCGAGTACCACGTTAAAGTGCTTGCGGATAATCCAGGTGCTTTGTTCTGAGAGGTCAAAAGCCGTTTTGATGCCCATGGCGTTAAGCTTCTTACTGATGCGCCTGCCGACGCCCCAGACGTCCTCCACCGGAACCAGAGCAAGCAGTCGGCGCTGGCGATCGAGATTGGACAGGTCCACTACCCCGCCTGTTTGCCGCTGCCATTTTTTGGCTGCGTGGTTTGCCAGCTTAGCGAGTGTTTTAGTCTGCGCTATACCAACACCGACTGTCAGGTGCGTGCGCTTCAGAACCGTCGCACGGATCTCTTTGCCGAACTCCGTAAGGTCCCGGCAGTTGCGAACACCATTAAGATCGCAAAAAGCCTCGTCAATGCTGTAAATTTCGACGCGGGGGCTCATTTCCTCCAACGTTGTCATCACCCGGTTGGACATGTCAGCATAGAGCTCGTAATTACTGCTGAAGCAAACAACACCAGAGCGCCGGAATAGATCCTTTTGCTTAAAGAATGGCTCTCCCATGGTAATTCCAGCCGCCTTGGCCTCGGCGCTGCGCGCGATTACGCAGCCGTCATTATTCGAGAGAACAACCACTGGCCGCCCTTTCAAATCGGGCCGAAACACCGTCTCGCATGATGCGTAGAAAGAATTTACATCACAGAGCGCAAACATATTCAGCTCGCAGATTTAACGATGAAAGTCACTACACCGAACACATCGAGTGTGTCCTCGTTGCCGACGATAATCGGCGAGTAAGCGCTGTTCATTGGAATGAGCTGAACTGTCGGGCGCAGCTGCAGGCGTTTAACTGTAAACTCCCCTTCCACCGCTGCGATGACAATATCACCATGCTCAGCAGTGCGCGAACTGTCCACAACCAGCAGGTCACCATCACTGATCCCTGCTTCGATCATAGAGTCGCCGGCAGCCTTAACGAAATATGTTGAGCTCGGATGAGCGACAAGTAACTCATTGAGATCGATGCGCTGTTCAACGTAATCAGCTGCGGGGCTTGGGAAACCACACTGTACTAAGTCACTGAAAAGCGGGAGAGCGATAATTTCTCGCAATTCTGTTGGCCTGATAAATTCCATTGCACACACCTCATATACTGTTTTTATATACAGTAGTTTTATTTATAAGTGTCCGCAAGATATAGGCCCTATCGTCACTGCTTAAAGCTTCGCCGTTTCGTTTCTAAGTTTCTCTGGCGCTTCGAATTATGGCTTTTGTAAATTTTTTGGTTATGTTTCTATGTGAACAGATTTAAGTCGCCGCGCATTCTTACATTCGATAGGTGGCGGTTTTCTCAGCTTCCAGACTGCAACGCTTTGACCTGTTTCTTTAAATCTTCAATTTGGTCCATTAAAGCCAGAATGGCTTCATGATGAAGGGCTGCAGCCACACCGTAGGTATCAGGGC
>NZ_KV787872.1:0-4781 GCF_001807145.1 Enterobacter sp. HMSC16D10
GGCGCATCCGCCCGGTTCGGGACGTGGTGCGCCTGTCACAATAGGAGCGCACCTATGTCTCAATACTCTCAATTCTCAGTAAGCAAGGTTTTCGGTATGCCCAGCATTCCGGAGAAGGTAACGGCCATCGGCTACGCTGACGGTTCAAACCCTTTCATCCCTGCCACTGATACCAACTACGTTTTCCGCAAAGAGTTTCTGCGAGAGGTCTTGGCCTATCTCAAAGAGCCTGGCGGTGACGCATTGTTCGTAACCGGCCCTACCGGGTCTGGCAAAACCTCAGGTATCACCGAGATCGCTGGTCGTCTCAACTGGCCTGTTCAGCAAATCACTGCCCACGGGCGGATGGAGCTGACAGATCTGATTGGACATCACGCTCTGGTCGCGGAAAAGCCTGGTCAACCACCTGTCATGAAGTTCATGTATGGACCCCTGGCAGTCGCTATGCGTGAAGGTCATCTGCTCCTCATCAACGAGGTGGATTTGGCCGACCCTGCCGAGCTGGCTGGTCTCAACGATGTCCTTGAAGGGCGTCCCCTTGTGATCGCTCAGAATGGCGGGGAAATCATCAAGCCGCACCCGATGTTTCGTGTGGTCGTTACTGGTAACTCTACGGGGTCCGGTGATGCTTCTGGTTTGTACCAGGGGGTGATGATGCAGAACCTCGCAGCTATGGATCGCTATCGTTTCACCAAAGTAGGGTATGCGGATGAGGAAGCTGAACTCAGCATTCTTGGCCGTGTTACTCCGAAACTTCCGGAAAATGTGCGGAAGGGAATGGTTCGGATTGCTAATCAGGTCCGCAAACTGTTTCTTGGCGAAAACGGTGAAGATGGTCAGATCAGCGTCACCATGTCCACTCGGACGTTGGTGCGTTGGGCGAAACTGTCTCTAGCGTTCCGTGGTGCCCCAAATGCTCTTGAATACGCCCTGGATCAAGCTCTGCTTATCCGTGCGGCCAAAGAGGAGCGTGAAGCCATCCTGCGTGTTGCGAAGGATGTGTTCGGGGACCAATGGCGCTAAGGGGTGACGCATGAAGAAAAATGACTGTTTGTGCCGTCGTTACACTGCTAAAGAGTGGGGCAATGACGAAACCACAATAGAAGTCTTCATTGGCTACAAGTTGCTCCGGGAGCCCAGCTCCTCGGAGCCAGGCCAATTCACGATGGTCGAGCTACGCCGAACCGTCACTGATGGGAAAGCTGAAAATTGGTCTGAGACAAAGCTCGAAGGACCTTTTGAAGCTAACGGCCCAGACACGATCCCAATGTCCTACAAGGACAAAGAAAGCCAGTATGTGTCACAGTTTCTCAGCCAGGGGTACACCTTTCTGGATGAGGTGCTGGTAAACGCAGAGACACAGACGGTGCTGGAAGGGGGGAATGTTTCAGCCGGACAAACAGCCAGCTTGGGATCTCTCAACTGGCTGTTATCTCCGCCCTCTGAGTTACCTCCAGGTGACATAAACCTCTTCAAAGGTTTTGTTGCTGGGGTTTTTGCCAAAGGAGCCGGTTTAATCGGCTTTGAGGTTGCTCGGAGCGAAGGCTCAAATGACTTGCTACCCAGTGTGCTGATGCGTACTGACAGCGGTTATGAGCTTGGGGTTAGCACTGGACTAGGCGAAAACACTATCCATCCAGCTACGCTGGAAGGCGCTGGTGAACTCCGCCCGGAACATGGTCACAAACCCCTGCTGATGTTGGTTTACCTGCAACAGCGTTTCGCGGATGACTTTTCAAACGTAGAGAAGCCGCTGGTGGCATTCTGTGATGAACAGGGTGATACCTTCGACTACGAGCGTTTTGATTCACTAAAACCCCTCATTGAACGGTTTGGTTTCAGCTACGACGAAGTAAGAGCAGATGCAGAAAGGCTTGGCCTTGTATCTGAGCTGATTCGCCTGGCAGAGATCGACGCCGAACAAGAGGATCACTTTTTTTAACCCTTACGGGGGCTTGCTCCCCGAAAGGGGCGTTGGCCCTCTCCAAATAACTTGGAGGTCATGATGTCTAAAGGCGTCAACAAAGTAATTCTGGTCGGTAATCTCGGTTCTGACCCGGAAATTCGCTACATGCCAAGCGGAACTGCCGTTGCCAACTTCAACGTTGCAACAACGGATACGTGGCGCGATAAGCAGTCTGGCGAGCAAAGAGAGCATACTGAGTGGCACCGTATTGTGCTTAAAGGTCGTTTGGCAGAAGTCGCTGGTGAGTACCTGAAAAAGGGCTCCCAAGTCTATCTCGAAGGGAGCAACCGCACCCGGAAGTGGACTGACAGCCAACAAATCGAGCGCTACACCACCGAAGTACACTGCGTTGAAATGCAGATGCTTGGTGGTCGTGGAAATGCACCTCAGGACAACTCTCAACGTGCAGCGCCCCAAAAAGGGCAACGTACAGGAGCCGGTACGCAATCTGCTCCTGTGCAGCAATCAGCACCGCAAGGTGGTATGGGCGGAGGCTATGGTCCCGCTCCTGATGGCTGGGATGATGACATCCCGTTCATGCGGCTGCACCACTTGGCTGGCGGGTAACACCGCCAACTCTTACTAAACCCCACGGGGGCACTCATGCCCCGAGGGGGTCATGGTGTCCTCAAACCGTTCATTCGTGAATTGGAGAAACACCATGTCTGATAACAAATCTCTTGTAACCCGTATCGCAAGCCGGTTTGGCGTGGACACCCGAAAGTTCTATGAAACTTTGAAGGCGACCGCATTCAAGCAGCGAGATGGAAGTGCCCCGACCGATGAGCAGATGATGACGCTCCTGATCGTGGCTGAACAGTACGGTTTGAACCCTTTCACTCGGGAAATCTATGCGTTTCCTGACAAGCAAAATGGGATCATTCCGGTAGTAGGTGTTGATGGTTGGAGCCGCATCATCAACGAGCATCCCCAGTATGATGGCGTCGAGTTCGTGTATTCGGACAAGATGGTCAGAATGCAGGGGGCGAAAGTTGACTGCCCTGAGTGGATTGAATGCGTGATTTACCGTAAGGACAGATCTCGCCCTATCCGCATCAAGGAGTTCATTGATGAGGTGTACCGTGAACCGTTTCAGGGTCAAGGTCGCAATGGTGCTTACACTGTTGATGGCCCCTGGCAAACGCACACCAAGCGTCAACTCCGGCACAAGTCGCTGATCCAGTGTTCTCGTGTCGCATTTGGTTTCTCTGGTATTTATGACCAGGATGAAGCTGAACGCATCCGTGAAATGGAGCAGGCATCGGCCATTAACCCGGCTATTGCCAATCTCCCTTCACCATCTCAAGTTCAAAGCCAAGAGCCTTTGGCTATTGAGCACAAAGAGCTTGACCCGATCCTAACCAAACTCGCAAATCGCGCCATTGCTGAAAACGCATGGTCTGCGGCGCATGAGTATGTGAAGGGACGGTATGAAGGTTCGGAACTGCAATATGCGACTCAATTCCTTCGTGACAAGGAGATGGATCAAATGGAGCCTCCGAAACCTGACTACCAGGAAGCGCACGAGCAAGAGTCCGCCGCTGGTGGTTCTGCAAATGCTGAACCTGGTGCCGAAGAAATGCCGCCTTTGAGTGACGAGGACATGATCCCTGTTACAGAAGAGGAGGGCGCGGAAGGCAGTTACTACTAACCCCAACGGGGGGGACTCCCCCGCTGGGGGAGATCTCCCTCCTAACCATTGGAGAGAGGTCCATGAAAATAGTCAACCTATCGCAACGAGAGGAAGATTGGCTTGATTGGCGGCGTCAAGGTGTAACAGCCACTGACGCCGCTATCCTGCTCAATCGGTCTCCGTACAAAACACGATGGAGACTGTGGGCCGAGAAGACTGGGTATGCGCGTGAAGTCGATCTGAGTCTTAATCCGCTGGTTCGCCGGGGGATAGAAAACGAAGATGCTGCAAGACGCGCTTTCGAGGAGAAGTATGATGACATGCTGCTCCCCGCCTGTGTCGAATCGGTTCAATACCCGCTCATGAGGGCCTCCCTGGATGGCCTGAGAGATAACGGGGAGCCCGTCGAGCTGAAAAGCCCGAGTGCGACTGTCTGGGAAGATGTTTGTGCTGAGAAAGCAAACAGCAAGGCATACCAGCTTTATTACCCGCAGGTGCAACACCAGCTCCTGGTAACGGGGGCCAAGCAAGGCTGGTTAGTCTTCTACTTTGAAGGTCAGATTCAGGAGTTTCCAATACTCCGAGACGAAGCCATGATTCAAGAAATCTTGGCCGAGGCTAAAAAGTTCTGGCAACAGGTAGTAGACAAGAAGGAGCCCGACAAAGATCCAGAGAGAGACCTGTACATACCGCAAGGTGAAGAGGTCAACCGTTGGATTGCTGCTGCTGAGGAATACCGCCTCTATGATGCTGAGATTCAGGAGCTGAAACAGCGACTGTCTGAGCTTCAAGAAAGGCAAAAGCCTCATCTCGACACCATGAAGTCCCTCATGGGGGAATACTTCCATGCCGACTACTGCGGTGTGATGGTAACGAGATACAAAGCGGCTGGCCGGGTAGACTACAAAAAGCTGTTGGCTGATAAGGCGTCAGGCGTGAAGCCTGAGGATGTTGACCAGTACAGAGAGAAGTCATCAGAGCGGTGCCGTGTAACGGTTACTGGCTCTGTGAAGCCACGGTACATTGTTGATGAGGACGTGCTTGCTCCTCTTGATGATTTGCCGGAAGAAGTAGAGACGTTCTACTGGTGAGTGGGGGATTTTCCCCCGCTTTCCCTTGGGGATTCTGGGAGTCTCCAACGGAAAGCAAGATTTTGTTCTCTTCGGAGAGCGAAAAGTGCGA
>NZ_KV787873.1:0-876 GCF_001807145.1 Enterobacter sp. HMSC16D10
CGCGGATCATGATCTTGGACGGCACACAACCGACATTGACGCAGGTGCCGCCGATGGTGCCGCGCTCGATCAGCGTGACACGTGCGCCTTGCTCGACGGCCTTCAGCGCCGCTGCCATCGCGGCCCCGCCGCTGCCGATGACGGCGATATGCAATGCGCCGCTGCTACCCGTCTTGTCGTTTCTGCCCAGCAGATCGCGCATCTTGTCGAGCAATCCGCCCGGCGTCGAAACTGAGGGGGCATCGGCCAGCGTGGCCCGATAACCGAGTCCAGCTACAGCGGCCGTCAGCGCGTCGGGTGACGTGCCGACCTCAATGGCGAGCTTGGCGCTGCCCTTGGCGTAGGAGACATCCGCTGATTGCACGCCGGGCACTTTCTCCAGGGCGTCCTTGACATGCACTGCGCACGAGTCGCAAGTCATGCCGGTGATTTTGAGAGTGCTCATACCATCGTTCCTTATTCGTGTGGGCCGCCGTGTCGCACGGTCAGCCGTCTTTCACAAGCGCTTGGCGGGGAGTTCGCAGCCGTCCGGTCCGCAACGGCGATGCGCCGGCGACACGAAGTCCCAGATCGACACCCCAATCATCAAGGCCAGGCCGACGTACATCAGGTTCGCCGTCCACCAGTTGCCGAGCAGCCAGACCGTGGCCGCAAACACGATGGCCGGGCCGATCATGCCGAGCAGACTGCGCAGCCATTGCCGATGACTGAACCAACCCAGCGCGTTCGCCAGGAAGGCCAGCGCGGCAAACAGCGGCAGCAGGCGGCTGATGAACAGTCCCTCGTACTGGCTCAAGAAGCCCAGCCCGATGGCCGCGCCGAAGCTGGCGAGGGCTGGAAAGCAGGCGGCGCAGCCCATCGCGGAAACGACGCTGC
>NZ_KV787874.1:0-6292 GCF_001807145.1 Enterobacter sp. HMSC16D10
GGAAGTCCCTTCCATTCGTTAAGGTCGTTTTTTGACCTTCCTACTTTAGCTGGCCGCAGCCGACGAAACTTACCGGAAGCCGGTATCCGGTTGCTTTTCCAGATATAATCGCCTGTAAGATTGATGTGTTCCCAGCCTAGCGGGGACAAATGCGATAGCAGTCGCTCGTTGATCTTCATCCCTTTACGCTTCAGGGCATCGACCGCTCTTTCCATATAGATGGTATTCCACAGCGAGATAGCTGCCGTCAGCAGCGTCAGTCCGCTGGCGCGGTAGCTCTGATTTTCCGGTTTACGATCCCTGATTTCACCCAAACGGTGCTGGAATACCGCGCGCGCCAGCGCGTTACGGGCTTCTCCTTTATTCAGTCCCGCCTGTACCCGCCGACGAAGTGCCGGATCGCGGAACCAGTCGAGCATAAACAGCGTTCGTTCAATACGGCCAATTTCCCTCAGTGCTTTGGCAAGTCCGTTTTGCTTGGGGTAGCTGGCAAGCTTTTTAAGCATCAGGGATGCCGTCACGGTTCCCTGCTTTATCGAGGTTGCCAGGCGCAGCACTTCACGCCAGTGAATTTCGATCTCTTTCAGATTCAGGCTGGTTGTTGATATCAGTGACTGAAGCGCCGGGTATTGGTCTGCTTTCCCTTTGATAAACAGCTTTTTGTCGTGGAGATCCCTGATTCGTGGACAGAACGCAAAGCCTAGCAGATGCATCAGGGCAAAGACATGATCGGTGAAACCAGCTGTATCGGTGTAATGCTCCCTGATTTCCAGGTCGCTTTCGTGATACAGCAAACCATCGAGAACATGGGTTGAATCCCTGACCCGACTTATTATGCAGGTGTAAAACGGGCTGTATTGATCCGAAATATGGGTATAAAACTGACGTCCAGGTTCTTGCCCATATTTCGGGTTAACCTGCCCTGCGTAGCGGCCTGAGCTGCCTGTTCTGAAATTCTGTCCATCTGATGATGACGTTGTTCCGTCTCCCCAGAATGCCGCCAGTGGTCTTTTTCCCTGCGCATTTACCAGCTCAGCAAGCGCGGCTGAATAGGTTTCGTCGCGGGTATACCATGCCTGAATATCTTCGAGTGATGATTTGGTGCTCCCGGGGCAGGCTTCTGCCATTTTGGTCAGGCCAAGATTGATGCCATCCGCAAGAATGGTGGTGAGGAGCTGGCGGGTATCGGGACGGGTAATGTCATTTTTTATATGCGAAAAATGACGGGTAAACGTCATCCAGCAGTTTACCTCGTCGAGAATTTCCGTGATTTTAGGTCGCGGTAGCATGCTGTAAACCAGTTCTGCCAGCGGTGAAACCTGTGCCGGAACGCAGTTATCCAGCGGAGAGACTTTTACGCCCTTGTCGGATATTTCCACATCGGGCAGTTCACCAAGGGCAGCCATGGCATTGACCTCTTCAAGTCTGGACTGAAGCAGAGTCATACGGCTGGCAATGTACTCATGATAATCAGCAGATACGGGCAGTGGCAGCGCCGGTGTGAGTTTGTCAAAGTCCTTTTCGGGAATGAGGTAATCATCAAAATTTTTGTAGCGGCGTGAGCCTTTAACCCAGATGTCCCCGGAGCGCAACGCTCCCTTAAGCTCGCTGAGCGCACAAAATTCATAATACTGCCGGTCAATACCCGCAGGTGTAATCACCACCTTGCGCCAGCTTTCAGGGACAAACTCAAGCGGCGCAGTCGCCGGAACTTTACGTGACTGCTTCCGGTACATATCCTTGATCACAACCAGCGCATCAGCCAGAGGTTGTGCTGCCGGGGTTGCGACTAACTGTAAAGCGGACAACATGCGCGGGGCATATTTCCGTAATGTGCTGTATTTCTCAGTAATAATATGCAGCGGGTCAAAATTATTTTTTCTGGCGAGATGGCGTGTTTCCTCCAGACTGGCGACAAATTCAGGCCACGGGAGTATGTTTTCTATTGCGAGCCATGGATCGCCACCGGAGTCGCGGGCATCAGACAGCGCCTGACCAACATCGATGTACTGCCTCAGTTTGGACTGGATCAGCTTTCCGGTCTGCTGAAGGCGCTCAGCCTGTGTTCTTTTGGCTTTGTTGAAAAGGCTGTTCAGCATTCGTTCATGCAGCTCAATCACTTCGTCTGTCAGTGTGGCTCTGGCTTCTTCCAGCACGCAGACCAGGATCGCATGACGGCGGGCTGCTGAAAATCGGGTCAAATCCCGGCTACTCATCTTTCGGCCTTCCCGCGCCAGTTTCAGCAACCGGTTCTGGTGAATGGTACGATCTATACCTTCAGGTAATGCCAGCGATTCAATGCTGCTGAGCCGATCAAGATGTTGCAGTACGTTCTTACCATTGATTTTACCCGGCGGTTGCAGAAGCCATGTCAGCCTGGAAGGCTGATTATCTGATGACTCAAGTAAACGATCCAGGGCATCCCGGTGCGCCGGAGTTAACGGGGCATTCAGGGTCTGAAATACGATTTTATCTCCGCCAGCCATGGCCTCCGCACAGGTCCGCTCCACGACATCAATCGCGGGAATTATCACGTTGTTCTGCCGGAGCCAGACCAGTAACTCTTCGGCCAGGAGAATACCTTTATCGGTGCGCGTCGCCATCGACAACAGGTGCGTAATACCGTCCTGCTGTATTTTGCCGGTGAACGCCTTTACGCCAAGATAGCGGTACAGTTCGGTTAAATGCTCACGCCGGGTCGTATCCCTGCCGGAAAGGTAAGCAGGCCAGAGATCCCCGGTAAGCTTTAGCCTGCTGGCGATATGCTTCAGCAGCGCATCAGAGGGTGGGATTTTTTTATCCGGAGCAAAGCCGACATTTTTCAGGTAGCAAAGAAGGACGGCAAAACCAAAACGGCTGGCAGGTTTACGGTGAGCACTGATAAGTGCCAGATCATGCTCACTGAAATAGGCCATTCGGGTCAGCGTTAACTCATCATCTGGCAATGCCAGTAATGATTCTCTTTCCGACAGAGAAAGAATCTGCCTCCTTGCCATATAGTTTCCCTCATAAATTATTCGGTTCGGTATTTTTAACAAGAATGCTTATCGCATAAGGGTACACCTTGACGCCACAACCAAAACGTGACGGCACACGATAAATGACATAACCTATATGCGATAGAATAAATGCAATAACCTAAATGCGATAACGCGGTGGGAAAATGTTCATCAGAGCTTATTTAAGGGCATCGACGGAAGACCAGTTCGCCGATCGGGCAAAAGAGATGCTGGAGCAGTTCGTCCAGGAACGGGGGCATAAAATCGCCAGCTACTACCGGGAAAATATCAGTGGCACAAAACTTGAGCGCCCGGAACTAGGGCGCTTACTGATGGACAGTCACCACAATGATATTTTATTGGTCGAGCAGATAGACCGTCTGACACGTCTCAGCAACAGCGACTGGATGACGCTAAAAAAACAGATAGAACAACATGAGCTGCGAATTGTCAGTCTTGATGTGCCCACATCATGGCAGGCACTGTCAGATAAGGACCCTTCGCAGGCCGACCCGATAACCCGCGCAGTAATAACCGCCATCAATAACATGCTTATCGATCTGATGGCCGCAATGTCACATAAGGACTGGCTGAGCCGCCGCCAGCGGCAAAAACAGGGAATCGAGCGGGCTCATACAATTGGAAAGTACCGGGGTAAGCAGGCCGATCAGGAACGGCATCAGAAAGTCCTGTACTACCGGCAGGTAAAGAAACTGAGTATCCGGGAAACGGCGGATGCTACAGGCTACAGTGCTTCACAGGTTTGCCGGATACAAGCGCTTCATAAAAATAATGAAACTGCCTGAAAGGCTGGAATAACGGTGTTTATTTGCAGTCATGGCCTAATAGTTAGCGCCCTGTAACAACTTTTGTGATTAGCAGCCTGACGCATCATCTATGTAAGGAAAGTCCGCTGTGTGCCAGAAGCGGACTTTTTAAAAATATTGCGTGCCCAACAATTGGGCGCAGGTCACATCAAGTACCCTCAGAATTATAGAGAATACCTGAAATTTTTGTAGAGCGAGGTTTGTTACCCTGCCCGACCAGCGACATGTGGTTAGTTTAGTGATCAGAAATGTCGAGCGTTTGGTCGTTCATTGACGCGGGATCTTCCAACGGTTCCACATGAGTGGTGATATGGATAAAAGGCAGTGCGGTGCGGATATCATTCTCTATACGCTCGGCCCAGTCGTGCCCATATTGAACAGTCCATCGCCCAGGAACTAGGATGTGCATTGTCATAAACGCCCGCCCGCCAGCCTGGCGTGTACGTAGTGCATGGAAATCAAGCCCCTGTTCACGATATCCTGCCAGCAGTGACTCGATTTTTTTGAGTTCTTCCGTGGGTAGCGATACGTCCATCAGACCTGCAGCTGAACGACTCATAAGCTGATAACCAGTCCAAACGATGTTGGCTGCGACCAGCAATGCAACGATCGGATCGACCCAAAACCAGCCGGTCAGATAAACCAGTCCGACACCAAAAATGACACCGACCGACGTCCAGACATCGGTCAGCAGGTGATGAGCATCTGCCTCAAGAGTGATAGAGTTGTGCTGCCTGCCAGCCCTTAACAAAATGCGAGCCGTCACAAAATTAAGGATTGATGCGACTGTTGAAACCAGTAATCCGAGACCAATCTCCTCAAGCGGCTGTGGAGTTAACATCCGCTCAACTGCGGTATAGGCGATACTGGCTGCCGCCAATAGGATCAGAAATCCTTCGAAAGCACTCGAGAAATATTCGGCTTTGCCGTGCCCATATGCATGGTTCTCATCGGCCGGAAGCGCAGCCAAGGTCAGCATCCAGAGCGCCATTAGGGCTCCTGCGAGGTTAACTACGGATTCGATGGCATCAGATAGCAGACCGACCGAACCGGTCATTTTCCACGCCACACCTTTGAGTCCGATAGTGGCAATAGCCGTGGCAATGGAAAGCCAAGCGTAGTGCGTCAGCGGACGAGGTAACCCTTTTGTTTTAGTCATTATTAACTTCCTAAAATAGGACGACTAACTCACATTTCTATCCATGATAGATAATTAAACAATCATTTCGCCATGAATATTTTTTCGTTTTTATTAAATTTAATTAAAAAGTCTCTGCAAGTGCTGTTTCATCTTCTAGTAAACTAAATTTTATTTTTAGGGTTTTCTTCAACTTGAAGTAATATTATCTCACAACAGATTAGTCACTTAGGTTAACTGAGCGGCTTTTATATTTTTCAATTAAAATATGCAAAACTCCCATTGCACCATGTGCATAAAAATAGACCTCAATGAAAGTAGTAAAGAACTTATGCCAGTGGATTACTGTTTCAGCCAGATTTGACTGCATGGTATTCAACAAGAACCATAGGCCACCTGAAAGTGCTACAATTAGCAATGCTAGAACTCCAAATCCTTGGATTGTACTGGCAATACCTCCCGAATGTGCATCGGGCAGTCGGAAACTAGTCAACGTTTTTATATCTTGCTTAATACCACTAAAGTCAAGCCCTACCCATGAAAAATAATAAGTAAAACCTCTTTGAGTAAGCATCCAACTTAACATAATAAAACCACAAATAATCAGTCCTAACCCTGAAATAATGTGCATCCAGGTTATAACTCCTTCAAGACTATGTTCACCAATTGCTTCGGTCTCTGTCAGATTAGAGTTAATAATTTGTGATAATATTAGAAATGCCACAATGATGTGAAGAATACGAAAAAAAGGAGCGTAATCATGGGGTAATAGATTCCAGAGTCGCAATTTCATTAATGAGTCCTTAGTAAATTTATCGATGATCTTAATCATACAAAAGAATTATTAGGATAACCTTAATTCTTAAAATTGCAGCAGGCATTAGTTCACCTCTGATATGGCCACTTGCGAAATGGGAATGGTAACTGTTATTACTATGTATTTACTTGCTGTTCTTGTTACGCAGCCCCTTAAACACATTACTTTCAAATATGATTTCCTGCTGGGTTTAAATATGTGTCTTTCTATAGTGCGGCAACCTATTTTTACACCAACTCATGAATTAAATAAGAATCATAAATTAAATGAGAGGTTTAATTCTCTTGCTTAACGCGATGATATTAAATGGAAATTTTAATTTTTGTAATTTATTAAACAGTTAGAATGAGACATGGTAAATACGATCTTCCTTTAGATAATTCTGATAGCACTTTTTCTACTGGGCAGTCTGCAATGTCCGCTTCTCGCTCAAAGCTGCCTGTCAAAGTGGTCAAGCTCTACCACAGCTCAGAGGTACAAAAAATCACCTTAACGAATGGAAGGGACTTCC
>NZ_KV787875.1:0-3392 GCF_001807145.1 Enterobacter sp. HMSC16D10
GTTCAGGTGGCCAAATTCAGTAAACCACTTCATTCCGAAGTTAAAATCGATTTCGATGGCGATTATAAGAGCAGCCTGCCTTCTGCCTATAACCAGATCCTCGGCAACTTCGGCCTGCCGATGGGTACCAACGGTAGTACCACTGGCGGTTCTCTAAGCCTGCACCTGCCGGAAATGTGGGAACTGTCAGGTTATAATAAAGTGGCACCGCAGTGGGCAATTCATTATAGCCTAACCTATACCAGCTGGAGTCAGTTCCAGGAGCTGAAAGCAACCAACAGCAAAGGCGACACGCTCTTCTATAAAGATGAAAGCTTCCGCGACGCTTACCGCATCGCGCTGGGGACAACCTACTATATGGATGATAACTGGACGTTCCGTACCGGTATTGCCTTCGATGACAGCCCGGTTCCTGCCGACAAGCGCTCCATCTCTATTCCGGATCAGGACCGTTTCTGGCTGAGCGCAGGTGCTACTTATGCCTTCAACAAGGATGCCTCAATTGACGCCGGTATCTCTTATATGCACGGTCAAAAAGTTACCTTCAAAGAAGGCCCATATGAGTTCTCTTCCGAAGGTAAAGCCTGGCTGTATGGCATGAACTTCAACTACGCGTTCTAAT
Source organism: Enterobacter sp. HMSC16D10 (assembly GCF_001807145.1). Lineage (NCBI taxonomy): Bacteria > Pseudomonadati > Pseudomonadota > Gammaproteobacteria > Enterobacterales > Enterobacteriaceae > Enterobacter > Enterobacter sp. HMSC16D10. The sequence continues at coordinate 623 of NZ_KV787875.1, forward strand.
CGCACAGGAATTGAAAAAGGTGAGCATTGCTCACCTTTTTTATTTACTCCGAATCGATATCTTTTAGTTCGTTCTCGATCGCCTTCGCGTTTGGATTCTCTTCCGGTTTCAGCTTACCGCCGTTAGCAATAAAATCATGATTCTGGAAGTACGCTTCTCGCACCATAATATACGGGTCAGAAGACTGGCGCAGTAAGCCATCAGAGTCGAGCAGTTGCGCACGGGTTTCTATCCCTTCCACCGTCCATTTACCCACCGACAGCGGCCAGGTCAGCCACGACAGAACCGGATACAGCGTATCAACCATATCGCCGCCGTCATCACGAAGGGTGAAACTGCCGTAGAACGGTAATTGCATGTACGGACCGTACCCGACGCCATAATGTCCCATTGTGCTGCCGAAACGGTGCGGCTGCTCACGCTGCAGTTTCGGGTTCGCCATGCCTGCCACGTCAATAAAGCCGCCCATCCCCAGAATGGAGTTCAGGAAGAAGCGGGTAAAGTGCACCATCCCCTGATACGGGTCACCCTGCAGGAAGTAGTTCACCATTACCGCAGGCTCTTCGAGGTTGCTGGTAAAGTTACTTAACCCGTTACGCGCGGGCTGGGGAACATAATCGCGCCATGCTACTGCCACCGGGCGAACCACATACGGGTCCAGCACGTTGTAGTTAAAGTTATACATGGAGCGGTTAAATCCTTCGAGAGGATCGGAGCGTCCCGTTTGCTCCCCGGAGCTGGCGCAGCCCACAAGCATCGTCGCGCCAAGCGCAAGCGCCGACAGCCGAAGTTTCATAAATATCTCCCTGTTCAGTATGGCTATCGTTGATTGCCATCCGTAACGGAGCCGTTGATGCTCCGTCTGTAAACGTGCAAGCGATTGTAACAGCACGTTTACCGATGTCTATGAGCACAATTACGGGCAGTAATCACCGTGACTCTGATCTCAGCATAGCCTGGCTTTTGGAATTCGTTTCGCTGGCAATTTTATAATGTCTTTGAAAGAGATGTATCACCTTTGTTGTCATTGCCGCCAATTTAAGAGCATCCCCACAGGCATCCCGATAAAAGCCGCTACGCTTAACAGAAAGATCAACCTCCGGGAGCAGATATGAAAGAAGTGGGCGAAGAAAAAATTGGCGAGAGCGATGAGGAACTTGAAATTGAAAGCGAGGAGAAAGCGCGTGGCGAGAAAATAGAAATTGATGAAGATCGCCTCCCTTCCCGCGCGATGGCCATCCATGAGCATATCCGCCAGGACGGTGAAAAAGAGATGGAGCGCGATGCCATGGCCCTCTTCTGGTCAGCTATCGCCGCAGGGCTCTCAATGGGCGCGTCTCTGCTCGCCAAAGGGATATTTCATGTTCAGCTGGAAGGTGTGCCGGGCGGTTTTTTACTCGAGAATCTCGGCTATACCTTCGGCTTTGTGATTGTCATCATGGCCCGCCAGCAGTTGTTTACCGAAAACACGGTGACCGCCGTTCTGCCGGTGATGCAAAACCCTACCCTCGGCAACTTCGGTTTATTGATGCGTCTGTGGAGCGTCGTCCTGCTGGGTAATATCATCGGCACGGGCATCGCGGCCTGGGCGTTTGAGTACATGCCGATCTTTGATGAACCCACCCGGGACGCATTTGTAAAAATCGGCATGGATGTGATGAAAAACACCCCGATCGAAATGTTCTCTAATGCCATCATCTCTGGCTGGATTATCGCCACGATGGTCTGGATGTTTCCTTCAGCAGGGAGCGCCAAAATTGTGGTGATTATATTGATGACCTGGCTGATTGCGCTGGCTGACACCACGCATATTGTGGTCGGTACCGTAGAAATACTGTATCTGGTCTTTAACGGTACGCTTCACTGGAGCGACTTTTTCTGGCCGTTCGCCCTGCCGACGCTGGCGGGTAACATCTGCGGCGGAACGTTTATCTTCGCGCTGTTAAGCCATGCCCAAATCCGTAACGACATGTCGAACAAACGCAAAGCGGAGCTTAAAGCGCGGGAAAATGATGATAAATCGACAAAAAAATCGTCCTGAATGGTGACTCTTTGAGCAGTCAGGCGGCGATGCGCTTAACGCAAAGTGTAAATGACGCTATACTCGTGCCGCCTCGTCCCCTTAGTTAAATGGATATAACGAGCCCCTCCTAAGGGCTAGTTGCAGGTTCGATTCCTGCAGGGGACACCATTACCATCTCTCAATAAGTCCAAGACATTCCATAACTCACTGATTTAAAACCTAATCACTAATATCGCTCGTCCAATAAGGTGCCATTATTTCTAATGGAATCTATACATTTTTGCGTATAAGATTGTGTATAACTGAGTTCGATCTTTTTTCTATACACATGCTGCTATCTGACATCCAAATAAAACGCGCAAAACCAAAGGATAAGCCCTACACATTGAACGATGGTATGGGGTTATCACTACTTATTGACACCACTGGCAGTAAAGGTTGGCGCTATCGTTACCGCTTTGCAGGAAAGCCCAAGATGATTTCCTTCGGCGTATATGGCGATGTATCGCTTGCACAAGCGCGTGCTAAACGTGATGAAGCTCGTTCGATGTTGGCCAAAGGGATCAACCCCAGCGAGGCCAGAAAGGCTGAAAAAATTGCGTTGCAGTTTGCACATGAGAACAGTTTTGAATCGGTAGCAAGGGAATGGCATGGTTCAAAAAAAACCACTTGGTCAGAAGGGTACGCGAAAGAAGTTATCAACTGCATGGAAAAGGATATTTAATGAGATGGTCACTCCCTCCTTCC
>NZ_KV787876.1:0-3366 GCF_001807145.1 Enterobacter sp. HMSC16D10
TGGCCGAATCGTTCTTCAGTTCGCTGAAAAAAGAACGGATCAGAAAACGCATATATAAAACCAGGGATCTGGCCCGGGCGGATCTTCGATTACATTGAAGTCTTCTATAACCGGTCCCGGCGCCACAGCCACCTCGGCGGCGTCAGTCCGGAGGCCTTCGAACAGGCCTCGTCGTGAGGACAGGATTTGTCTACAGGCGTGGGGTCAGTCCAAACTATAGGGCAGGATCGTCTACCGGGGCGGGGTCAGTCCATCAACGGCTCGGAAGTGTCTAGATTATCCGTGGAGATTCACCGGGGCAAACAGGCCGATCAGGAACGACATAAGAAAGTTCTGTATTACCGACAGGTCAAGAAACTGAGCATAAGAGAAACTGCTGAAGCCACCAGTTACAGTACATCTCAGGTCTGCAGGGTTCAGGCCCTGTTCAGGCCTGAAAATTAAGCACATTTTCTGAGGCTGGAAATCAACTCATGCTGACAGCCTGAGCCTGTTGGCATGGTAAGCAATGTGCTCACCAATAAAGCTGGAAATGAAATAATAGCTGTGGTCGTATCCAGTATGATATCGGAACGACGCATTGAGGTTCATCTCATTGCATACTCTCTCAAGGATTTTGGTGCGCAGTTGCTCTTCATAAAAGGCGTCACTCAGCCCCTGATCAATGAAGATTTCTGGTAATTTTTCACCCTGTAAAATGAGGCTGACTGGATCGTAGGCTTCCCACGTTTTTCTGTTTTCACCCAGGTAAGCGCTAAATGCCTGTTGCCCCCATGGCACCTGAGAAGGCGATACTATCGGGGAAAATGCTGATACGCTCACATATTCACCAGGATTTCGCAGAGCCAGCACCAGAGCACCCAGCCCTCCCATAGAATGACCGGATATAGATTTTCTTGCCGTTGCAGGAAAATGATTCATGACGACATCCGGAAGCTCTCTGAGAATATAGTCATACATCCTGTAATGAACATTCCACGGCTGTTCCGTCGCGTTCAGATAAAAACCGGCCCCCTGGCCAAGATCGTAACTGTCGGCATCCGGGACATTATTACCCCGGGGACTGGTATCCGGGACAACAACGATGACGTTATGCCGGGCTGCATAATGCTGCATACCTGATTTGGTGATGAAATTCTGCTCAGTACAGGTCAGGCCCGACAACCAGTATAGTACCGGCAGTTTTTCTGTTACTGCTTTGGGAGGAAGATACACACCGAAATTCATTTCACAATTAAGGGATTGTGAATAATGCCGGTACACGTTTTGCCAGCCGCCAGAGCTGGCATGCTGCTCAATGAGTTCCATCAGCCGTTATCTCATGGTTATTTCCCCTGACCGAAGCCAGGGGAAGTATCTTTAAATCCGGACGTCAGATAAACGTATACGCCGTGATTTTGTTACCCGCCGGATCCCGCAGGTAGGCAGCATAGGCCCCGGGAAGGTGACCACGCGGGCCAGGTTGACCTTCATCAGCTCCACCGGCGGCAAGGCCGGCAGCATGGAAAGCATCAACCTCTTCCGGGGTGGCAGCAGCGAAGCCGACAGTCACCCCGTTAGCGGAAGGTGCTTCACCGTTGCCCGGACGGGCAATGATAAATGCCGGCTTTTCGCGGCCATAGAGTACCCAGCCGTTGCCAAACGGGCCGAGGTTATTGATACCAAGCGTGCCCAGGACGACATCGTAAAATGCGGAGGATTTCTCGACATCGGCTGCGCCAATGAACACATGAGAAAAGATGCCGTCACCAGAAATTACCGGAGTTGTCATTTTCCACTTCCTTCAGTTTGAGTTGATTAAAATTCTGATGGGATCAGTAATGAATCACTGTCCGGATAGATTTGCCTTCATGCATAAGCTCGAAGGCGTCATTGATTTCATCCAGTGTCATCGTATGGGTTACAAATGGCTCAAGGTCAATATCCCCCTTCATGGCATCCTCGACCATACCGGGGAGCTGAGTGCGGCCTTTTACTCCGCCAAACGCGGAACCTTTCCATACGCGCCCGGTGACCAGCTGGAAAGGACGGGTGGAAATCTCCTGTCCGGCCCCTGCGACACCAATGACAACGGACTGCCCCCACCCACGGTGAGCACTTTCCAGCGCTGCACGCATGACGTTAACGTTACCGATACATTCAAAGGTATGGTCAATACCCCACTTGTTGATATCCAGCAGAACATCTTTAATCGGTTTGTCATAATCATTCGGGTTAATGCAGTCAGTGGCCCCGAACTGACGGGCCAGGTCAAATTTTGTCGGATTAGTATCGATAGCGATAATACGTCCCGCTTTTGCCTGACGGGCCCCCTGTACCGCAGCCAGACCAATTGCCCCCAGACCAAAAATGGCAACTGAATCGCCCGGCTGCACTTTAGCCGTGTTATGGACGGCGCCAATACCGGTAGTCACGCCACAACCCAACAGGCAGACGTGTTCATGGTTCGCCTCCGGGTTAATTTTTGCCAGAGAAACCTCGGCCACAACGGTGTATTCACTGAATGTGGAACATCCCATGTAGTGGTAAAGAGGCTGACCGTTGTATGAAAAGCGAGTGGTCCCGTCAGGCATCAGTCCTTTGCCCTGAGTCTCGCGAACCGATACACAGAGGTTCGTTTTACCGGACTGGCAGAATTCACACTCCCCGCATTCAGCGGTGTAGAGCGGAATAACATGGTCACCCGGCTTCACACTGGTGACGCCTTCACCAACTTCAACGACGATACCGGCTCCCTCGTGGCCGAGAACCACCGGGAAAACGCCCTCAGGGTCATTCCCTGAGAGGGTAAAGGCATCGGTATGGCAGACACCTGTGTGGGTGTTTTTAATCAGCACCTCGCCTTTTTTAGGCGGAGCAACATCAATTTCAACAATCTCCAGGGGCTTCCCTGGTGCAAATGCAACAGCGGCACGTGATTTCATACGTAATATATCCTCAATGTAATAATGGCCTCACCTATTTAAGATAGGCACGAACCAGCTCAATCGTATCGTCAACTGATTTACTGACTTCATGACTGTAGCTGTCATTCTGGTCAAAGGTTTCCCGTATGTGGCTCTCCAGCACCTCTGCCATCAGTCCGTTAGCGGCGCCCCGGACGGCGGCGATTTGCTGGAGAACGGAACGGCATTCAGCGCCACTTTCAAGTGCTCTTTCCAGAGCATCAATCTGACCCCGGATACGGCGAACCCGGGTTAGGACCTTTTTTTTCTCTTCAGGAGTACTGGGCATTGCTTACCTCACTGCTCTGTATTTCTTATACTATAGGGGAGTATTACATTAAGATCAACACATACCCCACTATAGTATAATAAATATATCAGAGCACCGGTAATGACTCCAACTTACTGATAGTGTTTTATG
>NZ_KV787877.1:0-8396 GCF_001807145.1 Enterobacter sp. HMSC16D10
AACGCGGTGGCCAGTTTTTGTTGACCACTTCACTTCAAGCACAGAATTTGCTATACGTAAATCAGCCTGAGCGGGTTTTCGACCGTTGCTGAACACATGCAGCAATGCCTCTCTCTCTGCCAGATTCAGTTTCCTTTCAAGCCTTCCCCTTGGATTTTTTTTCCACACCAGGTCCATTGCTTTACTCCTTCACTCAAAAGTGCGATTACGATAACAAGATAATATTTTGTTATCGTAATATCTTGTTAAGATCGTAAGATAATAATATTGTATTTTAATGCATTGAATTTAATGTAATTGTTAACATATTAAGTTAATATGATAACAAAATATCAACTCAGGCGCATATTGAAAATTAATGCTTGTTATCCTATTATCTTAATAAGATAACAAACAAGGTGTGCGGAATATGATCATTGTTCTTGGTAGTCAAAAAGGTGGAGTAGGTAAAAGTACGCTCGCAGTTTCCATCGCTGCATATCTTATGGCATTAGGAAAGCGAGTTCTCATTGTAGATGCCGACGATCAAAAATCAGTGCTAACCTGGTATAACAATCGACCAGAGAACTTGCCTCATATGCCTGTGACTGGAGCGTCCGGCAACATCAAAGCCATGCTTAAAGAGCATGAAAAGTCTTATGACTTTGTAATCGCCGATTGTGCTGGCCGTGACAGTGCAGAGATGCGAAGTGGATTAATGGCTGCAGATGTGTTTATTTCCCCTTTACGACCGTCCCAAATGGATTTGGATGTTGTACCTCATACATGCTCTGTTTTTACTGCTGCTAAAGATTTCAACGAGTCTGTACGTGGGTATTTAGTGTTGAATATGACACCAACTAACATGTTCGTTAATGAAGCTAATCAGGCGGCGGATGTTCTCAAAGACTTTCCGGAAATGAATCTGTCTAATGCTCGCGTATGTGACAGAAAAGCTCACAGGGATGCCTGGGCCGAATCAATGACTATTTTTGAAACACAGAACATCAAAGCCCAAGAAGAAATTGAAGCTCTGGTTAAGGAGATCATTCTGTGAGAAATAGAGCACATACGCCGCCAAAGGATGAAGCTTCGTTTATAAACGGAGGTTCAGCTGGCCTTACTGCAAAAAATCTTGACGAACCAAGTAATAAACCTGCGACTAGTAAAGCAAAACCAGTCAGCATCTCTCTTGCTGAAGAGAATCTTAGCTCAATTGATAATGTCATAAGGGAAGAGATGTTATCAGGGAACAGGAGAGTCAATAGATCAGATGTAGTTAGAGCTGCAGTGATGGCGTTAGAAAATTTATCGCGAGAAGAAATATCTCAACTCATTGAAAAATCTAGATTAAAATAATAACTTAATAACTTAATAACTTAATAACTTAATAACCCATTAAGATAGCAAGATAATAAATTACTATCTTGCTATCTTAATCATCTATTTTTTAGCAACGCTACCGCCTCATCGCCCGGCATCTGGAACTGCACCCGGTGCCGTGCCGCGACATCGAGCGCAAACACCTTCGTATACACCTCAGTCGAACTGATGCTCTTATGCCCCATCAAACTCTGCAGCACCTTCAGTGGTATACCGGCATACAGCATGTGCATCGCGTAGGAATGACGGAACGTGTGCGGGGTCACCGGCACGGAGAACGTCACCCCGTCGGCCGCTGCGGCTTCAACTGCTTCGCTGAGCCAGGTGCGAACCGTCCGGTCGGTGATCTCCCAGATGCGTGCCTTCTCGGTTCTGCCGCTTCGCTTATTACGTCGTTCAAGAGGAATTTTCAGCGTGGCCACCATCATCTCCAGTTGACCGACATAGTTCGCATCAGAAAGCGGTACCAGCCGGTGAGTCTGACTGCCGACGGGCGCACGGCCAGCCGTTCTGGCGGCTTTTTCAGCCCTTTGTTTGAGTGTGGCCAGCTGCACGAACGGGTAGGGCGGTGCCAGGGAAAAATCACTCCGGGTCAGGGCCAGTGCTTCGTTAATACGGGCGCCGGTGTTCCACAGGGTAGCAAGAAGCATCTTGCGGTGAAGGTCGGGCACATAGTGGAGCAGGGCACTCACTTCCGGGGCCAGCAGGTATTTCGGCAGTTCGTCCTGAACCAGTGCCATCTGACGCAGGGCCAGCGCCGCCGGATAGTCGATAGAAACTGGTAACTGAGTACCTGTGGCCGAATACCCTCCCAGGGTTACGAGTCCGGTCATCAGGATGATTCTCTGCCCGGGGATATGCGCAGTGCTGCCGCAATGATTTCCCGGTTTTCTTCTGTACGCGAGTTACCAAAATAGTCCACTTCCAGACGCAGGGAATGATCTGCAGCCTCTATCAGATCCGACACTTTCTGCAGGGCGCTCTGCAGCTGCGGCGCTGATATCACTCGTGGCACATCATGCTCATCCACACCGTTGCGGTGTACCAGATCGTTTCGCCAGTCTGCGATGATACCCAGCGGCTCAGTTGGCCAGACGGGCGGTATATGAAGCACAGTCTCGAAATAGCGCTCAATGGTTTTTACGTTATGAAACGTCATCCGGGAAACAAAATTCTGCGCCGCAGGCCGGAACAGAGAAAGAGCCATGTCACGGGCAGCATGTTTTACCGGATTTTTGATTTTATCGGACTTCATATAAAACTCATCCCTGAACCGTGTAAGCGGCAAGTCCTCTTCCAGCAGAGCCCTGGCGCAGTACATCAGGTACGCCTCCATGACCGTCACGGCATGGACGAAAGACATCCTGTACACCAGTTCAGGCTGCTCTGTATCGAGCAGGGTATACAGCCCCTTCAACTCCTGCATGGCGTGTAGGTAACGCTGATGAACATTGTTTAGGGAAGCCACAAACAGCCCGTGTTCATGATCCCACTGAGCCTGATCGGCGAGATACTCCTGTTCCCAGCAATAAAGGTTAGCGGCCTGTTCCCATTCTTCTGAGCCGGGGACAACATCCGGATAATTTTCCGCAAGCCATTTATCAAATCGTTCAGATTCAATATCCATCATCTGGTCTTTCATGCTTCCCATAATGCCAGTACCCTTCTGTATGGTTCTGTAAATGAAAAATCCCGCCGTTCATACTGACGCCGCGCTACCACGGAACGACTCAAAGGCCAGCAGGGCGTCCGTCCTGGAGGGCAGCTCGATACAGTCCCCGCGCTGCGGGTCGATCTCTTCATCTGTGGCCTCGTTATACCGCATACGCAGCCGCCATCCCGTCACGGGAGGTGCGTTCTGTATGGCCAGCACCATCCCTTCCGGCGACAGCAGTTCACGGAGGGTGTAGCAGGCGCCAATCCGGGTCGAATCCCGCAGCCACATCACGGGGTACTCACTGACCAGCTGGCCATACACACATTCCGGCGTATGGAAGTAATTCCCGTCCGCCCTGCATAAATCACACATAATCCCTCCTTTACTGAGAAATCCCGCCTTGCTGAAAGCGTCTTCCTACAGGCGTCGGATTATTTTCCGGGACGCATTAACATCGTGCTTCACCTTAAAAGGGTTGTCTTCAATACCAGGTTCATCACTGACGCAGTCATCGCTTTCACGCCGGCGCCATCCTCCCATAGGTTCAACGAAGATCCCGACGACGTATCCTTCCTGAGTGAGTAAATGTTTTGCCGGTGGGATCTGGGCGACCCCTTTCAGAACCGGATATTCAGTAATTCGCTCATAGATGACATCGTGTCCTTCATCATGGAGTTCCTGAATTAACGCGTCAGCTGTTATGTATTTCGATACCTGCATTCAAAGATCCTCCTGAAGCATTTGAAGAGATACTCATGGAAATAATCACCATGCGCAATCATTCCCTGCTCACACGCCTGAATGTCACGCTTGAGGATTTTCCCCTGCCGTCATCATTTTCAGGCTGATAATAAGCAGCCATATAGCCACGTCGTTAAATTACCGGATGGCCGTTTCGGTGTGATCCGATTTTTTGCGTATTCAACAGTTTCCGGAAGTGTACCACGCACACGAAATAAGCAAAGCGGCAATATCTGCCCCTGCGCGACGGGTCACGGGGAAGGGGGTAAACACAACATATAGAAGAAACAGCAGCTGACAGAGTGGCACATCTTGTGTTTCTGCGCCGCAGCGCGCCCGTGCGCCTGAGGCAGATCCGGAACAATGAGTTTTCGGATCCCGGGAGAAGAAGAGAGAGATTGTTGCAGAATAAGCACAAAAAACGGTGAATTGTTGTGATGTGGAGATTATTGCTTAGTAAGCAAAACTAATGGAATGGTGGTGACAATATCGCAACAAAAGGTCTGGGAAAACTTTTTTTCATTTTTTTTTGGAAGGCGGCCTTAAAGGCCGCGTCGGATTTCCTAAATACAGTTTTACATAAGGAACATCGTATGACTGTATTTCTCATCCTCACCGCCATCGCATATGGCATCTTTCAAACCGGCTGCATCATTCAGTTAGTAGTGAAGGGGTATCAGGGCTGGACATTATTCTGGAAAAACTATGACCGTCTCCCCCATATTTACCGTTCTCACTGGCGATATCAGAGACGCTTCATTTTCAGACGCATCTGGAAACGTATCTTCAGCCATTGATAATCTTATCGAGCGGCATCCCCAGCCCGGCCAGCCAGCACAGACAGCACCAGGTCGTGTACACCATACTGGTCTGGCCTGATTTCCACTTCCGGATTGTCCGCTCGTTCACAGCCAGCCGGTTGGCCAGCTGGCTGTCAGTAAGGGAGATAAGTCCCCTGACCAGCTGGATTTCGTCGACTGTGGGCTTCTGCCAGTCTTCTCCGCTGACCAGCGTATAGCCATTAAACTTTTTGGCCTCGATAAGATCGCTGAAATACCTTTCGGCATCCGCATTCATAATTCATCCTCCTGAGCAGATTGCCAAAGCACAGGGTTTTCCGGCGTATAATAATAGGCATGATCCAAATCCTGCTTATCCAGATATTCATTAAGCTTGCTTAGCTCATAGGCTGAATAAAAAGTACTGGAAGAGCCAACATTATACATATCGATTGTTGTCATTACATTGTCAATGTAATCAAACGAGACCTTGAAAAAGTTTAGGCTCCGGTCTTGGCTGCATTTTAGTTGCTCGGGACGAGGAGAAAAAACGTCTATTCGCGGATTGAAATATGATGCAACGCCAGTAATAAAGCTGAGAGTAAAGTTATGGGATAAAGGAAGATAAATTCTGTTTTCATCTTTATAAAGACAAAAGATATTGGGTGCTATTGCGAATGCCGGTCTGGGTTCAGTGCTGTCGAAATCATGACCTGTATGAATAACCTCAATGGTATGGATACCAGCAAAAATCTTGTTTCTTAATATATTGATTTTGTCATATAGAGTTGGTTTATTCAGAATTGATAAAAGTCCAAACAAAACAAACAGCGCTCTGCTTTTATCTTCTTCGGAAGAAACTGAATTAGCAACGCGCAAAATTTTGAGATAGAAATGATCGTCCATTAACTCAGGATTTGTGTGAGGCAACTGATTTATCGAATGGATGTATTCTGATAAGTGATCCTGTATATCTGCATGGAACTGTTCGAGCATTTCATGCTTGTACGGATTTTTATTTTGTGGATTGTGCAGATTGAGCATTAACTGCATCACCGCAAAACTGGCGAGTTTCTCTACCGGAAAATCTTCCGGCTGCGTGTGACGAAGGCGTGAGAAATTGTGCTCATGAATGATATCGTTCACGATCCCGGCGGTCAGGCGTTCGTAGACACCCAGTTCGTCTTCAATATCGAAAGGCTGCCCTGTCTCAGCATCAATAAGACGAAAGCAGTTTTTCGATACTGCCACACTGGATATTGGCAGAGGTTGCGTGTGAAGAACGTTTTCTTTATCAGGCGTCATATACACGGTGTGACACCATACTCGCTGCTTTTCTTTTGCAGACAGGGCTGTGTCGTCGCTGCGAAAGTTGCGTAGCACCCACTGAGAAAGTACATGCTGATTTTTTGTGTAGTCCATAAAATTTCTCACTGATTAAACAGGTATACCGCATCAGAAGTCGAATTCTGTTGCCTCATCGTGACCTGCAAGTCTGACGGGTTCGGGAACATGTTTACGGCGAACGATTTTTTCCGGATAGCTGAGGAAATGCTTTTCAAAAACCCGGATAAGAGCGTCATTCCAGGTTGCCTTTATTCTTATCCGGACCTCATGCGGCTCTATGACGGTTATATTATAACGCTGGTTAGTTGAGTTATTTTCTTGAAACTTACGAAGAGACTCTCTAGAATCATCGCCGAGTTTACCAGTAGTCCATAACTCAACATTAATTTCAGCATTGGGGTATTCCCTTTTGGCATAATCGAAGAATACCGGCACCTGTTTACCAATCCATCTTTTCACATCTTCATGTTTCACTGTCGAATAGGGCTTATAACCCTTGCATTCAATAAAGGTGATTTTTGCATTTCCCTGTCGGCTCAGGACATCGCATTCTGCAGTCCCCTTCCTCTCTGACTTACATATTTTACCAACCTCAACATCATTACTGTTTATGCGCACGGTCTCAGCGACAATATATTCAAATAAATCCCCCTGAAGCTGACTGGTTACTCCGGCAATACTCTCAAGCTTGGACATGATGTCATCTATTGCGGCTATATTATCTCTTAAGCTGAGCGTTATTGAACCAACCAGATCCCGTAACTGAAAGAGTGCATCAGCAAAGTCTTTTCCGAACAGATTCTCCGGTGTCGCGGGTATTATCCCGGCACGCTTCATTTCCAGAAAAGCTTCTTCGCTGTATTCGTCGGCAACAAACATAAACAGGCATCTTGGGCTGTTCCTGAGGCTGTTTATTGAACGACATTTTGTAATAAAGGGCTGGAGGTGCACAAGACTGAGCTTACAGCCCAGAAGCATATCGCAGACAAAGAAACCAGGCCGAATTTCCCCTGACCGGGAGAACTGCAGAAGAGGATTAAGATAGGATGCAGCAGTGACGTCAAAATCAAAATTTGCCACACAGGGCGCCTGATCTGAATCGAGTTCTTCCCGTGTGCGCAGCGTGTCGTAACTGATGATACCGTTATGTCGGACCCACTGACTCAGGGATTTCATCAGAACGGACTCTGTAAGCAGCCTCGCTTTGAGGGGATGGAGCGCGCGCTGATACCCGTTATCATTTTTTTCTGTCAGGGCCACACACTCCCCCAGACCGGGTAACGTAACGAACCTGACCATTTTGTACTGAAGCAGACCGTCCAGAACTGACTTCCATGATAATCTGTTTTTCATTGCTACCGGTGAACCGCAGGCAGAAGGAAAATGCCTGACCGGCAGGATCCCCCCGCGAGCCCGGAGGCAACTCAGGGCAAGACCGTAGGCCGATCCGGTATCAAGGAGGGCTGTATTGAGACTGGACCAGAAGCGCCCGGTACCATACTGCTGCTTCAGATAAATAAATCGTTCGCGCTTGGGGAAAAGCTTGTCAACACAGTGGATCTGCCCTGCAGAAGCCGCCCGGGAAATCTGTTTGCGCGCGGTATCACGATTAACTCCCTGGGTTTTCTGCATTTCCTCTACAAGTACAGAGCTAAGGCAAGGACCGGTTTTGCGTAACGAAGTAACTATAAGTGATGTCATCTTTTGCTCGCTTGTCACACTGCGTATTTAATAATAACAATACACTTGAGCTGCTAAACAACAAAGCCTGTGTTTTAGTTAAATAATTACAGTAACTTAAAAGACATATATAAGGCTGTTTAGATTATCTGTCACAAACCAGTTTATCCTGAAGGAAACACTGTTACTTACAAACGTAGTATGGATGACAGGTACAACCTAAAAGATTCAGCCATCAAGCTCATGCAACTTCGTGAATTCAACGTTCACAATTTCATCGAGACAAACAGATATACCATGTCGATCAATACCGAACACTGCACCGCTATCCGGCGGCAATTCTCTAACGGACGTGTATGCGTAACTCAGCGCGGCTTCAAATGCACCTTTTTCATACTCAATATCTGCCCTGAAACAGACTATGCAGGGTTTCAGTACCTTAAGATAATGTTCTGTAAGATCCTGCCCATACTTTTTCTGGTAAGCATTGCAGACATCCTCTACCAGCTCCGGTAGCCGCAGATAATCGTGCTGCCAGAGTTTGCGGGCATGAAAATGAACCTCCTGTACAAGGTGCCCGTATGGCCCCCAGTGCATTTCGTTTCTGGTGCGCGTCCGGAAGAGAGTATCAGGTACGCCAGCATGAAAATTCCACGCCTGCAATCTCTCTTTGACCACAACGTCTGGTGCGAGATTTACCAGCATATCCATCACCAGTGACTCAGTCTGGTTCAGCGGAAGTAAACCACTGTCAAAAGTATTGTCAGCTGAAGTGCGGGTACCGTGAAACCAGTATGTGAATCGCCACGCGTTTAACAGACACCTCAGAG
>NZ_KV787878.1:0-126220 GCF_001807145.1 Enterobacter sp. HMSC16D10
GGAAGTGTCTAGATTATCCGTGGCGATTCAGTTTTACTTTTTAATGGCGTTCATTTCTTACAGCTTCTGGAAGGAGATGAAACCGCTGTAATGCAAATCTATAAAAAAATTTGTATGGATGCACTTCACTTTAACATTGTAGAACTCTTATCCGATTATGCCCCCTATCGACGATTTGGTCGCTCAGGCATGGAATTAATTGATATAAGACTATTCAGTAAAGAAGAGTGTCTGGACAGGGTTCTTCAACGTGGAACAACCCAACATAAATTGCTTTACAACGACAGAGCATTACGGTTTTTCCGTACATTTATAGATTCTGCTGAGACAGACAGCTATTATGAACTTCCTGATAGATTCAGTTGGTTTTTTTCATCCGATCAAATAAATGTATCATCGGTTGATCCCGATATTATCGAAGACATGCATGCAGTTATAGACCCTCTGGCTGCTCAAATTCATTCTTTTGTCTTGAGTGCAAAATCAGATAAAGGCGATATTAAAGCCAATAATTTATTTTTTGATTTGGAATCGAAGAGAGACTTGTTAAAAATCGTAGGGAGTTTCATTACCTCTTCACAACGAGTATCAATAACACTCCTGCCTTTAACCTTACTGAGGGTGCCTGATGCGATTGAAATATTGCTCGATTATATCAGAGAAAGTAACTTATACCCAGAACAAGTTATAGTTGAGTTTTCAGAGAGCGAAATAATCCCTGAAATTGATGAGTTCGCGCATTCAGTGCAGATACTCAAAAGTTGCGGATTAAGCGTTGCTATTAATGACTTTGGTATGGGTAATGCAGGTTTATTGTTTCTTTCGAAATTCCAGCCTGAGAAGCTCAAAATACACCCGCAACTGATACACAATATACATAAAGAAGGTTCCAAGCAGGCTATACTCCTAAGCTTAATCCGCTGCTGTGAACTTTTGGAAATAAGAATCTGTGCTACAGGAGTCGAGCAGACAGAAGAATGGATGTGGCTCGAATCCGCTGGGATATTTTGCTTCCAGGGCAATCTTTTTTCAAAATATGATAAAAATGGATATTTGAAGATCTTCTGGCCAGAATCTAATGAATTCAGCGAATGTTAAAAAGAACTTGTAGACTTATTACTTTTTCATAGGATTAACGCAGTCATACTCGGTGGGTGTCAAGCTGGAAGCGGGTGAACTAATACATAGGGAAAAGTCAGCGGGCCCGGCGGGTGCAAAGGCAATGCTTCAGTACTCAGTAAGATGCGGTAAACCGAGCAGGCTTAGATTGTTGGCCTCATTTTCGCTCACAGGAACCAGTTCATCTCTATCCCCTCCCACCAGCATTGATCCAATTAAATTTGGCTCTAAAAGCTCAGCTGGTATCGAACGGTCAGCGATACTTGCGCAGCAAACGTGCCGCGCATATACAGTGCTGGCTTACCTTTTATCAAACGTGCTCACGCCTGCATACCCTTCCCCCTTGCGATGTTAATTCTGTCAATGCATTCCCTTAATGCTTTGACTTGCTCAGGGGTAAGTTCAGATTCATCGATTGTGGCCAGAAGAGCGTTGAGGGAGCGCTCAATATCGTTTTTAGTCAACCGTAAACAGATAACCTTAACCCAACGTGGCGAGAACTTGCTGAGGCCGATTGCTCTTGTGATACGTAGTTTCATGAGATGCCTCTTAACCGCCAGTGGTGGCGATTTCAAACTCGCTTATAACACACGTGGAGAAGACTTATGTGATTATTTCGCCATAGAAATTTCTAAGGGTCGTTTCACTTGAGGACAACCAGGCTTTCAGTAAACGCCTAAATTGGTTTTCCAGCATGTCACACAAGCGCCTCGTCATAACCCGAAGCGGCTTATCAAGTGAAGGTAGTTTTTACGGTCATGCACAGGCTGGGATGTCATTTGTGTGCCAGAAGCAGACTTTAATATAGCTCCAGAGTCCCTTATGGGAGCTATTTACATCTGTCAAGCTTTAGCAAGCGGCTTCATTCGAAAACTAATACCCATACGATTAATGGCATTCATGGTGGCAATAACAATGGTAAGTTCAACCAAATCTTTTTCACCGAATACAGAAAGCGCTGCGGAATATGCTTCATCGGAAGCATGTGTTTCACTAACACGGGTAACTTCTTCCGCCCATGAGAGGGCAGCTTGCTCTATATCCGAGAATAAATAGGTAGCTTCTCGCCAGACAGGCACCAATACAATCTTTTCGACGGACATGCCACTCTTGATAAGATCGCGAGTATGTATATCTATGCAGTGTGCACAACCATTGATCTGGGAAACTCTTAAAAAAATTAAATGGATCAGCTCGGCAGGTAAACCTGTACCAGTAGTGGCGTAATGATGGAGCGCTGCTATAGCCTTGCCACCTTTATCGGAAACTTGAAACCAGTTTGGACGCTTCATCGTTATTTCCACCTTTTTGAGTTGTTTAAAATAAAAAGATGCCTCACAGAATCGCTACGACTGAATGACAGAATTTAAATTAGTACGTCTGCTCAGACGTTGTAATCTTAACCATTGATGTCATAGATAAAAGAGACAAAAAATGAGTAAAACGGTAGGACAATTATGGGATACCTCATGCAGTAAAACTGGATAACAATTTTTAAAAGCAAACCCTGAGTGTTGATAAAATCCACGGTAGAGTTCGCTTCTCGCTCATAACAGACCATTTCCTCACTATGCCCTGCCATCTGCTTTCATCCGTTGATATTTAGCTTTCAAAAGCTCCGCCGGTGTCGGCCCTTTCGGAGCAACTGGCGCAGCCAACGCCCGACGAATAGGCGGAATCGGCTTCCCGGCTAGCACCCGCTTTTCCCACATGTCCAGAATATCACCGGCCTCACGCTCGAGTTCTTTATGGCTCAGTTGGCCATCGGTTCCGCGGCGACGCAGCTCCAGACAGATGTGGTAATAAACCGGCGTTGGCCACGGATACTGCTCACTGCTTGGATACCGGAACACGAGCTTGCGCCACTTCCAGTATTCAGCCATTACGTCAGCGGTGGTGATCCCTAGCACGCAGCGCCCTTCCCTGCACCACTTGATGAACTGGCCTGGCGAAGGCAGAAACGGACGCTCCTGGCGACGCACCATGCGCATGCCGGCTTCAACCTGCTCCAGAGTGGTGATCCCGTTTTCTTTGAAGGCCAGCACCCACTGCCGGCGGATCTCGTTCACGTCTTCCTGGCTGCGATTAACCAGGCTTGCCGGGAACGCGGCCGCCAGCTGTACGAATAACCCGTTGATAATCTGCGCCACCTGCTGCGTTTGTTCGCGCTCGGTATACTGCTCTGGCATGTTGTGCGCCACGCGGCGAGCCTGCTCCCGGTCAAAATTGCGAATGCTCTCTGCGAGTTTTTTCATTCCAGCACCCCGTCAATCCAGTCGGTGTTATGCAGGTCGATGCCGCCCCGGGATGGCTTTGCCGTTCCGGTTGAACGCAGCCGCTTCGTAGTGAGCTGATCCCACTGCTTGCGCAGACTCGAGGGACTCAGGATGTTGTCTTTCCAGAACTCGTCCCGGTTGGCCCACTGGAACAAATCACAAATTTCGTAGTGAGTGCGCTTGTCCTGGACACGCATCAGCCTGATGGTATTTGCCCATTCAGCCCAGTTGGGTTCGGATAGCGATGCGTTGACGGTGAGAAGCCTGTCGTAAATCCAGCGAGCGGCCTTGAGGTCTTCAGCTGATCCCCATGATTTACCTGCCGGGGTGTATATCCCGGCGGCAGCTTCTGGATGACGTGAGAGAAACTTTTGAGTTTTCTGGTTTCGGGATTCGTCAGAATTCCGAGACGAGGATATTTTATTATTGTTCTTGTTATAGTCTTGGGTGTCTACCGTTTCCGGGAAGGTTTTTCCCGTTTTCGGTAACACTTTTCCCGATTTCGGGAAGACTTTTCCCGTTTTCGGTTTGTCTAAAATCCAGGCAGAAAGGTCAGTATTTATACCGACCGTTTTCATCACGCCCTGCTTCTGACTGAAGATAATTTTGCGATCTGCGAGCGATTTGAGCGCATCCGAAACGTGGGAATCACTCAGCCCTGTAAGCTCGGCAATCACCGTGTTCGTAACGCGGTCCTGCTTCTTGTTCCAGCCGTAGGTAAGCCAGATCACCGCTTCAAAACATTGCCACTCCCGGCCTGACATTCTCAGGCGAGGCTTGGGCTGTTGGATCTCGTTAGCGACCTTGGTATACCCATTCGACAGGTCGGCCATACGACCTCCCGGTTGTTCGTTTCTGTGGGGGAAATTGATAATTTCAGCTGTGTTTGACATACTTAGCTCCGCAATTACACTCCGTTTTTGCACCTGAAAGTCGGTTCTGTTAGCGCAGACCGGCTTTCGCCTTTTCTGAAGTCTTCACATTGCCCCCAGCATGGTTGTGACCATCGCCAGTAAAGGCGCCGTTAGGTCAGGGTCGACTCTGAACATTTCGAAAATCCCCTCGCCTAACTCCTTCAGCTTTTCCTTCTTCGGTGCATCGAGCATCAGAGCTTGCTTCGCCTCACTCACTTCTTTTTCCAACCTGGCCATCCGGTAGGCAAACGAGTCGTTCTTTACGACACGGTCACGGTATCGAAGTGGTAATACAGACATGATCGCGGGCACCAGCTGTTCGACGTTCTTTCGGTACGATAGGGAGTCCTCTTTGTTGTCGAGCCAGCGGAACAGCTTCACGTTCCAGACATCGGCCTGACCTGAGAAATCCACTCCATCAAGTTGAAATTCTTCCGCCGCTTCCTGGATTTGAAGTGCAACAGCTACGCGCCCTTCTGCCGCCGCCCAAGCTCGTACCGCTGAGCAGAGATCACGATGATCAATATCCCGCGCTGCCGATTCGCTTTGATGACACTGGAATATCAGGGGATTAGAGGAAGCTCTGCTACTCTGTTGAAATGAAACAGTTTGCATTGTTAAGGCTCCTGTTTAGGTAAACCGTCTGTGGGGTTTGGATAGAGATCTGGACGTAGTTCATGCGGAGTTACGCCTGTCATTTTGAAAATGGGAAAAATGAAATGCGGGGGTACCACCCCGTGATCACGATTCTTCCAGTGGCTTACGGACATACTTGTTACTCCAAGCGCAGTGCTTAGTTTCCTGGCAGACCCAGCAGCTCTAATTGCTTTATCAAGTGCGGACATTTTCTTCACCTTCATATTAAAAGCCAGAGTAAACCACAGATTTACACCAAATGCAAACCTGGAGTGTATTGCATGTATAAACTAAATATTTACAATGCCGATATGAGAAAAGAAGAACCCAACTTAGTACTGGTGGATCGCCTCACAGAAATCACTAACCGAGGCATCACCAAAGCAGATATGGCGCGCATAGCCGGAGTCACTCCTCAGGCCGTTAACGGCTGGTTCAAAAAAGGCGTAATTAGTAAGAAATCCGCACTTGCTATTGCAGATTCAGTAGGAGTATCGGTTGCCTGGCTTCTCGGTGAGGACGTCGGCGAAAAAAATGGCATCAAACCTGACGAACAACGATTGCTTGAGCTCTATCGCCAACTGCCTGAAGAAGAAAAGCAAAATATGCTTCGCATCTTTGCGCTTCGTCTTAAAGAACTTGATGAATTGTATGAGAAGTATATGAAAGGCCGTTTAAGAAATAATGGAGAGTGATTAACAACCTTCTATGTAGATGTCACTGATTACTCCAACACAAACAAACACTTGAATGTCATTGCTTTCAACGTTGTTGAGATATTCCGAGCAGTGAATCGCTTCATCTGAAAAATAGATTGTTTAGTGATATAATTAAGGAACTAATTATGGCTACACAGCGTACTTCTGGAGATGTGACTTTGCCTAAGTCAATTTGTTTTTTCAACCACAAGGGTGGAGTAAGTAAAACGACTACAACCTTCAATCTAGGATGGAGCATTGCAAGCAAAGGCAAGAAAGTCTTAATGGTTGATTTGGATTCTCAGTGCAACCTAAGTGGAATGGTTCTGGGTTTTGAGAAAATGGACGAAGGCCTTGAAAGCTTTTACGAGAGTCGTGAAAACTTGACGATGGGACCAATTGTCGATTACCTCATAAATGGTGGTCAACCGGAGACTTATCTTTCCCAAGATAAAGGAAAGCTAACTCCAACATTAAATGATAATCTTTTCCTTTTACCGGGGCATTTAAGCGTCTCGGATCTTGACTCGCAAATCAGTGTTTCCCTTAAGATCGCTGCAGGTATCCCTGCAACAAGAAATATTCCTGGCAACCTTCCTAAACTGTTGCAACTTGTAGCTGCGCATAATGAAGTTGATTATATTTTGTACGACCTTAGCCCGAATGTTGGCGGTTTAAATGAAGTAATGCTTATGTCTAGTGATTACTTTATTGTCCCTACTGCTCCGGACTTCTTCTGCTGGCAAGCTGTAAGTTCACTTTCGACTAATATACTGAAATGGTATCGTGAAATCCGTAATTTCAAAGAACAAAATGAATCGCATGCAAGTGCAGCCAGGTCGATTGGAAACAGTCCTAAATTCTTAGGGACGATCCAGCAAAGATATCGACCTCGTAACGGTTCTCCAGCGAAGTCCTTTGAGAAATGGATTGATAACATTAGCCAAGCCGTAGATAATATTTTGGTTCCTCAGTTAACAGAATTAAACTGTGTTATGCCAAGAGAGAAAGTACAAGAGGCGTTAACTCAGACTGAATCAGAATTAGCGGCCTATAATCTGGCCCATATTTCTGACTTCAACTCGTTGATAGCTATTAGCCAACGTTTATCAACACCTGTATTCTCGTTAACGAATCAACAAATTGCCGAAGCAGGCCAATTTGGTCATGCATTAAACACCATGCGGGAAAGCCGTGACCAATTTGCTTATCAGTTCGACAAGTTAGCCGACCGTATTCTTATTCTCACTGCATAATTTACTAACCCGGCCCAGGCCGGGTTTTTTTTACCCTGAACCGCTAAGCAAAATCCATCACTCATTTCCTCCCTCCTGAGCTCAATATCTTTTGCCTTCCTCACATCGTTATCTTCACAAAAATCGAAATGTAAACTGTAGATTTACACCCAAAGCAAACTTATGATTGACACAACTGTAAACCAGTGATTTAATCATTATCACCAAGACGCACTACAAACCACCAAGGCAGGACGCCCACGAAGTAGCCGCCGACGGCATACGAATAGTCGGATGAGGTGGAGAGATTAACGCGCATCAGGTGTAAACGTTCCGCTGGCCGGCGATAAGGCAAACGAGGGTGAGAATGATTGATTTCGCACGCAAACCAGGACGGCAGCAAGCCGTAAAACTTAACTTGTTCGAAGTGATTCTTCGCCGCTTATGTTACTTGCTGGCGCAAAAGGGGAATCCAGATGTGTAACTCAACAAAATGCGGGTATTGCGGCAAGCCGGTTACACCGGGGGAAGTAGTCAAAAGTACCCTTCTCTATCGCAACGGCTCACAGCTGGCGCGCAAAGAAAAAGAATACTGCTCTGAACGTTGTGCTTCGAACGACCAGATGGCCCACGAGGCATAACGTAAAAGCCGCGCAAGGCGGCCCGTACGTCCGGTGCTCCCGACCAAAGTTACACCGGAAAACTACTTAAAAAACCAAAGTTCACCCAATGGGCGCTATCTCTGGCCCGGGGATCTTACATCCAAAAAAGAGGATCTCACATGGAATTTTTCTATGTAGTTAAGGCTACGCAGAAATCTGGCAAAGAAGACGCAGTGATTTGGTTCACTGCTAAATCAGAAGCCCGTGCCAACCTGCAGCTCGATGTCGAGCTGGAAGATGCTGGTATTGAAACCGGCCGCGGTAAGGATTACTCAAAACCGGTTCGCACCGATTTCCCTGTTTACAACGATCTGCCTGAAGAAAGCACCGTGGATTACACCTGGTGCAAACGCTACGCCCTCCAGGACGATGGTCGCACCTGGCTGCCAAAGGCTGGTGCTGAGTTTACTAGACCAGTGGACACCACTACCGCACCGGAAGCGACCGTTAAAGTCGAAACTACCGTCGACAATGTCCCGCTTGAAAACCGCACACCAGCGGTCCGTTTTGCCGTCCATCTGACCAGCGACAAATACCAGTCACATATCACTAAAGAGCAGCAACTGGCTGCAAGCGAATTGTCACTGGATGAAGGCTACACCTATCTCCAGAACCTGCTGCTGGCGAAGAACGACATCCCGGAAGTTGCCGAACTCAGCCTGAACGCTGAGTGGAAACTGGTTCAGGCGATTAAGCAGGTATTTGCGCCAGATGAAGAGCACGAAGTAAAGCTACTTGCTGCATTCATGGCTGACTGGGCGAGAGCAGATGCCGGCGACCGCAATCAGTTAGTTGCAGAGTGGAGAAGCGGAAAGATAAATCTTCTCAAATCAGAAATCACCAGCGATGCCGACGTTACAACCGGTCAGGATCCAGAACCTGAAACCGGTATTCAGATTGACGAGAATGATGACGAAACCACACGTTATCCAGTCCTTCGTATGCCCTTCCGCAAGCAGCTACTCGCCCAGTTCACCAGCGATGAACTGCGCCACCACTTAACCCGCGAAGAATACGAAGGTATCTGCGCGCTGGAGATGGACACTGACAACAGCTATGTCCAGAACCTGCTGCTGGCGGCAGAAAACTGCGAAGAGATTAAGGGTTACGACACCAAAGACCTTTGGCGCTATACCGACGCCATTCGCAAGGTGTTCTGCCAGGAGAAGCGTCACGAACTCGCGCTGGTACTCCGTTTCACCAGAATGTGGGCTGCAACTGATTACATTGACCGTGGCATCCTAGCGCGCGAATGGGCTACTGGTAATCGCATCAATAATGTTCAGCGCACTGATTCTGGGACCAATGCAGACGGTGGCTATGTAACGGATCGCGGCGAAGGCGCGCATCACACTCTGGATACCCTCGATCTTGAGATCGCATGCGCCCTACTGCCTATGGACTTCCACCACTTCGAAATTCCTTCGAGCGTGTTACGACGTGCCAAAGAAATCGTGGCGAAGAAAGAAGAACCATGGAAATCATGGAGCGCCATCCTGCGTAATCAGCCCGGCGTACTGGCGGTGAACCGTGCGGCAATCTTCAATCTGATCCGCATCGCACCAGAAAACATTCATCACACGCCAGCGGCACATCTTGAGTTTGTGAATAAAACCATGACGGCTGAGTTTAACTCTGCTGTGGAGTTGCTGCCGCTGTCTACTCCGGCTGTTGAGACCGAAGCACCTTTTGAACAACCGCAGGTTGAAAATCTCGGCAGCGGCATGTTCTCCATCGTTTGCCTGATGGGTGGAAATACCGAACAGGTCGTCAATACCTCCTCAAATGAAGTCGAAAAAACGGAAAACGCAGCGGAAACCACCAGCGATGTGCAGATGGAAAAGACTCAGCCAGAGAAAGTCGAAAATACTGATCCGGTACATCCAGGCGAAGGCACTGATGCAGCTGATACGCAAGCAGTTACCGTAGCGCAGGAAGAGCAGAAAGCAGAACCGGTAATTGAATACCCGGCTTACTTCGAGCCTGGCCGATACGAAGGCCTACCGAATGACATTTATCACGCAGCAAACGGTATTAGCTCAACCCAGGTGAAAGATGCCCGGGTCAGCCTGATGTATTTCAACGCACGCCATGTGGCTAAAACTATCCCGCGCACAGCATCCAAAGTTCTGGACATGGGGAACCTGGTGCACGCCCTTGCACTGCAGCCGGAAACCCTCAATGCAGAGTTCAGCGTGGAGCCTGAGATCCCAGAGGGTGCTTTCACTACCACCGCAACCCTGCGCGAGTTCATTGACGCGTACAACGCCAGCCTGCCGACGCTGCTGAGCGCAGAAGAGATTAAAGCGTTGCTTGAAGAACATAACGCGTCCCTTCCCGCTCCGGTGCCGCTTGGCGCCAGCCTGGAAGAAACGGCTCAAAGCTATATGGATCTCCCTGCTCAGTACCAGCGTATTGAAGAAGGCCAGAAGCAGACAGCAACGGCAATGAAGGCATGCATTAAAGAGTACAACGCCACCCTGCCCGTGTCGGTTAAAACCAGCGGCAGCCGTGATGCGCTACTCGAGCAATTAGCGATTATCAATCCTGATTTGGTCGCACAGGAAGCGCAGAAACCGACGCCGCTGAAAGTGTCCGGCACCAAAGCAGACATGATCCAGGCAGTTAAGTCGGTTAAGCCCGATGCCATATTCGCCGACGAACTGCTGGATGCCTGGCGCGACAACCCTGGCGAAAAAATTCTGGTTACCCGCCAGCAGCTGGCCACGGCACGGGCAATTCAGTCTGCGCTCCTGGCGCACCCGACCGCTGGCATGCTGCTGACACATCCAAGCCGTGCCGTTGAAGTGAGCTACTTCGGCTTTGACGAGGAGACGGGCCTAGAAGTTCGTGTACGTCCTGACCTTGAGATCGACCTGGACGGCGTTCGCATCGGTGCTGACCTGAAAACTATCAGCATGTGGAATGTGAAGCAGGAAAGCCTGCGGGCCAGGCTACACCGGGAAATCATTGATCGGGACTACCACCTCAGTGCGGCTATGTATTGCGAGACCGCGGCGCTGGACCAGTTCTTCTGGATTTTCGTCAACAAAGACGAGAACTACCACTGGATCGCCATCATTGAGGCGTCCACCGAACTGCTGGAACTGGGAATGCTCGAGTACCGTAAAGCGATGCGCGCTATCGCAACCGGATTTGACACAGGTGAATGGCCAGCACCAATCACAGCCGACTACACCGACGAACTGAACGACTTCGACCTGCGCCGCCTCGAAGCGCTGCGCGCTCAGGCATAAGGGGAATGATGATGGAAAACATGAATATCGTAACTGCTGAGCAGCAGGCTCCAAACACTATCTCTGCCACTAACTCTATTTTCAATGTGCAGGCGCTGGGGCAGTTAACAGCATTTGCCAACCTTATGGCTGATGCAACCATCGCAGTTCCTGATCATTTGGTAGGGAAGCCTGCCGACTGCATGGCGATTGTTATGCAGGCCATGCAATGGGGGATGAACCCATATTCAGTCGCGCAAAAAACCTTCTTCGTCAACGGGAAGCTTGGGTATGAAGCGCAACTCATCAGCGCAATTCTCTCCAGTTCAGGCGCTATACGTGGACGCTTTCATTATGAGTACGGCGGGAATTGGGAAAAATGCATTCGCAGCAAAGATGTCACCGTAAAAAAGATGGGTAACAAGGGTGCGTATGAAAAAACGGAAAGAGTTCGCGACTGGTCAGATGAAGATGAGGAAGGTTTATACATCCGCGCTGGCGCGATTATCCGAGGTGAGTCGGAGATAACCTGGGGCGAACCATTGTATCTGGCAAGCGTGGCAATCAGAAATTCTCCGCTATGGGTTACAAAACCAAAGCAGCAGATTTTATATCTCGCCACTAAGGACTGGGCAAAAGCTTATTGCCCCGCGGCAGTTATGGGGTTTCAGGATGCAGATGATCTCTCCTATCGTGAAGAGAGAGTGATCAACCCTGCCCCCGCTCAGCGCCTAAATCTGGCTGAAATTAAAGGTGAAAATGTTGTAAACACGCAGGACAGTCAGGAGCCATCGGTAAATATCCACACTCTGGCCAATGAGTTCAAGGATCGCATTCTGAAAGCAGAGACACTGGATGAGGCTACCAGTATCGGCAATAAAATCAACGCGGCAAAGAATACCCTTGGGATCGCGCTGTTCACTGAGTTGAAAAACAAGGCGACCAGCCGCTACCACTTCGTGAGTGCGAAAAATAAAGTCGATGCGCTTATCAACTCCCTTCCACTGCCTGGCGAGCCAGATGCTGCTGAAAGATTCGCGGAAGCCGAGCGCGTACTTGCCGCGGCGAAACGCCACCTAGGCGATGAGCAGTACGATCAGTTCAGCATTACCCTGGCGGATATGAAACCGGAATACCAGGCCTAACGAGATCGGGAGGGGAAACCCTCCCTCTAGGAGAAGAAATGCGACTGATTAATCGAGGCAGTAAGCAATCCCCTTTGGCTCGCCAGGCATGTGAAATCGCACTCGCAGCCCACCAGCAAAGATATGGTGACTATGGGCGCAGTAAGATGAAAGAGACCTATACGGTGAGAGTGGAAGGCGTCAAGGTTTGGGTCGAGGTAGTGAACTGCAAAGCAAGCTACGTGGCCACAGCAATGACCGGCATGCGCCGGCTGCGCTCCCTGCCCGGCCAGGCAAACTGAAACTGAAATATCAACGACTAATGGCCGGCATATTTATACTCATGCCGGTTACCTGAGGTGAACCATGTCGCAGGTAATTTTTAACGAAGAATGGGTTGTTGGCGCAAGACTCACAGAAAAAACAGGCCTGACCGAACGACAGATTGAGAAGTATCGCCAGGGCTGTTGGGTGGAAGGTGTCCATTTTAAACGGGTTTCTCCTTCCGGAGAAAAAACCTTGCGTGGCACAACCTGGTACAACTATCCGAGAATTAATCAGTTAATAAGGGATGCGTAAGATGGCAGCTTTGCCTACAGGTGTCGAAATCAGAAACAATAAGATTTGTATCTGGTTTATGTACCGGGGAAAGCGTTGTCGCGAAATTCTCAAAGGTTGGATTAACACCCCGGCGAACATCAAAAAAGCCGGGAACCTTCGGGCTGTGATCGTTAGTGAGATCAACCTTGGAGAGTTTGATTACCACCAGCGCTTTCCTTCATCGTCCAGAGCAAAAAAAACCGTAACAACTGTTTCAGTTCAAACCTTTTCAGAGCTGTGTGAACTGTGGACGAGCATTAAAGAAACCGAAATTAGTGCGAATACCATGCGTAAGACTCGTTCACAACTCGGTACGTTAATGCACATCATTAATGGAGATACGCCTGTTTCAACTATACGCCACAGCGACATTCTGAAATACAGAAAGGAGCTGTTGAACGGTGAGACACTTTACCTGGCAAATTCCAGAAGTAACAAACAGGGACGCACTGTGAGTACCGTGAACAACTATATATCGCTTGTATGCTCCCTTCTTCGGTTTGCACACAAATCTGGCTTTATCAGTGGCAAACCCTTTGAAGGGATCAAGAAACTACACAAAGGGAAAGTAAAACCGGATCCTTTAACGAAGCAGGAGTTTAGTTTGCTCGCGGAATCCGAGCGTGGCCAAAGCCTCAATATGTGGACGTTCGCAGTTTATACTGGTGTCCGTCATGGAGAGCTCGCAGCTCTTGCCTGGGAAGATATCGACTGGGAAAAAGGGACGGCTCATATACAGCGCAACCTTAATGCGCTAGGAATGTTCGTCCCACCAAAAACCGAAGCAGGTAACCGGGTTATTACCCTATTAGAGCCGGCACTTGAAGCCTTGAAAGCACAGCGCAAGCTGACAGCGCTACAGCCAAAAACCGAAATTGTCTTTAATCATCGCGAGTATGGCGCAGTGGAACATCAAAGCCTGCGATTCGTTTTCATACCCCGGATGCGCAAAGGAGAACAGAAAGCCTACTACTCTTTATCGAGCATCGGTGCGAGATTCAACGCAGCTGTAAAACGTGCTGGTATTCGCCGCCGGAATCCGTACCATACGCGGCATACTTTTGCCTGCTGGCTTTTATCTGCCGGCGCTAACCCGTCTTTCATAGCCAGCCAGATGGGGCATGAAAACGCGCAAATGGTTTATGAAGTCTACGGTGCGTGGATTGAAGAAATGAATGGCGAACAGGTGCTGATGCTTAACGATAAGCTGGCACGCTGAAAAATTTTTGCCCCTATTATGCCCCTACTGGCTCCGAAGGTAGTAATAAATGCAAGAAAATCAATCAAATACAAAGAAAGAGCAATACAACCTGAATAAACTGCAAAAGCGACTACGCCGTAACGTGGGCGAAGCCATTGCAGACTTCAACATGATTGAAGAAGGCGACCGCATCATGGTTTGCCTGTCAGGGGGTAAAGACAGCTACACCATGCTGGAGATCCTGCGTAATCTTCAGCAAAGCGCGCCGGTGAATTTTTCCCTGGTGGCGGTCAACCTTGACCAGAAACAGCCGGGCTTCCCGGAGCACATTCTGCCGGAATACCTCGAAAATCTGGGCGTTGAGTACAAAATCGTCGAAGAAAATACCTACGGTATTGTGAAAGAGAAAATTCCTGAAGGGAAAACCACCTGCTCTCTGTGCTCTCGTCTGCGCCGCGGTATTCTGTATCGCACCGCGACCGAGCTGGGCGCGACCAAAATTGCCCTGGGCCATCACCGCGACGATATCCTGCAAACGCTGTTCCTCAATATGTTCTACGGCGGCAAGATGAAAGGTATGCCGCCTAAGCTGATGAGTGATGACGGTAAACATATTGTGATCCGCCCGCTTGCCTACTGCCGTGAAAAAGACATTGAGCGTTTCTCTCAGGCGAAAGGGTTCCCGATCATTCCATGTAACCTCTGCGGCTCTCAGCCGAACCTGCAGCGTCAGGTGATTGGCGACATGCTGCGCGACTGGGATAAGCGCTATCCGGGTCGTATCGAAACCATGTTCAGCGCCATGCAGAACGTCGTCCCTTCCCATCTCGCGGATGTGGAACTGTTCGACTTTAAAGGCATCAATCACGAGTCAGAAGTCGTGAACGGCGGAGATTTGGCGTTTGACCGGGAAGAGATCCCGATGCAGCCAGCAGGCTGGCAGCCGGAAGACGATGACAATCAGTTTGAAGCGTTGCGTCTGAACGTGCTTGAAGTGAAGTAAGCGGTTAGCGTCTCAGAAACACCGTCTGAGACGCTTCATGCTTTATTTCAGCAGACGTACGCGGCAGGTTTTACCCTTAATTTTCCCGTTTTGCAGCTGCTTCCATGCCTTATGGGCAACCGCCTGGCGAACCGCGACGTAGACATGCGCCGGATGGACAGCAATCTTACCGATATCCGCCCCGTCCAGCCCCACATCCCCGGTCAGTGCACCGAGTACATCACCAGGTCGCATCTTGGCTTTTTTACCGCCATCAATGCACAGGGTGGCCATTTCGGCCTCCAGCGGCACAAGGCTGACGCCGGCTGGGGGATTCATCCAGTTCAGCTTAATCTGCAGCATCTCAGAGAGAATATTGGCGCGCTGCGCCTCTTCCGGAGCGCAGAAGCTGATGGCCAGACCGCTGTTCCCGGCGCGCGCGGTGCGGCCAATACGGTGCACGTGCACTTCCGGATCCCACGCCAGTTCAAAGTTCACGACCAGCTCAAGCGATTTGATATCCAGGCCGCGCGCGGCGACGTCGGTCGCCACCAGCACGCGGGCGCTGCCGTTGGCGAAACGGACCAGCGTCTGATCGCGATCGCGCTGTTCAAGATCGCCATGCAGCGACAGTGCGCTCTGCCCGGCGGCATTCAGGGCATCACAAACCGACTGACAGTCTTTTTTGGTGTTACAGAACACCACGCAGGAGGCAGGCTGATGCTGGCTCAGTAATTTCTGCAGGAGCGGGATCTTCCCCTGCTGCGAAGTTTCAAAGAACTGCTGTTCGATGGCCGGCAGCGCATCTACGCTGTCGATTTCAATGGTAAGAGGATTTTTCTGCACGCGCCCGCTGATGGCGGCGATAGCTTCCGGCCAGGTTGCGGAGAACAGAAGCGTCTGGCGATCGGCTGGTGCGAAACGGATCACTTCGTCAATGGCCTCGCTGAAGCCCATATCCAGCATCCGATCGGCCTCATCCATCACCAGCGTTTGTAGCGCATCCAGTGAGACCGTGCCTTTTTGCAGGTGATCGAGCAGGCGTCCCGGCGTCGCGACAATAATGTGCGGCGCATGCTGCAGCGAATCACGCTGGGCACCGAACGGCTGCCCGCCGCAGAGGGTTAAAATCTTGGTGTTTGGCAGGAAACGTGCCAGGCGACGCAGTTCACCCGCAACCTGGTCTGCCAGCTCGCGGGTCGGACACAGCACCAAAGACTGGGTCTGAAAAAGCGCCGCATCGATATGCTGCAACAGGCCAAGGCCAAAGGCCGCCGTTTTCCCACTGCCCGTTTTCGCCTGCACGCGCACGTCACGGCCCTCAAGAATGGCGGGTAAGGCGGCCGCCTGAACAGGCGTCATCGTGAGGTATCCCAACTCGTTGAGGTTAGCGAGTTGGGCATCGGGCAGAACATTCAGGGTAGAAAAAGCGGTCACAATTGTCTCTCGTGGTGATCTTTGCGGTCAGATGGCGCGTATCCTCGCAGATCTCGCGGTCCGATGCGACAATTTAATCGGTTCTTCATCGGGCGGCGGGTCGGGCATCGGCTGGGGACGCGGGATGGGATCGGGCATAGGTACCGGATCGCTGGGGATAGGATCGGATTGACGCGATTGTGGCAGTAGCAGAGCGTTAAGGATGCTCATCATTCCCTCCATAATTTGCTGTCATCCCTTTTAGGGTAGACGCTCAGAATCAGGAGGCAAAAAAAAGCCGACTATGAAGTCGGCGTCGTACGAATCAATTGTGCTATGCAGTAATTCAAAAAAGGAAGTAAGACAATATGGAGCGCAACGCCCATCGCTTGACGTTGCATTCACCTGCGGGAGTAATATTGCACCTTACGGGGTAGATGTTTATTGACTTCGCTCAATTAAAAGAGCGTTTTAATCCCGGAAAAAGATGAAAAAAGCGTAAATTTACAGCCATTTACTACGATGCAACCACCATGCAACACCCCCAATCAAAACAACTAACATCACGCAAAACGCCGTAAAACCGTAGCGATAAGCGCCACCCGGAATTCCGCCCAGGTTGACGCCAAACAACCCGGTCAGAAACGTGCTCGGTAAAAACACCATCGCCATCAGGGACATCGTATAGGTTCTTCGCGCCAGCGACTCCTGCATCACCTGCGCGATTTCGTCCGCCATCACCGCCGTTCTGGCAATACAGGAATCAATTTCATCCAGCCCGCGGCCCAGCCTGTCGGCAATATCCTGCATTCTGCGCCGATGGTCGTCGTTCATCCATGCGAGCCTTTCGCTGGCCAGCCGCGCGTACACGTCGCGCTGCGGCGTCATGTAGCGGCGCATAACAATCAGCTGCTTGCGCAATAAGGCCAGAAAACCGCGCGGCGGGATCTGCTGATCGAGCAGGTTATCTTCCAGGTCGATGATTTTGTCGTGCAACTCTTCAATAAACTCACTGGCGTGATCGGTAAGCGCGTCACAGACGTCCACCAGCCAGCTGCCGCAGTCGATCGGCCCGGTGCCCTCTTTCAGATCGTTGACGATGTCATCCAGCGCCAGGACCTTACGCTGTCGGGTGGAGACAATCAGCCCATCGTCCATATAGACCCGCATCGCCACCAGCTGATCCGGACGTTCATCCGTGCTGCCGTTAATACAGCGGAGGGTAATCAGCGTCCCGTCACCCATGCGGCTTACGCGGGGCCGCAGGCTTTCACCCGCCAGCGCATCGCGCACGTTATTGGGCAAGAGCGGGGTCGACGCCAGCCAGTCAGCGCTGTCCGGATGGGTATAGTTCAGATGCAGCCAGCAGGGATGCGCACTGTCGATCGCATCATTATCTTCCAGCGGTCGGGCACCGCCGCGGCCGTCCAGCACCCACGCAAAAACAGCGTCAGGAACGTTAAGTTCAGATCCTTTAATGCTTTCCACAGCACCTCCACCTTTTTAACTCTTTCGGTGTCAGTCTAGCTTTCATGAGGGGTTAAGCAACAACTATGTATTCCATCGCGCTGAAATCGCTCGGGAATTGAGCTGGGTGGGCAGATGTATGAAAAAAGCCTGGCATGCCAGGCTTCGTGTCGCTTTCAGAGAGAGTGTTCTGGCTGCTGGAGGAAGGAGGGTGAGCCGGTCGGTAATGGGGACGAAGACCCGTGATCCAATCTAAAATTCCGCGTGCGGGCCTGGAGTTCAATCACCTGATTGCGCAGTACATCCGAGGAGCCGTTGAGTTCCTCCGCCATCGCCACGTTGCTTTGCGTGACCCGCTCCAGCTCCGATAGCGCCAGCGTGATTTGGGAAATACCTTTCTCCTGCTCAGACGTCGACGCGGAGATTTCATCCATTAAGCGACTGACGTTCCCCGAGCCCGTCACGATTTCATGCATATTCTTCTCTGCCTGCGACACCACGGTCGCGCCCTGCGTGACGTTACTGCTGGTGACTTCAATCAGCGCTTTAATATTCTTCGCGGCCTCTGCGCTGCGGTGCGCCAGGTTTCTGACCTCTTCCGCAACGACAGAAAAACCTTTTCCATGGTCGCCCGCTCTTGCCGCCTCAACGGCCGCGTTGAGCGCCAGAATATTGGTCTGGAACGCAATGCCGTCAATCAGCGAAATGATCTCCGTCATCTGCTGGGCGCATTCGGTAATGGACTGCATATTGTTGGCAACCTGCCCCATCAGCTCCCCGCCCTTACGCGCCTGCAGCGTCGCCATATTCGCCTGTTCACTCGCCAGGCGGGTGTTATCGGCGTTATTTTTAGTGCTCGCCGCCATTTGCTCCATGCTGGCTGCGGTTTGCACTAAAGACGCAGACTGCTGTTCGGTTTTTACCGAGAGCTGAGCGCTACGTGTCGAGAGCTGATCCGATAAGGTCATGGCGGTTTGCGATGACGCCCTGATCTCACGCACCAGCGTCGCAATGTTGCCGGACAGGCTGTTGATCCCGGGAATGAGTCGCCCCGCACAGTTATTGCCAAACTCCGGGATAGAAACCCCCAGGTTGCCGGCAGTCACCTCTTCAATACTTTTCTTCACCGTATTGATCGGCGTCACAAGATACCGGGTCATATAGACCCAAAGCAAAAATAGCGCAACGAAATTGATAGCGTTAAGGGAAATAAAGAGAGAGGGCTTGCTGGAAATTAGAACAACGACACCTGCGTTTACCAAAAATAGCGATAAAAGGAACCCGATAATAAAGGTTCTGACACTAATATTTCTTAGCATGATGATACCCACATTTTATATTTTGGTCGGCATCTAGACTTATAGCATTGGCACAAACGTTTTTCCTCGGAAACTTCACGGGTTTGTTGTTTCGCCGTTAGCAGCCTGGGATTTAGCTTAAGTCAGATGAAAAAAGCGTATTAGTGAAAATGTTCTTCGCAGCATGCTGTGATACTGGTCTGCCGCCACGTTAAGCGATACCATCCGCTGCGGCGAACCGATACAATCGCCGTTATATTTAAGGAGCTTTGCTACTTTTATTCGCTCTTGTTTAGCAATGCTTAATACGTTAACAATGAGAATATATTTTATATTCTTAATGCGATGTAGAGTATTAATATGACTGGTCATGCTTCACGATAAATAACTAATATTGTTTGAATGCGCATGTTCGTTGCCAGATTAAGATGTGCCCGGCAGGCGAAATCGGTAACCCTCTCAGGCGTGGGATTGCATAATGCTCAATATATCGTGGGACCCTGTGTTAATCGCTATCTCTTATCTGGTGGCATTTATCGCCTCCTTTGTGGCGCTGGACAGTGCCGGAAAGATCCCCCTTTCCAGCCGAAAGACTGCCCTGTTCTGGCGCATTGCCGGGGGTATGACGCTGGGGATCGGCATCTGGTCGATGCACTTTATCGGCATGCTGTCGATGCAGATGCCGATGATGATGCGCTATGACCTCTGGTTAACCCTTGCGTCTCTGGGCGTCGCGATTATTGCGTCGACCACGGCCCTTGATATTGCCGTCGCGGGAAAAAAACGTTCTTCGTTTCGACCGATCGTTGCCACGGCTATCCTGAGCGCAGGCGTGGTATCTATGCACTATATCGGTATGGCTGCCCTGATGCTGGATGGCAGCATTATCTGGGATCGCCGTATTGTGGGGTTGTCGGTGGTCATTGCCGTGGTGGCGTCCGGCACGGCGCTGTGGCTGGCTTTCCGCCTGCGAGACAAAGGGGTTTTTATCGAGCGCCTTCTCGCCGCCCTGGTCATGGGTGCCGCCATTTGTGCGATGCACTATACCGGCATGAGCGCTGCGCATTACCCGGAAATGTCGCATACCCTCCCCGGGGGGATCGGCGAGCTGGGGTTATCCATCTGGGTTTCTGTCACCACGCTCTGCCTGCTTGGTGTGATGTTAATTATTTCCCTTATCGATTCTCACCGGCGCACCGGCCGGCTGACGGATAATCTTCGACAACTCAATCGGCAGCTTGAGCTCCAGGCGCGCTTTGATGCGCTCACCGGACTCGCGAATCGCCATCAGATGGATCTCCGCATGCAGGACTGCCTGCGCAGCGCGTTGCTGAGCAACAGGCAATTTGCCGTTATTTTCCTGAACGTCGATCACTTCAAACGCGTCAACGATACCTGGGGTCACAGCGTCGGCGATGAGTTATTGATCACCGTCGCACAGCGCATCACTTCCCGGCTCTCGCGTGAGATGACCCTGGCAAGGCTGGGAGGAGACGCTTTTATCCTGCTCGTGCCGGAATGTGACGACGACAAACTCAACGCCCTGCTCGCGTCGCTGCTCGAGGATGTGCGACGTCCTCTTTCGA
Source organism: Enterobacter sp. HMSC16D10 (assembly GCF_001807145.1). Classification (NCBI taxonomy): domain Bacteria; kingdom Pseudomonadati; phylum Pseudomonadota; class Gammaproteobacteria; order Enterobacterales; family Enterobacteriaceae; genus Enterobacter; species Enterobacter sp. HMSC16D10. The sequence continues at coordinate 20,451 of NZ_KV787878.1, forward strand.
TCTGTGGTCATACGCTTAACACGACAATGAGTGCGGGCGTCAGCCTCTATCCTCAGGATGGCGAAACGCTGCATGAACTGAAACTCAAAGCAGATGCAGCCCTGCATCACGTCAAAGACGACGGCCGCAACGGCTGGGCGCGTTACAGAACCGAGATGTCGACAGCAATCCCGGCAAAACCCGGTTTTCTTCAGGAGCTCTCTCAGGCGCTTGAGCGCGATCAGTTTGAACTGTGGTACCAGCCAACCTGGTATGCGCAAGAGAAGACTATCCATGGTTTTGAAGCCCTGCTGCGCTGGCGGCACCCTGAGCAAGGCGTTGTGCTGCCGGGTCTGTTTATCCCCTCGCTGGAGCAAACCGGCTTAATTATTCCGGTGGGCAACTGGGCCATTGAAGCGGCATGTCGACAGCTGCATTTCTGGACTGAACAAGGGTTCAGCCAGTGGACGTTATCGCTCAACTTATCCCCCGTCCAGTTCGAGCAGCCGGACATTTTCCACATCGTATCGTCGATGCTGGAAAAATATAACTTGTCCCCGTCCAGGCTGATCCTTGAGGTCACGGAGAGCACCGCGCTGAAAAATCTCGACCGCAGCATTGAGTTGCTCAACGCCTTTAATCATGCGGGGATCACCGTCTCGATTGATGATTTTGGTACGGGCTACTCCAACCTGCTGATGCTGAGCGTGCTGCCGGCAAAAGAGCTCAAGATTGACAAAAGCTTTGTAACGTCGATGCTAGAAAATGAAAAAACCTACAAGCTGGTTGAAACCATCATGAGTATCGCCCGCACCATGGAGATGAACGTGGTGGCAGAAGGGATTGAAACGGAAGAACAGCAGGCGGTTCTCACCCGTCTCGGCTGCGACTACCTGCAGGGTTACCTCTTCTCCCGCCCCTTACCTGCCGAACAGGTGCCGTGGCTGCTTCTGCAGATAAACTCAGAAAGGCAAATTATCCCCCTTAATAAAATTCAAACGGACGCCGCATTTATTTCACAAAAAAACCATGCCTGACGGGGTTTAGTAGAGTATGTTTCAAAGCAGAACACACGAGTCACGTCTGTCATGATTGTCAGGCGTATTAAGCCGATGAACAGGAAATGCCTATGTCGCAAAACGGTTTTGAAGCGCTGAACGTTATTAAAACCCCCGTGTGGCTTATTTCACCCGTTTCGGAAGAGATCGTTTTTGCGAACGTGGTCGCAACGCAGCTTATGGGAGATAAGACGCTCGATCAGCTGCGTAAAGGCATCTATTCCGCGAATGCACAAGCTCTCCTGTCGATGTATGTACCTGAACTGAAAACCGAGCAGGAGATCGTCGAAATCTGGACAATAAGAAGCCGGGATGGGCTGGATACGCCGTTAAGCTGTCGTCTCTCGCTTGCCCGTTACGCCCCCTGGGGAGATGTGATTGTCTTCGAGGGGATCGCCCAACATATCCTCTCAGGACTGAAGGCCAGCCGCTCCGCAACCTACCGGCGAAAAAAACAGGGGTTTTACGCCCGTTTTTTTCAGACCAACAGCGCGCCGATGCTGTTAATCGATCCTGCCCGCGATGGTCAGATTGTTGATGCCAACCTGGCTGCGCTCAATTTTTACGGTTACTCGCATGATGGTATGTGCAGCAAGCATACCTGGGAAATCAATACCCTGGGGCGAGACGTGATGCCCATTATGACTGCGATTGCCGCGCTGCCCGGCGGCCATAAGCCGCTCAACTTTGTTCACCGCCTTGCCGATGGTTCCACCCGCCATGTTCAGACGTATGCCGGACCCATTGAGATCTACGGTGACAAGCTGATGCTGTGCATCATCCACGATATCACCGAGCAAAAAAGACTGGAGCAAGAGCTGGAACATGCCGCGTTACGTGACTCCATGACCGGGTTACTCAACCGACGCCAGTTCTACGCGATTACCGACCCCAACAATCTCAATAATCGACCTGCCCAGCAGCAGTTTAGCCTGCTGCTGGTGGACACCGATCACTTCAAAAACATCAACGACCTGTTTGGCCATTTGAAGGGCGATGAGGTGCTTATTGCCCTCTCCCGAACGCTGGAAGCCTGTAGTCGGGAGAACGACATGGTGTTCCGCTGGGGGGGCGAAGAGTTCGTCATCCTGCTGCCGCATACCTCACTCGACACCGCGTTGCAGATTGCCGAGTCGATCCGTGCAGCCGTTGCCCGCATTACGATTCCGGGCTTACCACGGTTTACCGTCAGCATTGGCGTGGCGCGACATAACCCGGGGGAGACGATTGATGAGCTGTTTAAGCGTGTAGACGATGCGCTGTATCGCGCTAAAAATGATGGGCGCAATAAAGTCCTTGCAGCATGAAACTGGAGTATACGGGAAAGCCCCGCTACAATGCCTGCCTCGAATAAATTAACGTCAGGTGGGTAAAATCTGCAATGGGCAAAACAGAAATAATACTCACCTTAATTATTTTGCTCCTTATTATATTTGGCTTCTGGTTTATTTTTAGCGGGGAAATCTGGTATCTCGTCGAGTTTCTCGAAAATAGTCTTTACCCGACCTTCGACGCCCCTTAACGCACGTTTAATATCGTGTTTCACCTACCGAATTTGTCAGGTATCTGCCAGCCTGACGGCCGCGTAAGATACGCGTCGTTATCCTCCAACTACGTTGATAACGAATCACTTATTCACTTGCTTATGTTGCCCGTGCTCTGACGGGCTTTTTTATTTCCCGCATTTCAGCCACGCCAGGCTATATCTTAATCATCTTTAATGACAAGGGAGAGGAATGATGAGCAAGAAGATCCTGATGCTGGTGGGCGATTATGCCGAAGATTACGAAACCATGGTGCCTTTTCAGGCGTTACAGATGGTTGGTCATCAGGTGGATGCCGTCTGCCCCGACAAACCGAAGGGCGACTACATCATAACGGCAATCCATGATTTCGACGGCGCCCAGACCTATAGCGAAAAACCCGGTCACCGCTTTACCCTCAACGCCGACTTTTCCGCCGTAAAGGAGCAGGACTACGACGCGCTGCTCATCCCCGGCGGGAGAGCGCCCGAGTATCTGCGGTTAAATGAGGACGTGTTAAAGCTGGTACAGGCGTTTGACGCCGCGCGCAAACCGATTGCTGCGGTGTGCCACGGCCCTCAACTGCTCGCCGCCGCGGGCATCCTGAAAGGCCGTACCTGTAGCGCCTACCCGGCCTGTGCACCTGAGGTCCGTCTCGCGGGGGGACACTACGCCACGATCGGCATCGATCAGGCACATGTCGACGGCAACCTGGTGACGGCTCCCGCGTGGCCCGCCCATCCGCAGTGGCTGGCGAAGTTTAATGCGTTATTAGAATAATACGTTCCGGTCTCATCGCTGCCGAAAAGCACAGCGCGGTATCACCCATGGCAAAACTGGCGCTCACGTGCGCCAGTTCGCATTAACCATCAGTGCTTCTCAATATACATCGTCCGGCTATACGCCACGTCTTCCGGGTTATTAATCGGATACCCTTTCACCCACGGCTTAATCAGACGACCGTTGGTGTACTGGTAAATAGGCGCGATCGGCGCTTTCTCCATGAGGATTTTCTCCGCCATGTTGTAGTCCGTGTTACGCGCTTTCGCCGTGGTTTCGAGCGTCGCCTGGTGGATTATTTTATCGTAAGCCGGGTCGTTGAAGCGCGAGATATTCCCGCTGTGGGTTGAGGTCAGCAGGGACAGGAAGGTCGAGGGCTCGTTGTAATCCCCCACCCATGACGCGCGGATCACATCAAAATTGCCGGTGTTGCGGCTGTCGATGTAGGTTTTCCACTCCTGATTTTGCAGCTTGACGTCCACACCGAGGTTTTTCTTCCACATGGACGCCACCGCAATGGCGATTTTCTGGTGGTTTTCCGACGTGTTGTACAGCAGGTTCAGCTTCAGCGGACGCTGGGGGCCGTAGCCTGCGGCCTGGAGCAAGGTTTTGGCCTGAGCGTTCAGCTCCTGCTGGGACATCTGCTCGAACGGCGAAGGTTCAGGCGTGAAGCCCGCCGTCACGTCAGGGGTGAAATGCCAGGCCGGTTTCTCGCCGGTACCCAGTACCTTATCCGCCATAATGCGGCGATCGATAGTCATGCTCAGCGCAAGACGAACCCGGGCATCGGCCGTCGGCCCCTTTTGCGTGTTAAACGCGTAGTAATAGGTCCCGAGCTGAGGCGGCGTATACACCTGGCCAGGAATATCCTTCAGGAGCTTCTGATACATGTTTTTCGGGAACGATTCGGTAATATCGATATCCCCTGCCAGATAGCGTTTCGTGGCGGACGATTCCTGATTAATCGGAATAAAGGTCACTTTTTGCAGGACAGTTTTCGCATTGTCCCAGTAGTGGGTGTTCGGCACGACAACCAGTTTTTCATTCACCACGCGCGCGTTCAGAACGTAGGCCCCGTTACCGACCAGCGCTCCCGGACGCGTCCACTCTTTCCCGCTTTCAACATTGGCTTTTTGCACCGGATAGAAGGCGAAGTTTGCCGTCAGGTTGCTAAACCACGGTAGCGGTTTATCCAGCTGGACGCGCAACGTTCTGGCATCCACCGCCGTCACGCCCAGGGTATCTGGCGACGCTTTACCATCAATAATGGCCTGCGCGTTGCTGATACCTGCCAGCGCCGCAAACCAGGCAAACGGAGAGGTCGTTTTCGTATCAACAAGACGCTGCCAGCTGTAGACAAAATCCTGCGCGGTAACCGGCGTACCGTCAGACCATTTTGCGTTATCGCGCAGGGTGAACGTCCAGATTCGGTTATCGTTGCTCTGCCAGCGCGTCGCCACGCCCGGAGTCAGTTCCCCTTTCTCATTCTGATTTACCAGCCCTTCGAAAAGATCGCGAATCACCTGAATCTCTGGCAACCCCACCGCTTTTGCGGGATCGAGCGAAGCCGGTTCGTCTTTAATGTGTCTGACCAGCTCCTGTTTTTGCGCCAGCACCGTGCCCTGTGGCACATCGGCAGCGTATGAGAGTGAAGAGAGTCCGCACAGGCACAGTGCGGCAAAAAGACGCGAAACAGGATGCTTCATAAGATCCCCTTTAAAAAATTCTGGTAAAAAGCAGATGCGTAATTATTTGTTTCGACAGTAAGAAATGCAAACAACTTACGCCTGAATAGTGATTTAAGGCAATTCTCAGCCGTTAAGGAAACTATTTGATTAACAGCGGCTTTTGCACAACACTGCCTGTAGAGACTTCGTTATCAGGATATCGTATGGCAACCACCCGACCCCGCGCGGAACGAGGCGCCTTCCCTCCGGGCGCTGAACAATATGGCCGCTCATTTTTAGGTGCATCGCTGATCTGGTTCCCGGCCCCCGATGCCGATCGCGACAGCGGTTTGGTTATTGCCGGCACGCACGGAGATGAGAACTCGTCTGTCGTCACGCTCTCGTGCGCGCTGCGGACGCTGACCCCGGCATTGCGACGTCACCACGTGATTCTTGCCGTGAATCCGGACGGCTGTCAGCTGGGATTACGGGCGAATGCGCGAGGAATCGACCTGAACCGTAATTTCCCGGCGGCAAACTGGCGCGCAGGGGAAACGGTATATCGCTGGAACAGCTCCGCCGAGGAGCGGGACGTGGTGCTGCTCACGGGCGATAAACCTGGATCGGAGCCGGAAACGCAGGCGCTGTGCCAGCTTATCCATAAGATCCACCCCGCCTGGGTTGTCTCCTTCCACGATCCGCTGGCCTGTATTGAAGATCCGCGCCACTCTGACCTGGGCGCGTGGCTGGCCCAGGCGTTCGCCCTCCCGCTCGTCACCAGCGTGGGCTATGAGACACCCGGTTCATTCGGCAGCTGGTGCGCCGACTTGAGCCTGCCCTGCATCACCGCTGAGTTCCCGGCGATCTCCTCCGACGAAGCCAGCGAAAAATACTTAAAGGCAATGATGGATCTGTTGCGCTGGCAGCCTCAGAGGTGAAGTACGCCGCTGGTAAAATTAAGCGCCGGTGAAGCGTCAACGGCCAGCCACGTCGGGCCATCCAGATCGGCGAAACGGACCTGATTGACCAGCGGCAGCGCCGCACCGATCGCCCGCGAGGTGCAAAGCATGCATCCCAGCATCAGGGCGAACCCCTGCGCCCGGGCGTCCGCCGCCAGGGCCAGGGCTTCAGTCAGTCCGCCAGTCTTGTCGAGCTTGATATTGACCATGTCATAGCTGCCCTTAAGCGCGCTCAAATTCTCGCGGGTATGACAGCTTTCATCCGCACAGACGGGCAACGGATGGATAAAATTCTTCAGCGCCGCATCCTCTTTTGCCGGCAGAGGCTGCTCCAGCATCGCCACGCCCAGATCGGCCAGCAGCTGGCATCGCGCGGCCAGCCCTTCGGGATGCCACGACTCGTTGGCGTCAACAATGAGCGTGGCTGACGGCACCGCCGAGCGAATGGCGACCATCCGCTCGCTGATCAGACGATCGTCGAGCTTCACTTTTAACAGCGTGGCCCCGGCGTCATAGAGCGCTTTCGCACTGGCGGCCATCTGCTCGGGCTCCCCAATCACGACCGTTTGCGCGGTCACGACGGACTCCGGCACGGCCACGCCCAGCAATGACGTCAGCGATTTTTGCTGCTTAGCGGCTTCAAGGCTCCAGAGCGCACAGTCGATGGCGTTGCGCGCCGCCCCGGCGGATAAACGCTGCTGTAACGCGTCGCGCGTGAGGCCTTTTTGCAGGTCAGGTACCAGGGTCATGATCTGCGCCATCACGGATGCCAGACTTTCCCCATAGCGCGGGTAAGGCGTACATTCCCCGACGCCTTTAAACCCCTCTTCTTCGATTTCAACCACGACCACGCTGGCTTCACTTCGGCTGCCGCGAGAGATCACAAACGGGGTATGCAATGGCCAGGCTTCTTCATAGACCTTAACGCTTCTCATCACTGACTCCTTGCGGCCCGGAAAGGCGAAAAATTTGGTTTGCCGTGTTATCTGCTGATGGCATACACTAGCCACGACGTTAACTATATGTAAACAGGAAGATATCTATGTCACAACTCGTTCATTTCCAGGGCAACCCGGTTGCTGTAGCAGGTTCCATTCCGCAGGCTGGCAGCAAAGCGCAGGCTTTTACTCTGGTGGCTAAAGATCTGTCTGACGTCACACTGGCTCAGTTTGCGGGCAAACGCAAAGTACTGAACATTTTCCCAAGCATTGATACCGGCGTTTGTGCCGCATCCGTGCGTAAATTCAACCAGCTGGCGACTGAAATGGACAACATCGTGGTGCTGTGCATTTCCGCTGACCTGCCGTTTGCCCAGTCCCGTTTCTGCGGTGCCGAAGGCCTGAGCAACGTTATCACCCTTTCCACCCTGCGCAGCGCTGATTTCCTCGAGAACTACGGCGTCAGCATCGCGGAAGGCCCACTGAAGGGTCTGGCAGCACGTGCTGTACTGGTTCTTGATGAAAACGACACTGTCGTTTTCAGCGAACTGGTTAACGAAATCACCACCGAGCCGGACTACACTGCCGCGCTGGACGTGCTGAAAGCATAATAAGTCCTTAGCATTCTATACAACTTATTCTCAACCTCGCCACGGCGGGGTTTTTTATTAGAAAATAGCTGAATCGTTAAAGCTAAAATATTCATCGATCACAAAAATCATGCAATAAAGACAGCAACACGTAACATCCACGTGATCATTAACGCATTCTAATTGTTAAAATCACCTAATTTTAACCTCAGTGAAGCCCATCACGTTTCCCTTTTTGTCTAAACATTAGATTTGCTTACGAAAGTAAATAATCGTTTCAGCAAAAAGGATAAAATATGAAGATCAAATTCGCTTTTACGCTCCTGGCGGTCCTGGTTTCTGGCCATGCCGCGGCTAAAACCTGGGTGCTGACAAGTGCTGAAAGCAGCGTAGAGAAAGGAAACTGGAAGATTTCCAGTGATGAGCTGAAAGTTAAAGATCAGACGTTCAGCATTGAGCAAAAAGTCTTGCGCGGCGGCAAGCAGGAAGGCAGTAAAGTCATCGTTATTAGCAGTAAAGATGGCCTGACGATTACCCTGAGCCCGACACGCGGCATGAACCTTCTACACGTTGAAGGGTTTGGCACCCGACTGGGGTGGGATTCCCCTGTCAAAGAGGTCGTGAATCCGGCTTATATCAACCTTGAGAGCCGCAACGGTCTCGGCTGGCTGGATGGTTTCAACGAGATGATGGTGCGCTGTGGCTACGAGTGGACAGGTCACCCTGTCACGGCGGACGGGCAAATTTACACCCTGCATGGCAGGGCCGGGAATACCCCGGTATCACAGGTGGAAGTTGAGGTGGCGGATGCCGCCCCGCATCAGATCCGCGTTCGGGGTTTGATCAAAGAGAGCACGTTCAAAAAAGCGGATCTGCAGACCATGACCGAACTGCGCTACGTTCCCGGAACCAACCAGTTCAGCCTGCATGATGTTCTTACTAACCATGCCGATTACCCTCACGATTACCAAATCATCTATCACAGCAACTTCGGGACGCCGATCCTCGAAGAAGGCGCACGTTTCCTTGCGCCAGCGGCGAGCGTGAGCCCATTCAATGACTACGCCAAAGCGGGCGTTAACGACTGGCAAACCTATGCCGGGCCGACAAAAGGCTTTGATGAGATGGTCTTTAACATTCAGCCGCTCGCCGACAACAACCACGAAACGCTCGCGGCTGTGGTCAATAAAGCCGGCGATAAAGGCGCATCCATCCAGTTTGATACGCGCCAGTTGCCCGTGCTGACCTTATGGAAAAACACCGATACGCTGAAGCAGGGTTATGTCACGGGCATCGAACCGGGCACCAGCTACGCCTACCCCGTGACGATTGAACGCCAACAGAAGCGGGTTAAGCAGCTGCAGCCTGGCGCCAGCGCGCAGTTTGATCTGACCTATACCCTGCTCCACAGCCCGCAGCAGGTGAAAGAGGTTGAAAGCAGGATTGCGTCGATTCAGGGCGAGACAAAAACAGACATCGTTAACACGCCGCTGGCGAAGGAATAAATCTAAAGTGAAAAGTAAAAAGCCTCTTTGCAGAGGCTTTTTTGTTATTCGTCACCTTTCTTATGATTCAAACCATACTCACGTAGCTTATTGGCGATCGCGGTGTGCGAGACGCCCAGGCGTTTTGCCAGTTTGCGGGTGCTGGGATAGCTGCGGTACAGCTGCGTCAGCACAGAACGCTCGAAACGGCTGGTGATGTCATCAAGTGACCCTTCCATCGCCTCTTCCCCTACCGATACCGTTCCGGCGTCGTAATCCGGCAACAGGATATCCTGCGGGCGCAGCTCATACCCTTCAAGCTGGGTCAGCGCACGATATACGGCGTTTTTGAGCTGACGAATGTTCCCCGGCCAGCCGTAGCGCATAAGCACCGTGCCCAGATCGGCAGACAGCTTCGGACGAGGAACCCCCTGCTCATCGGCAAAGCGGGCGACGAACAGCTCCGTAAGCGGCATGATGTCCTGCGGGCAATCGCGCAGCGGCGGAATGTTCAGCGTCAGGACGTTGAGACGGTAATAGAGATCTTCGCGGAAGATCCCCTTTTGCACCAGTTCCACCAGGTTCTTCTGGGTGGCGCAAATGACGCGCACGTCCACATGCACCTCGTGATCCTCACCGACGCGGCGGAACGTGCCGTCGTTCAGGAAACGCAGCAGCTTAGCCTGCATACGCGGCGACATTTCGCCGATCTCGTCCAGCAGTACGGAACCGCCGTTAGCCTGCTCGAAGAACCCTTTCTTGCCCTCCGGCGCGTGACCAAACAGCTCGCTTTCAACGGCATCTTCCGGGATAGAGGCACAGTTAAGTGCCAGATAAGGCTTAGCCGCACGCGGGCTCGCCAGATGCACGGCGTGAGCCAGCAGGTCTTTCCCGGTGCCGGTATCGCCGGTAATCAGCAGCGGCGCGGTCAGGCTTGCGAGCTTACGCGCCTGATCAACCACATGGCGCATTTTCGGGCTGACGGCAATAATCTGGCTGAACGCGCCAACGTCCTGACTGGAGAGGTTTTGCAGCTGACGACCCATGCGTAGCGTCGAGCGCAGCATGATCACCGCCCCGGTCAACACCCGGGTATTCCCTTCCCCTTTCAGATAGACCGGCGTGATCTCCATCAGGAAATTCTGCCCGTTAATCACCACATGCTCGCTGTGCGTGTTCTGCGGATTGCTGTCCAGCCAGCGCTGGAAGTTAAAACCAGGGATCAGCTGCGCGGCGTGATGATTGCTCAGCTTCTCCTGGCTCTGCGCGAAAAGCTGGCAGCTCGCGTGGTTAACGCGCTCAACTTTGCTTTTCAAATCCAGGGAGAGGAACGGTTCAGGCATGGCTTCCAGCAGCGCGCTCAGCGCCAGGTGCTCACGCTCGGACGGCATCCAGGGAATGGTGCGTACATCCGTAACGCCAGCGATACGGCGGATTTCCGCCATCAGGCTGCTGAAGGTATTAAATTCAATTTCGGCAAAATTGAGGTAAATTCGCCCGACAGGATCGATCTCAATGCCACGTAAATCAATGCTACGTAAAACAAGAAGATCGAGTAATTCGCGGGTCAGACCGAGACGGTCTTCACAGAAGACTTCAAGACGCATGGGAAATTCACCGTTTTAAGCCAATAACAGTAAAATGATATGTCAGAACACGGTGATCGGGAAGATGGCTGTCAACAAATATTGACAGCCAGCACGATTAGTGAACAAAACCTCACGGCGAAGGTTTTTTATTGAGCGTCTCTTTGAGCTGGCCGATCAGTTCACGCCTGAAATCCCCCAGCCGGGGCTTATCGCCGTCAATCCAGGGCAGCGGACGGCAGACTTCCATCGCTTTAATCCCCAGGCGTGCGGTTAATAATCCCGCACCGATGCCCTGAGCCGCACGGGCAGAAAGACGCGCCGCCAGATCCTGCGACATCCAGTCCATACCCACTTCGCGCACCAGCTCACTCGCCCCGGCAAACGCGATATTGAGCAGGACCAGCTTAAACAGTCTGATCCGACTGTAGTAACCCAGCTCTATGCCGTAAAGGTTCGCAATACGGTTGATCAGGCGCAGGTTACGCCAGGCGATAAAGGCCATATCGACCAGCGCCAGCGGGCTGACGGCAATCATCAATGTGGATTCCGCCGCAGAACGGCTGATCTCGCGCCGCGCCTGAGCATCCAGCACCGGCTGTACCATGTGGGAATAGAGCGTCACCACTTCCCGGTCATTCTGGGTCTCATGGATGGCGGCATACCAGCGCTGAAGCGCCGGATGCGACTGATCGATTCCGGCCTGGCTGGCCAGCTTTTCACAGAACGCGCGCCCTTTCCCGGTGCCGTGACTGTGGAGCAGATCCCGCGCTTCATCACGCTCGTGCGCGCGCTGTCGCAGACGCCAGAGTCGACGCCATTCGGTGGCAACCGACCCGACGCCAGCCCCCACTATCAGCGCGCCTGCGGCACATCCGCCCAGCGCCACCCAGTCCTGCGTGTGCCAGGCATTCATCGTCCACTGCACGCCCTGACCCACCACGCTTACGCCAAACAGCGCCAGACCGGCGGTGACCATCCTGCGCCACAGGCTGCGTTTTGGACGCAGCGCGGCGTCCACGACCGCCTCCGCCGGACCATCCTCAACAGCCGGGTCGTCCTGCAGCGCCGGGGCAAAGTTATCGGCCTGGGTACCGCTGAACGTCTGCGCCGTTTTGAACGCCTCCTGAGGGTTCTGCTCAAGCGTTCCGGTAAAGTCAATGCGCGGTTTTAACGGTTCCGTCATCGCAATTTATCTCCAATCAAAAACTCCAGCGCCGCATCCAGACGGATGTGCGGTAAAGGCCTGTCGACGCTCATGGCCTGCGGGCGGAAGGCTTCAAACTGGAAGCCCTGATTCTGCCAGAAGGCCTGACCCGGCAGTCGCGCAGGCACTTCGCCTGGGTAGACAGTAAGCGGTTCACCGTCGCTGAGCCGGTTCCCGCGTAATGCCGGTATTTTCTCGCCGTTAAGGTCAATTAGCCCGCTTTGCGTCGCCTGCACGGACGCGAGCCCAAGGCAATCCATGCCGATCCCTTCGAAGGCGGCGTTTTGCCAGGCGTCCTGTACCAGCTGCTGTAGCAGCGACACCATATTGGCATGCTGGTCCACGGTGACGTGATCGGCTTTTGTGGCCGCAAAGAGCAGTTTATCGATCACCGGTGAGAAAAGACGGCGGAACAGCGTCCGCTGCCCGTAGTGAAAACTTTGCATCAGCTGCGTCAGGGCAAGGCGCATGTCGTTGAATGCCTGTGGCCCGCTGTTGAGCGGCTGCAGACAATCCACCAGCACAATCTGACGGTCAAATCGTAAAAAGTGGTTCTTATAGAATCCCTTGACCACCTTCTCACAGTAGTAATGGTAACGCTCGCGCAGCATACCGGCGTTAGTGTGCTTATCCGCCTGCGCCAGCGTCGACTCGCCCACCCCATCCACATCCGGCCAGGGGAAAAACTGAAGCGCAGGCGCGCCCGCTAAATCACCCGGCAGAACAAAGCGCCCCGGCTGAATGAAGTGTAACCCTTCCTGTTTACACTGGTGTAAATACGCCGTCCAGGCGTCGGCAATGGCCGCCAGACGGTTTTCATCTGCTGGGGCAAGCGGGTCCAGCCCTTCGCACAGCTGTCGCCATTTGGCCGACCACCCGGCGCGTTGCCCCTGCAGCAATCCCGTCATCTGGCGTGACCAGCTGAGGTAATCCTGCGCCAGCATCGGCAGGTCGAGCAGCCATTCGCCGGGGTAATCGACGATTTCAAGGTATAGCGTGGAGGTATCCTTGAAATGGCGCATCAGGGATTCATTCGAGCGGAAACGCAGCGCAAGGCGAATTTCACTGACCCCTCGCGTCGGCGTCGGCCACGCGGGCGGGTCGCCATAAAGCTGTGCCAGCCCTTCGTCATAGGTAAAACGGGGAATGCCAAAATCACGCTGTGGAACGCGCTTAACGCCCAGCAGACGCTCTTCCCGCACCGCGCCAAGCAACGGCAGACGCGCCCCGGCGTGCAGGTTCAGGAGCTGGTTCACCATCGCGGTGATAAACGCCGTCTTACCGCTTCGGCTCAACCCCGTCACCGCCAGTCGCAGATGACGGTCAACGCCGCGGTTTACCAGTGAATTGATTTCGTTTTTAAGTCGCTTCATCGCCGTCCTTCGTTGCCTGGAAGCCTTGAATGCATGGCTTCAGAATACAATAAATGGGGGCAGATCGTTGATTATCAATTCTTATTTATTGCTATTGCCGTTTTTTCTCCAGTAAGATGAACGCCATTGCTGTCAGTCCTGAGTGAGTAAGGTGTATGTCACCCACCATTTATGATATCGCACGGGTTGCGGGCGTATCGAAATCAACCGTTTCCCGCGTTCTGAATAAACAAACGAATATTTCTCCTGAAGCGCGTGACAAAGTGCTGAAGGCGATTGACGAATTAAATTATCAGCCCAACAAACTGGCCCGTGCCCTGACCTCTTCAGGATTCGATGCCATTATGGTTATTTCGACCCGTTCAACCAAAACCACTGCCGGCAATCCTTTTTTCTCCGATGTTCTTCATGCCATTACGGCAAAAGCGGAAGAAGAAGGATTCGATGTTATTTTACAAACCTCAAAAAGCAGTGAAGACGATCTCCTGAAATGCGTGAGTAAAATAAAACAGAAGATGATCAAAGGGATCATCATGCTGAGTTCGCCCGCAAATGAATCCTTTTTCACCACGCTGGACGCGTATGGCGTACCGGTAGTGGTTATCGGCAAAGTGGAAGGTGAGTATCAGAATATTTATTCCGTCGACACGGATAATTTTCATGACAGCGCCACGCTGACGGAAACCTTTATCAAAAACGGCCGCCGGAAAATTGCCTGCCTGCATGCGCCGCTTGAATATCATGTTTCGATCGATCGCCTGGCGGGTTATAAAGCCAGTCTGGAAAAGCACCATATTGCGATTAACCCGGACTGGATCATGGATGGTGGTTATACCCATGAGAGTGCGCTTAAGGCGGCTCTGGAATTGCTCTCTTCACCCACGCCGCCTGATGCCGTATTTGCTACCGACAGCATGAAATTACTCGGCCTTTATCGCGCGGCGGACGAGTTAAATCTGATGATACCGGAACAGGTGGTGATAGCCGGATACAGTGACCCGATGCTGTCTCTCATTTTAACGCCCGCACCAGGCGGCTTTGATATCCCCACCCGCAAACTGGGGGAAGAGAGCTGCGATCTTCTCTTCAGGCGTATTGCGGGTCACCCCGCCCCGCAAAAAGTGCTGGTTGATACCCATTTTTTACTGGCGGCCTCGCTGCGCTAAAACCAGGGGCGGTTAGCCCCTGGAGGACCCACGGTCAGAATGCGTAATTTACCCCAACGCCCGCATAGTGGAAGCGGTCGTTTTTACCCTCGTCATGGTTTTCCCATTCGTAGGCGTATTCAAGCGTCATGGATAAACCGTTGTTGAAGTCATAGGCGTACTGCATACCCAGACGGTTGAAATCATGTCCTTCACGCTCAGGATCGTCCTGCCAGTCCCAGTTCGACCAGCGATCGAGCCCCAGTCGGGTGTAAGGCGTTAAGGTCGTCTGACCCAATGAAATAGGCAGGTAGGCGCGAATTTCCTGAGTGGAGAACTCGCCGTTATTACGTGAACCGTCCATATTGAAACCGCGCTCTAAATAGTAATTCACTTTAGCGGCAAAGGTGTCGTTAATGGTCCAGGTAAAGCCCGTTTCGGTTTCGACGCGGCTGTCTGAATAGCCTGTTTTTTCCAGATCGTTGGCAAACTGATACATGGCAAACCAGCCGCCGAAACGCCAGTCGTCGGTTAATTTAATATCCCAGTCCGGCTGAATTTTGTAGCGCTGCATATTTGCGCTGCCGTCTCTGGCGCCGTGTTCATCCTTAAAGTGATAGCCATAATTACGGAAACCACCGGTCAGACCGAACGTGAAATCATCGGTACCAATAAAACGATAGCGTAATTCAAATTCCGGGCGATCGAAATAGGTCCCACGGGTCATGCTGCTATAATCAACCGGTCCTTCCTGATACATCGCCAGCGAAATAGTCCAGGCATCCCAGGTCGCATTAAACCACACGGAGGGTTCATATAATCCGTCTTTATCTTCTCCCTGGCCTTCGACGTTTTCAATTTCATACATCGCGCCAATATTAAATTCCCATTGCTTAGCCGTTTCTGTTGCATGTGCGCAGCTCACCCCTGCGCACAGCACGAGCGCAGCACTTTTTAGTAGAGTACTCATAAAATATTCCCTTTATAATTAACAAACAAAAAACCGGAAATTTGCATTTCCGGCAAACACCTTTCTTATCTAATAGCCGCTTCGGTATCGGCGTCGAAGAAATGGCACTTATTCATATCGAACTGGATACCGATATTATCCCCTGCGGCATAATCATTCGCTGCTCCCGCGCGAACCACCAGCTCATGGCCGCCAACGGTGGCGTAGAGCATGAACTCCGCACCGGTCAGTTCGGCTACGCTGACTTTCGCCGCGATATTTTCGCCGCTACTCTGCTGGGTGAGAATATCTTCCGGGCGGATCCCAAAGACCACAGCTTTACGCTGATATCCAGCGGCTTGCAGTGCAGCGAGCTTGTCTTCCGGGATCGCCAGGCGCAGCGTTTCCGTGACGAAATAGCGGTCGTCGATGGCACCACGAACAAAGTTCATGGCTGGCGAGCCAATGAACCCCGCAACAAACATGTTTGCCGGCTCGTTGTATACCTGCTTCGGTGCACCGACCTGCTGAATAATGCCGTCTTTTAAGATCACAATGCGGGTCGCCATCGTCATGGCTTCCGTCTGATCGTGGGTCACGTAAATCATCGTGGTATTGAGCTTCTGGTGAAGCTTGCTGATTTCAGCCCGCATCTGCACGCGGAGCTTGGCATCGAGGTTGGAGAGCGGTTCATCCATCAGGAACACGCCCGCTTCCCGCACTATCGCCCTGCCCAACGCCACGCGCTGACGCTGGCCGCCGGACAGCGCGCCGGGTTTACGCTTGAGGTACTCCCGTAAGCCGAGGATTTGTGCGGCCCAGTTGACGCGCTCTTCGATAACCGCCGGAGCGATTTTCTGCATCTTCAGGCCAAACGCCATGTTGTCGTAGACCGTCATATGCGGGTAAAGCGCATAGTTCTGGAACACCATGGCGATGTCGCGTGACTTGGCGGGCACATCGTTCATACAAACGCCGTCGATCACCAGTTCGCCGGCGGAGATCTCCTCCAGCCCGGCAATCATGCGCAGCGTCGTCGATTTACCGCAACCGGACGGGCCGACAAAAACGATAAACTCTTTGTCCTCGATTTCGAGGTTAAAATCCTTCACCACGTGGACCTGGTTATCGTAAATTTTCTGAATATGTTTCAGTGACAGTTGTGCCATTTTTAATTCCTTATCAATACGCCCGGGAGGCCCAGAAATCGGTCAGGCATTTCCAGGTCAGTTCCTGCGTCGAATGAAGCTGTAGTCCCGCATGGGCCAGGCCTGAGCCAATCCCGACCGACAGCATGCCCGCCGCGTTGATCGCCGCCACGCCCGCGGGCGCATCTTCGACCCCAATGGCCGCCTCGGGGCAGACGTCCAGGCCTGCACACGCGGCGAGGAAGATCTCCGGGTCCGGTTTTGAACAGACGATACGGGAAGCATCAGCGCAAAAATCAAAGGCGTCATGAATACCCAGGGCATGCAGTATTCCAGGTGCGTTGAGGGAAACGGAGGCGAGCCCAATTTTGACCTTCGCCGCCCGAATGTCCGCCAGCACCTCCCGGATGCCCGGCAGCAGCGACGCCTCGGTCAACGACGACAGCGATGCGACGTAGAGCGCATTTTTCTTCCCCGCCAGCGCCAGGCATTGTTTGTCGTCAAACGCCCCCTCTTTCCCACCGTGTCGCAGGATCCGCTGCAGGGATTCCATGCGGCTAATTCCCTTCAGCTCCTCGTTAAACACCTCATCAATAGTGATGCCGATCTCCTGCGCGACCGAACGCCAGGCGAGAAAATGGAGATGCGCCGTATCGGTGATGACCCCATCAAGATCGAATACAACAGCTTCAGGCTTCATGGCTGGCCTCCGTGGTAGCGGTCCCATTAAAAGACGTAAGAAATTCCCTACGGGACAGTGCCTGCCGCTCCGATACGCATACCGTTTTTCCCCACAGGGTTAACGTGACGGGCGCGGTGGTCTCGATGGTTAAAACGTCATTTTCAAACGTGAAGTGCAGGCGAGCGTTCTGCCAGCGCAGCGGGAAGGCAAGTTTTCGCCAGTGAGCGGGTAGCTTCGGCGCAAGGTGCAGCTCGCCCTCAACAATCTGCATGCCGGCAAACCCCTGAATAACGCCGGACCAGATAGCCCCCGTGGCAGCGGCATGAATGCCGTCATCGCTGCTGTGCGGATCGTCGCCCAGATCGATAGCCACGCCAGCGCGCCAGAAGGCGTAGGCCCCTTCCGTATCGCCACAGCGGGCGGCCACAATGCCGTGAATAGCCTTGCTCAGCGAAGAGTCATGGATCGTACGTGGCTCGTAAAACGCCAGGTTGGCCGCGCACTGGGCGGGGGTAAATTTCTCCGGCAACAGGTAGTTAAGCATCACCACGTCAGCCTGCTTGAGGATCTGCATCTCGTTAACTTCCGCGCGGGAGTAATCCAGCAGGATGGTCTGCTTACCCGCTTTGGCTTTATAGCGGCTTAAATCGATCGCCGGTTTCGCCATGAACGAATCGTCCTGCGGGATAACGCCCCCGGCGTCGGCTTCCGGCAGCCACAAGCGGGCCAGGAAGGTGGTCGCCTTCTCCATGAAGCAGGCATCTTCACGCTCAAACAACGACATAAACCGACATGCGCTGGCCACGTTGTACCAGGCCAGATAGTTGGTGTAGGCGTTGTTATTCACATGTTCGGTGTATTCGTCCGGCCCAATCACATCATGAATTTCCAGGCGCCCGTTAATCTCCGTAGCGCGGCCCATCCAGAACGTTGCCGTCTCCACCAGCAGGGTCAGCCCTTCATTGCGCATAAATGCGTCATCACGCGTGGCCTGCCAGTAGGCCACAACGGCCCAGGCAATGTCCGCCACGATGTGGTGTTCGGCCAGGGCGGAGGCCACTTTCTGCCGCATGCCCGTACGGATGTTGATGGCTGCAAACTCCGGCGTCTCCTCTTTGCCGCTTGCGGCGCTCTCCCACGGGAACAGCGCGCCCGGCCAGCCGTTGCGGCGGGCTTTTTCCCGGGCCCCGGCCAGGTTCAGCCAGCGATAGCGCAGCAGACTGCGGGCCACCTGCGGACGGGTGAAAAGATGGAAAGGCAGCATGAATATTTCGGTGTCCCAGAAGACGTGGCCTTTATACCCCTCACCGGTCAATCCCTTAGCGGCAATGCTGCTCCGCTCATCATGGGCTGGCGTCATGGTGGTCAGATGCCAGACGGCATAGTCCAGCGCCATCTGATCGTCAGGAGCTGCAGAAGCCACTTCCACCCGGGCGTCACGCCATACGTCTTCCCATGCGCAGGCTGAACTCTCCAGCAGCGAGGCATATCCCCTTGCCGCACAAACCTTGAGATCCGCCAGCGCGCCGCGCGCGAAAGACTCCTGCGACAGGGCTTTATCGCTGCGATGGGCCACCCAGACCAACTTATCCAGCGTGACAGTGTCACCCTGCGGTATCGTCAGGGAATAGTGAGCAGAGAGCCGACGATTTTTAGCGGTAAAGCAGCTTTCGCTGTCTGCTGATAGCTGACAAAAAGCCGAGATAACAACGTCAGCGGCCCGGTCCTGCGTTTCATACACACCCTGCATATAGTGCTGGTCGAATACCCTGACTGAAATTTCATCCAGATGCTGACGGCCGGTATTGGTTTGTGTGGCATCAATACCGGTTTTCATCACCACCTGCGAGGCTGCGTCAAGCGGGGTGATCGCAAGCTGCATGGCCACAAGCGGAAGCTGATCGAGAGAGACAAAACGACGACTCTCCAGGCGATAGCGCTTTCCGTTGGGCGAGCGCCAGACAACGCGGCGATGCAGCTCGCCGTTGGCAAACGCCAGCTCGCGCTGCCACTCAAGAATGTCCCCGGACAGAAGGGTAAAATTCACCCCGTCCAGCTCAACCTCGATACCGGTGATATCGGGCAAATTGATCAGCTCAGTGGTCTCGTTACGTCCCGCCTGGTGATACAAGCCCGCAAGATACATCCCTCGGGTTTGCTGGGTGTAATCTTCTTCATGCGCAGCGCGAATGCCCATGTAGCCGTTACCGCATGCCATAATGGACGCGTACTTATTCAGACTGTGCGGACAAAAGCCCGGATCGGTTAATACAGACACGCTCAGCATAATGTTACGCTTTCTCCTGTTTCTGCCGACTGATAAAGCGCCGCGACAAGCTGCTGAATCACCAGCCCCTGTTCAGCATCTGCAATCATTACGGGCTCTCCCTGCACGTGGCGGACAAAGGCCTCCATGCTGCGTAAATGGCGCTGATCGTCAGCCTCTTCACGCTGAATCAGGGTCTGTAACGCCCCGGCGTCATCCTGATAAATATGTGCCGGGAAAAGCGTCGCCCCCGCTTTTTCACCGCAAAACGCGACATTCATGATCGACTGCTCGCGGATATTCAGCGCGAACGAGGTGTCCAGACGCAAAATGCCGCCGTTGCAGAATTCGATGGTGCCAAACAGGGCATCTTCCACCGTAAACTGAGCAGGATCCCACTCGCCAAACTGGCCGCTGCTTTTCCGGGTTCCCAGCCTCTGGAAACCGTGCGCCGTGACCCTTTTGACCGCCGGGAAACCCAGCACGTACATCGCGGCATCCAGCATGTGAATACCAATGTCAATCAGCGGCCCACCGCCCTGCAGCGCTTTATTGGTGAAGACGCCCCAGCCCGGCACGCCGCAGCGCCGCAGCGCCTGCGCCGAGGTGAAGTAGATTTCGCCCAGCGTTCCGTTCATCACGGCCTCGCGCAGCAGCTGCGTATCGAGCGCAAAGCGGTGATGGAAGTCATATGCCAGCACTTTGCCCGCCTTGCGGGCAGCGATCCGCATCTCGTCGGCCTCTTGCGGCGTCATGGCAGGCGGTTTTTCGCACATCACATGACAGCCGGCCTCCAGCGCTGCCATCACATGCTCAAAATGGAATCGGTTTGGCGAACAAACGCTCACCACGTCCGGCTTAACCGCCTCCAGCATGGCGCACGCGTCCTGCCACGCCGACGGTATGGCATGGCGCTCCGCAAAAGCCTGTGCCTGTTCGAGGCGGCTGTCCATGACAGCCACCATCTGAACATCACTGCGCGTGGCGTAATACGAGGCATGCACTTTGTCCGCAACCTGCCCGGCGCCAATGATGGCGACGCGCAGTGGCGACGTTGTTGAAGCACTCATCACGCTCGTCATCCTTAGCATTCGCGTAAATAAGTGAGTGAATCCCGGTAAGCCTGAGCGGGGTCCTCAGCGCGTACGCGGCACTCGTATACCACATAGCCCTGGTAATTATCCGCACGCAGCTGATTGAACAGGCTGGCAAAATCGAGGCTACCGCTTCCCGGCTGATAACGGTGATTATCGGCGATGTGCACATGGCCCAGCAGATCGCGGTGCTGATGCAGCGCCTCCGTCAGCGAATCTTCTTCAATGTTCATATGATAGAAATCGCCGATGATCTGCACGTGCTTGAGGCCGTTCTCTTCGATATAGCGACGTGCGTCAGCCAGGGTGTTGATCATATGATCCTGATAGCGGTTCAGCGGCTCCAGGTAGACGGTGGTTCCTGTGCGCGCGGCCACCTCATCCAGCCAGCGCAGCGACGCACTCACCGCTTTGCGGTCGCCTTCCAGGCTGCGTGGAGAGGTCATCGGCGGCAAACGGAAGGTAAACATTCCCCAGGCTGCAGGCACAATAATGCCCTTGCCGCCCACTTCGGCCAGGGCTTCCAGAATGCGTTCAATCTGGGCTAAACCGTTCAGACGACGCTCTTCGATAAAGTCACCAATCCAGCCATCGTATCCGCCGCAGGCGGTCATGACCGGCAGGCCGGTGGCCTTAATCGCCGCTTTCACCTCGGCGAGATTTTCCACCAGCAGCTTGCCGTCAATTTCATAGCCATCGAAACCCATCGCTTTGATGTACTCGAATTTCTCCAGGATATTGCCCGGGAAAAAGGCCTGATTTTGTGTTGCGATTTTCATGAGTTGCTTTCCTTAGCTTAAAAAGTGACGCCCATTTTGATGCTCAGTTCCGGATGCTGATCCACATATTTCATGTAGCTTTCAGCGCTGCTGGTGAAGGTCACGACCGGGTCGATCAGATCTTCACAATTCAGATAACCGTTCATCAGCAGTTCCCAGCAGGTCTCTTCAATACGCTTGCGGCTCCAGCGCGGGTAATCCGGGTTTGGCTCACTGCAGGCGCGGGAGAAGACAATCTTCGCGTTGTTGAAATGCGCTTCACGCCCCAGGTTAAAGCCTGCTGAGAACGGTTTAGCGAACGCAACGTAGGAGATGGTGCCGCCGTAGGCGAGGCCGCGCAGCGCGGACTGCAGCGCATCGGCAAAGCCGCTGGTCTCGATGATCACGTCCGCGCCCTGCTTTCCGGTCAGCTTTTTAATTTCCAGACCAACGTCTGTGCCGATTGGGTTCAGGCAGTGGTCCGCACCGTGACGACGGGCGATCTCGCAGCGGTGTTCGATCGGATCAACGCCGATAACAACTGACGCGCCAGCTTTTTTCGCCAGCTGAATCGCAATCTGTCCGATGGCTCCCAGGCCGACCACGACAACAAAGTCGCCCACGCGGACGTTGGCATCACGCACGCCGCTCATGGCAAACTGTGCCGGATCGTAGCAGACGGCGTTCTTCCAGGATGCGCCCTGCGGCATTTTGCGCAGCTTGTAGTTGTTGACGGCATTCACGATAACCGTCTCCTGCAGCGGACCGTAGCAGCAAACGCGATCGCCAGCCTGGTATTCCGTGACGTCCGCACCGCATTCAATAATGTCGCCAACAATCATGTTGCCCAGCTGGAACTTACCGAACTCGATTCCGCGCGCTGCGCCCTCTTCACGCGGCGTGAACATCTGCCACTCCGCGTTGAACTCTTCATCGATAAACGGGCTTGCGGCGCGGAAATCGACCACTTCAGTGCCGTGCTTCGGGGCACCAAAGCGGGCACGAATTTTCACTTCATGTGCTTCCACAGCACGATCTTCATATTCCACCAGCGCCGCCACGCGTGGCGCTGTCGCAACTAATTTTTTCATGATTGACTCCTTGTTAAAATTGGCCGCCTCAGCCCTTCACGCCACCGGCGGTCAAACCACTTTTAATAAAACGTTCAGACAGGGCGTACATAATGACCACCGGAAGTGCCGTCACCAGCGATGCCGCCATCATGCGACCCCAGATATAATCGGGTGTGCTAAAGAGCGTGTTCAGCCCGACCGGCAAGGTGAAGTTGCTGGCGCTGGACAGGAAAATGGACGCAAACAGATAGTCGTTCCACGCCACCATGAAGCAGTAAACAAACACCGATACGAGCCCGGATATCGCCAGCGGTACGGTAATACGGAAGATAATTTGCAGGCGGTTAAGGCCGTCCATCATTGCGGCTTCTTCTATTTCGTCCGGGATGGTGTCGAAGTAGCTGCGCAGCATGAACACTGCCGTCGGTAACGTCTGCGTCACCATGGTGATAATCAGCGCCAGCTCGGTGTCGTAGATCCCCAGCGCGGTGATGATTTTGAACAACGGCACCACCAGCAAGATGCCGGAGAACATGTAGACGGTGTAAAAACTCGCGTTGATCGTCGTGCGGCCCTTAAAGCGCAGCTTGGACAAGGCGTAAGCGCCCAGCGTACCGAGAAACACGGCAATCACCGATGAGGTCAGCGACACCACCATGCTGTTTCTGAAGTAATCCACAAACGGGAAGATCAGCGGGTTAAAGATGTCGATGTAATGCTGCAGCGTCCACGCCTGCGGCAGAATGGTTGGGTGGAGCGAGATCGCCTCTTTGGCGCTCTTGAATGACGTCATCAGCATCACGAAGAACGGGAAGAGCGTGATGATCAGAAATACCGCCAGCCCGAGATAAAAACCAATACGGCTCAGTACGCGTTTATTTGTTGCCATTGAGGTTCACCCTTTTTCTGGTCAGCAGAATCACAGCGAAGATGATCACGAACAGCACCACGGAGATGGCCGCTGCTTTACCCAAGTCGTTGAAAGCGAAAGCGGTTTTGTAAAGATAGACGCCCAGAATATCGACCTTCGTGGTCAGCAGGTAGACGTCAGCAAACATGTAGAACATCCAGATGGTGCGAAGCGTGACCACCGTGGCCAGCACCGGCATAATCGCGGGCAGCGTGACGATCCGAAAACGTTGCCAGGCATTCGCGCCGTCCATTTCCGCCGCTTCATACAGGGATTTATCAATCGTCTGTAAAATCGCCAGGAATGAGATAAACGCGTACGGGAAGTAACGCCAGATCGCGAACAGCACCACCAGTACGAAGCTGCTGTTCGGGTTGTCGAACCACAGCGGCGCCTGGTCATACAGGTGCAACAGGTCTACGCCCAGATAGTTCACAATGCCGTAGCCGTTGTTGAACATGTATTTCCAGGCAAACACCAGCGAAATAGACGGCGTGACGTAGGATAAAATCACCAGTGAACGTGCCGTCTTACGCAGGCGAAACTCGCGATTAAAGAAGATGGCGACGGCCAGCCCCAGCACCGTGCTGCCAATCACCACCAGCGCGGTGTACCAGAAGGTCATCCACAGCGCGTGCCAGAAAGCGGCATCGCCGAGGATGCGAATGTAATTGTCCAGTCCGACAAACACGGCGCTAATGCGCGGATTGAGCGGCAAGCGTAAAAAACTGATTTCAATATTGGAAATCATTGGCCAGGCCACCAGGCCCCCCAGCAGAATCAGGCTGGGGGCCAACAGCAGCATGGCGAAAGGCATATCTGAACGACCAGAAAACAACGTCTTCATAATTTCCTTCCGCAGAGCGCTCCTATCGTTGTGTAATGAGATCAGTCAGTCGCTTCTGGCTGCTGCTTAACGTTGTGTTAAGGTCCTTCTGCCCCACCGTGACGTTATGCACCATGGAGCTGATAATGCCGGAGCCCGTCACGTCGCCCATGCGGGTGAAGTTTTTATCCCCAACCGCGCCAAACACCTGCACGTTCGGGAACTGTGCAATCAGCGCATATGGCAACTGCCCAAACGCTTTAATCACGTCGTTGTTTTTCCAGGTATCCGTGCCCACCACCCCTTTGTTTACCGGCAGCGCCGCGCCCGGCGACATCATGACCCAGTCCGTCGCGTTTTGAGCCTGTTCCATCCAGGTAACAAACTTCTCGGCCGCTTTGGTCTCCTCTTCGGTTTGTCCGGTGGTGATCGTCAGCGAGGTGATCATGCCGTACACCGCCGATGAGTTTTCAGTCGGGACAACGAAGCCCAGGTTGGCAGGGTTTCCGTCCTTGTAGACGGCGGGCAGGATGTAGGTGGAGTAAACCGCCATCGGCGCAGAACCGTTCATGAAGGCGTCTTTGATCTCCATAACATCGTTCGAACCCGGCATGGTGGTCGCAGCCAGCGCTTTATAAAACGCCAGCGCTTTGGCCATTTCCGGGGTATCGATGTCGACATTCCCTTTTGCATCAAACACGTTCGCGCCACCGGAAAGGGCAAACTGAGAGAACGAGTGTTCGGTCATCACGCTTTCCGCAGTCGGTAACGCGATGCCGTAATGTTTTTTAGCCGGGTCGTTCAGGCGCTGGCTGGCTTGCAGAAGCTGTTCCCAGTTATGCGGCTCCTCAATGCCCGCCGCGGCCAGCACATCTTTGTGGTACCACACGCCGGAGAGCCAGGCGCTGATCGGCACGCCCGTCCAGGCTGCGCCGTCTTCCGTGCGGACAACGCGCAAGATGCCGTCATAGAAGGTGTTTTCCCCCACCGCCTTAATTGCTTCAGCGATTGCGTCACGATCCAGAAGCTGTTCTTTATCCATCACCTTTGCATAGTCATGGCTGACCTCAATCACTTCAGGCAGCGCGCCGGTTCGCGCCAGCGTAATCACCTTGGTGTTGTAGGCATCCTCTTCTACCGGTACCTGTTTTATCGTGATGCCCGGGTTCTCTTTCTCGAATTTATCGATCAGTTTCGTAATAACGGCCTGACGCTCCTGCTCTACCGACGAGTGCATAAACTCAATGGTGACAGAGGACGCTTTGTCATCCTTACAGCCTGATAACAGGGCGCACGAAACCAGTGCTGATATCAGCACAATTCTGGGTATTTTCATGTTTAAGGTCCTTTTTAGTTTTCTTTAATCCACAATACCTGCCATGGATTTAGGATCAGAGTCGTGTCGGTAATATCTTTTCCGCTAATCAATTCCCTTCCCGAGTGAATATCGGACTCAACCGTTTGAGAATTATCACTGAAATTAAACAACGCTGTTATTTTCTCACCACAATCCGCCACGCGGACAATTTTTAAAACATGCTTCCCTGACGCACTGAAATAAGCCTCACTGTCAGGATGGAATGCTTTTTCCGCCCGGCGCAATACGATTAACTGACTTAACGCACTGTAAACCTGATAACGGAGACTATTTTTATCTTCAAGCGCGCAATCAATTTGACCCGCGGCATATTTCTCACGATTTATCGCACGGTTATATCCAAGACGCTCTACGCCATCATAATCATTACGGGAGCCGAGAATACTTTGAATATAAACCGCAGGCACACCGGGGAAGCTTAACAGGACAGCATGGGCCAGAATAAACCGGGCAATGCGTTCGCTATCATGACTTTCTCGCGTACTTAAGGCATCAAGATAGGTCACGTTAATTTCATACGGGCTTCGTGTGCCATCCGGGTTATTTTTCCAGTTAACCAACGCACCTTCGGTCTGGAGCTTTTCTACAAGCGAGAGGATCTCCGACTCCGGTAAAATTCCGCGCAATGGGTTAAGACCAATGCCGTCATGCGAGGCCAGGAAGTTGAACCAGGTGGTTTTTGTGGAAGGCAACGCCAGCGACGCAGCCCACTGGCTCAGCGTGCTGACATCCTGGCTGTGCACCGCATGTAGCACCAGCGGAGGCAACGAGAACTGATAAACCATCTGCGCTTCATTTTCGCCGTTACCGAAGTAAGAGACGTTATCTTTATGCGGAACGTTCGTCTCGGTGATAATCACCGTGCCGGGGGCAACCGCCTCGGTAATGGCGCGGAAAAGCTGGATGAGCTGGTGGGTTTGCTCAAGGTGAATGCAGCTCGTTCCCGGTATTTTCCACATGAACCCAACGGCATCCAGTCGAATATATCGCGCCCCTTCAATAAGGTAATGCAGCAGCACGTCGACCATCGCAATCAGTACCTGCGGAGAGGCGAAGTTGAGATCGATCTGGTCCTCACTGAAGGTGGTCCACAGATGTCGCACGCTGCCATCATGAAGTGTGAAAGGCGTAAGAAGCGGTAAGGCACGCGGACGCGTCACCGCGGTTAAATCTGTCTCAGGATCGACAGAAATGAAGAAATCATCATATCCCGGCATTTGCTTCAGATAATTAGCAAACCAGGCACTTTTGGCCGACATATGATTGCAGACGAAATCAAACATCAAACTGGTTGACTGTTTTAATTCAGCAACGTCTCGCCATGTTCCCGTTTCAGGCGCAACTTCATGATAATCAATAACAGAAAAGCCATCGTCCGAAGACCACGGATAAAAAGGCAAAAGATGGACATGAGAAAAAGAATGCGAAAGCCATTTGTTATAAAAACGTGTAAAAACAGGGAGTGCTTTCTCCCCTTTCGCGGAAAACTGATCGGCATAGGTTATCAGAACGATATCTTTTTCATCCCAGCCCATTTTACGCCTTTCCGTAATAACAGAGGCGGCCTTTTCAATATTTTCCAGCAGCATATGAAGATGTGCTTCAGAAAACGTTTTTCCATAAACAAGATTAATGAGTGCTTTAATTTTTTCGTTCACTTTATTTTCCATGGTAGCGGTCCCACGGAATGGCAATCTACTCCCATGAAAAATATCTGTCAACGGACCGGGCAGGAGAAAAATGCGATTGCAAAGCAGCTCAGCGCAATATTGTGAGCTGCCGCAAAGAAAGCAGGTGAAATGAGGAAGTGCGGGTCATCATCGCCAGCCCCTCTCCTGGAAGAGAAAGGGCTGCTGCGAGCGGAAACTACTGGGATAAGTAGCGGCGTGACAGCCGTTTCGCCACCTTTTGCAACAGCGGTTCGAGCGCCACGGCCAGTACCATTCTGACCGGCTTGCGGGCAACCGATTTAATCGCCCACCCCGCTACCCCAGCCGGACCGTAACGTAACGCGGTCATCAGGACCAGCTTACCTGCGATTTTCAGGCCGGGTTTTACCTTCTGACCGGCCTGTTGCCAGTGTTGTTTCATCTCTTTTCTCTCTTAAAGCTGACGGAAACGACTTCTCAGCGTAAAGGTATCGGATGTGACATAACGTTCCATTTCCCGTAACCGCTTCTCACCTGCGGCGAGTTGCGCATCCACAGCATTAAGGAGATCGCTGCTGGTGGGAGCGCCTTCCGCCGCCAGTTCTCCTTCCGGCATCGGGTCAAGCACAAACGACAACACGATGTACGCAACCAGGGTAATAAATGCCAGACCGAAGAAGATCGACAGCACCGTCACCACGCGTACCAGCTTAACCGGGACGTCAAGATAGTGAGCCAGCCCGGCGCAGACGCCGCGCACCATGCCCTGCTGTGGAATTCGCCACAGCTTTTTGTTCAAATTCAGTCCAGACATTAACGGTCCCTCCAGTTTGGATGTTCAGCATCCAGGATGGCTTCCAGCGCCTGAATGCGTTCACGCATTTTGTTCGCTTCATCGGAGAGCTGTATCAGACGTTGTTGTTCACTCTGGGAAAGTTCGCCCCGTGAGGAACGGTTGCTGTAGTGCAGCCATAACCAAATCGGCAAAACGAACAGCACGAAAATCGTCAGGGGAATAGCCAGAAAAAGCGCGCTCATGTGTACTCCTTGTCTTACGATGCGGCACGTTCAGGTGCCGCAGGCATTATTATTGGTTGTCTTGCTTCATTTTGGCTTTCAGTGCCGCCAGCTGCTCGCTGATTTCATCATCGGCCTTGAGGTCAGCGAACTGTTGATCCAGGGACTTCTGCTTACCGATGCCGTGGCTTTCGGCTTCCGCTTCCATCTGGTCGATACGACGCTCAAACGATTCAAAACGGGCCATCGCTTCATCCAGCTTACCGCTGTCAAGCTGACGACGCACGTCGCGGGAGGAGCTTGCCGCCTGGTGACGGAGGGTCAGCGCCTGCTGACGCGCGCGGGTTTCGCTCAGCTTGTTTTCCAGCTCGCCAATCTCTTTCTTCATGCGGGTGAGCGTGTCGTCCACCAGCGTCACTTCATGCTCGAGCGTCGCGACCAACTCTGCCAGCTTCTGTTTTTCGATCAGCGCCGCACGGGCCAGATCCTCTTTGTCTTTGCGCAGCGCGAGTTCTGCTTTTTCCTGCCATTCATTCAGCTGAGCGGTGGCCTGTTCAATACGACGCGTAAGCTGTTTTTTCTCAGCCAGCGCGCGGGCGGAGGTAGAGCGGACTTCAACCAGTGTGTCTTCCATCTCCTGAATCATCAGACGCACCAGCTTCTGCGGATCTTCCGCTTTCTCCAGCAGTGAGTTGATGTTGGCGTTCACGATGTCGGCAAAACGAGAAAAAATACCCATAATTGACTCCTCATAGTTCTGTTATCGGGCGATGCCCTGCTGTACAGATAATACAAATCTCATGCCAACTTTTTATCTTATTGATTTAGCAGGCCATGGTTGATTTTCATGCAGTGAAGAACTATTCTTGCCTGGTGAATATCGCTAAGGAGTGGTTAATTTCATCATGCCCGGATACAAAGACAATTTACTCGGCGAAGCAAACAGTTTTCTTGAGGTGCTGGAACAGGTGTCTCGCCTGGCGCCGCTCAACAAACCGGTGCTGATTATCGGCGAGCGGGGTACGGGTAAGGAACTCATCGCCAACCGTCTGCACTACTTATCCGGGCGCTGGGACGGCCCCTTCATTTCCCTTAACTGCGCGGCGCTGAATGAAAACCTGCTCGATACCGAGCTCTTCGGCCATGAGGCGGGCGCGTTTACCGGCGCCCAGAAACGCCATCCCGGACGCTTTGAGCGCGCCGACGGCGGTACGCTGTTTCTTGATGAGCTGGCCACCGCGCCCATGCTGGTGCAGGAGAAACTGCTGCGCGTGATTGAATACGGCGAGCTGGAGCGCGTCGGCGGCAGCCAGCCGCTCCAGGTGAACGTGCGCCTGGTGTGCGCCACGAATGCCAACCTGCCGGAGAGGGTGGCAGAGGATAAATTCCGTGCCGACCTGCTCGACCGCCTGGCCTTTGACGTCGTGCAGCTTCCTCCGCTGCGCGAGCGAAGAAGCGACATTATGCTGCTGGCAGACCAGTTTGCGATTCAGATGTGCCGCGAGCTCGGACTGCCGCTGTTCCCCGGCTTCAGCGATTATGCACGGGAGACGCTGCTTGCTTACCACTGGCCGGGCAATATCCGCGAGCTGAAAAACGTCGTGGAGCGTTCCGTCTATCGCCACGGCAGCAGCGAGACGGAGCTGGACAACATCATTATCGATCCTTTTCAGCGCAGCGCCCCGCCCTTGCCCGCACCAGCATCTCCAGGCGACGCCCCTGCTCTTCCCCTTGATCTGCGCCAGTTCCAGCACGACCAGGAGAAACAGCTGCTGGAGCAAAGCCTGAAGATGGCGAAATACAACCAGAAACGGGCGGCTGAACTGCTGGGTTTGACCTACCATCAGTTAAGGGCATTGCTTAAAAAGCATCAAATGCGCTGACAATATCAGCATTTAACAGCAGACATTTTACAAAACCAAGCCTGGATAACTGCTCCACTCCTTAGGACAACATACAATGCCATTCAATAATAAAAACATACTTATTACTTTCCTATCCCTCTGCTCATTTCAGACTTATGCCGCACAATGCACAGCGGAAACTTTCGCTAAAAACAAATTGAACAACCTCATCCTCCTGAACCAGCAGACAAGAACCGAAATCCCTAAGTCAGTCGAAATCACTGTTGATAGCCCTGATGGGTATATCCGCGCATCGGCTCAAAGCAACTTTGATCAATGCGGTGAACTCACTGGCAGCAGTGTTAAAGAGGTCAAAACCTCACCGGGACCGAAAAATGTTTTCACGACTACCAATGAAATTCAGTTAAACAGAACGGAATTTGGCTGGCGCATTCAGTTGGATGCGAACGGCGTAATAGTCGATAACAACAGTCAGAAGGCCACACAATTATATCGGCAGACGCTGGAGGGGATGTACCAGCTGAACAACAATGGACTTATCAGCCACGTGGTTAATCGTTCGATTATTGCGGCCACAAAACCAGGAGATAAAGATAAAACCACAGTGGGCGCAATAGACTACGTATTCAATTCATCAGGGTTGCTGGCAAGGGTGGTAAGCAAAGGAAGTTTGGCGATAGATAACTATACAACTGTATACAGCTATGATGACAATGATCGCCTGATCAAAACCGAGTCCCCCTCAACCATAGAAGAGTATACCTACGATAACGAGGGCCGTGATCTGTCCCTGAGCAAGACCCAGACGTATTTCACCATTGAAAAAAACCTGACAACGTGTGAGGAGTGGAACTCGCATGGAGAATGCACACGCGCCAATATGGATACCACGATTGTCCCAGCCGATCGGACGGGTAAACAGTATGTGGAAAAACATAAGGCCGTGATGACGACGAAATATGAATACTGGAACTGACCATTCAACCCGCCAAATAGGGTAGCCAAAATGGTATTGGAATCGAAATTGATGTTCGTGGTGTACCTGACTTCAGTAAATGTGGTGTGAGATGAAAATCATAATATTCGTTGTTTTACTTATTGCCAGTTTTATCCTCGTCCCGGACAGCTGGATTAATGATGTTTTCATGCAACATATCCAGATATCAGGCGATGGTGAAGAAGCCATGAATAACTATGATTTCACAGCAATTCTGATCAATTTTGGTCTGTCTGCAATGATAGCGTTTGTACTGATGATGCTTATGAAAGTGCTGAAAAAATGAACCAGGGTGGCAGGTACGCACGTAACAACAAAGTGAGCATTTTTACTCTATGCTATTTAGAATGTTCGTATGCCATTGCCTTACCCGTACTTGATCTGCTCTCAGATCTGGTGATAAACGGCCGCATTTTACCGGCTATTTTTCTTCAGAAAGTATGATCCCAGATCTGATAGCGACAACATGTCTTCCTGTCATTCACGGCATACATTCACAAGCTTGATGCTATCCGCCGAAGCGAATCCTTCGTTTATAGCGAGTCAGATGCGCCACGAAAATGCTAAGATAGTCCATGAGGTATATTCAAAGTGGATTGCAGGTATGAACGTGCATCGGGTTGTGACGCTGAGTGACCGACTGCAAACGTTACTGCCCCATTATGCCCTCAGGCTTAAACGATACTGGATAATGTCGTTTAAAATTAGTAGGATAGCCACTTCATATTTAATACCTTAAAAATTATGCGTCTGGTTTTATCGTCCTTTTTTGCACTTGGTCTGTTTAGCAGCCAGGCCTTTGCCGCGCCCGGGCAAACGCCGCAGCCTGACATTCGTGACAGCGGCTTCGTCTATTGCGTAAGCGGCCAGGTGGATACCTTCAACCCGCAAAAAGCGGGCAGCGGCCTGATTGTGGATACCCTTGCCGCGCAGCTTTACGATCGTCTGCTTGATGTAGACCCGTACACTTACCGTCTCGTGCCCGAGCTTGCGGAAAGCTGGGAAGTGCTGGATAACGGCGCAACCTACCGTTTTCACCTGCGCGATGATGTTGCGTTTCAGCGCACGCCGTGGTTTACCCCCTCGCGCAAGCTGAATGCGGATGACGTGGTCTTTACCTTCCAGCGTATCTTCAACCGCAACCATCCTTGGCATAACGTTAACGGCAGCAATTTCCCCTATTTCGACAGCCTGCAGTTTGCCGACACCGTGAAAAGCGTGCGCAAGCTGGACAACCGCACTGTTGAGTTCACGCTGACGCGCCCGGATGCCTCATTCCTGTGGCACCTGGCAACCCACTATGCGTCCGTCATGTCGGCCGAATACGCGGCGAAGCTGACGAAAAAAGATCGTCAGGAACTGCTCGATCGTCAGCCGGTCGGCACCGGTCCGTTCCAGCTGGCCGAATACCGCGCCGGGCAATATATTCGTCTGCAGCGCCACGAGCATTTCTGGCGCGGCACGCCGCTGATGCCGCAGGTGGTGGTCGATCTGGGTTCCGGCGGAACGGGGCGACTGTCGAAGCTGCTCACCGGAGAATGCGACGTACTCGCCTGGCCTGCCGCCAGCCAGCTCACGATTTTGCGCGACGATCCGCGCCTGCGTCTGACGCTACGCCCGGGGATGAACATCGCGTATCTGGCCTTTAACACCGATAAGCCGCCGTTGAATAACCCTGCCGTTCGTCACGCCCTTGCGCTCGCCATCAACAACCAGCGCCTGATGCAGTCGATTTATTACGGTACGGCGGAAACCGCCGCCTCAATTTTACCGCGCGCCTCGTGGGCCTACGACGGTGAGGCTAAAATTACGGAATACAATCCGGCAAAAGCACGTGAACAGCTGAAAGCGCTGGGCGCAGAAAACCTCACGCTGCAGCTTTGGGTGCCGACCAGCTCCCAGGCGTGGAACCCGAGCCCGCTCAAGACCGCCGAACTGCTGCAGGCGGATATGGCGCAGGTGGGCGTAAAAGTGATCATCGTACCGGTAGAGGGCCGTTTCCAGGAGGCGCGCCTGATGGACATGAATCATGATTTAACCCTCACCGGCTGGGCCACCGACAGCAACGACCCGGACAGCTTCTTCCGGCCGCTGCTGAGCTGTGCGGCGATAAACTCGCAGACCAACTACGCCCACTGGTGTAACCGGGAGTTTGACGCCGTGCTGCAAAAAGCGCTGGCTTCCCAACAGCTGGCCTCGCGCATCGACGCCTATGATGAAGCGCAGAAGATCTTAGCCCAGGAACTCCCGGTGCTGCCGCTGGCCTCTTCCCTGCGCCTTCAGGCGTATCGCTATGATATTAAAGGCCTGGTGCTGAGCCCGTTTGGCAACGCCTCGTTCGCCGGCGTGTCGCGTGAAAAAGAACAAGAGGTGAAAAAACCATGATTATTTTTACCTTGCGCCGGCTCCTGTTGCTGCTGGTGACGCTCTTTTTCCTCAACTTTGTCGGCTTTAGCCTGAGCTATTTCACGCCCCACGCCCCTCTCCAGGGATCGTCGCTGTGGGATGCCTGGCTCTTCTGGTTTAACGGGCTGCTGCACTGGGATTTCGGCGTGTCCAGCATTAACGGGCAGCTGATTTCCGAGCAGTTGAAAGAGGTTTTCCCGGCCACGATGGAGCTGTGCATTCTGGCCTTCGGTTTTGCCCTGATGGTCGGGATCCCCGTGGGCATGCTGGCCGGGATATATCGCAACAAATGGCAGGATAAGTTTATCAGCGCCCTCGCCCTGCTTGGCTTCTCCATCCCGGTCTTCTGGCTGGCGCTGCTGCTGACGCTTTTCTTCTCGCTGACAATGGGCTGGCTACCGGTTTCGGGACGTTTTGACCTGCTCTATACGGTTAAATCGGTGACGGGCTTTGCCATTATCGACGCGTGGCTGTCCGATTCCGTGTGGCGGCATGAGATGATCGTCAGCGCCCTGCGCCATATGGTGCTTCCGGTACTGACGCTGGCGGTTGCGCCAACAACCGAAGTGATCCGCCTGATGCGCCTGAGCACCATTGAGGTGTTTGACCAGAACTATGTCAAAGCCGCCGCCACGCGCGGACTGTCGCGCCTGACCATCCTGCGCCGCAACGTCCTGCACAACGCCCTGCCGCCGGTTATTCCGCGTCTGGGATTACAGTTCTCCACCATGCTCACGCTGGCCATGATCACCGAGATGGTCTTTAGCTGGCCTGGCCTCGGGCGGTGGCTGATTAACGCTATCCGCCAGCAGGACTACGCCGCGATTTCCGCAGGGGTGATGGTGATTGGTTCGCTGGTGATTATTGTTAACGTGTTGTCCGATATTCTGGGTGCCATGGCCAACCCATTGAAGCATAAGGAATGGTATGCCCTACGATAACGTATACAGTGAAAAGCGCACGCCCGGTGTGCTGCGTACCGTGTGGCGTAAATTCTATGGTGATACCACGGCAATGATCGGCCTTTATGGCTGCGCCGGTCTGGTGTTGCTCTGTGTCTTTGGCTCCTGGTTTGCGCCGTACGGCATTGACCAGCAGTTCCTTGGCTATCAGCTGCTGCCGCCGTCCTGGTCGCGCTACGGAGAGGTCTCTTTCTTCCTTGGAACGGACGACCTCGGACGTGACGTGTTAAGCCGCCTGCTGAGCGGTGCGGCCCCGACGGTGGGCGGCGCGTTTGTGGTGACGCTCGCGGCCACGATCTGCGGGCTGGCGCTGGGTATTTTTGCGGGATCCACGCATGGCCTGCGCTCGGCGGTGCTTAACCACATTCTGGATACGCTGCTGTCGATTCCGTCTCTGCTGCTGGCGATCGTTGTGGTTGCCTTTGCCGGTCCGCACCTGTCGCATGCCATGTTCGCCGTCTGGCTGGCTATCCTGCCCCGCATCGTGCGCTCGGTTTACAGCATGGTGCATGACGAGCTGGAAAAAGAGTATGTCGTCGCTGCGCGTCTGGACGGCGCGACCACCTTCAATATTCTGTGGTTTGCCGTGTTGCCTAACATCGCGTCCGGGCTGGTCACCGAGATCACCCGCGCCCTGTCGATGGCGATCCTGGACATCGCGGCGCTCGGCTTCCTCGACCTCGGCGCGCAGCTGCCGTCGCCCGAATGGGGTGCGATGCTCGGTGACGCGCTGGAGTTAATTTACGTGGCGCCGTGGACGGTTATGCTGCCGGGTGCGGCCATTATGGTGAGCGTGCTGCTGATCAACCTGCTGGGCGACGGTATTCGCCGTGCAATTAACGCGGGGGTGCAATAATGCCGCTTCTTGATATTCGCAACCTCACCATTGAATTCAAAACCGGTGAAGGCTGGGTTAAAGCCGTCGATCGCATCAGCATCACCCTCGCGGAGGGTGAAATTCGCGGGCTGGTGGGGGAATCCGGCTCAGGCAAAAGCCTGATCGCCAAAGCCATCTGCGGCGTGGCGAAAGATAACTGGCGCGTCACCGCAGACCGTATGCGGTTTGATGATATCGACCTGCTGCGCCTCTCTCCCCGCGAGCGGCGTAAGCTGGTCGGGCATAACGTCTCGATGATTTTCCAGGAGCCGCAGTCCTGTCTCGACCCGTCCGAGCGCGTGGGCAAACAGCTGATGCAGAACATCCCCGGCTGGACCTATAAAGGCCGCTGGTGGCAACGCGTGGGCTGGCGCAAGCGTCGCGCCATTGAGCTTTTACACCGCGTCGGGATCAAAGATCACAAAGATGCGATGCGCAGCTTCCCGTACGAGCTGACCGACGGTGAATGTCAGAAAGTGATGATTGCCATCGCGCTGGCCAATCAGCCGCGTTTGCTGATTGCGGATGAACCGACGAACGCGATGGAGCCCACCACGCAGGCGCAAATTTTCCGCCTGCTGTCGCGTCTTAACCAGAACAACAACACCACCATTTTGCTGATCAGCCATGACCTGCAAATGCTCAGCAAATGGGCGGATAAAATTGATGTGATGTACTGCGGACAAACGGTCGAAACCGCGCCGAGTGAAGACCTGATCACCGCGCCGCACCACCCGTATACGCAGGCGCTAATCCGCGCTATTCCTGATTTTGGCAGCGCCATGCCGCATAAGAGCCGCCTGAATACCCTGCCCGGGGCGATTCCGCTGCTGGAATCGTTGCCGATAGGCTGTCGTCTGGGGCCGCGTTGCCCGTATGCGCAGCGTAAATGTATCGAGACGCCACGCCTGACCGGGGCCAAAAATCATCTTTACGCCTGTCATTTCCCGCTGAACATGGAGAGAGAGTGAAATGGTCGAAACCTTGCTGGAAGTCCGCAACCTGAGTAAGACCTTTCGCTACCGCACGGGGCTGTTTCATCGTCAAACTGTCGACGCGGTAAAACCGCTCAGCTTTACCCTGCGTGAAAAACAGACCCTGGCAATCATCGGCGAGAACGGTTCCGGGAAATCCACCCTTGCGAAAATGCTCGCCGGTATGGTTGAACCGACGGCTGGCGAAGTATTGATTGACGATCACCCTCTCACGTTCGGGGATTACTCTTTCCGCAGCCAGCGCATCCGCATGATCTTCCAGGATCCGTCGACCTCGCTCAACCCACGCCAGCGCATTTCGCAGATCCTCGATTTTCCGCTGCGTCTGAACACCGACCTGGAGCCCGAGGCGCGCCGCAAGCGTATCTTCGAAACACTGCGCATGGTTGGGCTATTACCGGACCACGAAAGCTACTACCCGCACATGCTGGCTCCCGGCCAGAAACAGCGTCTGGGTCTGGCGCGTGCGTTGATTTTGCGCCCGAAAGTGATCATTGCTGACGAAGCGCTTGCCTCGCTGGATATGTCGATGCGTTCACAGCTGATTAACCTGATGCTGGAGCTGCAGGAAAAACAGGGCATCTCGTATATCTACGTCACCCAGCATCTGGGGATGATGAAACACATCAGCGATCAGGTGATGGTTATGCACCAGGGTGAAGTGGTTGAACGCGGCAGCACGGCGGATGTGATGGCCTCCCCGCTTCACGAGCTGACAAAACGGCTGATAGCCGGTCATTTCGGTGAAGCATTGACGGCCGATGCGTGGCGCAAAGATCGGTAAACAAACGTTGCACCGCTTAATAAGGATTAAATAGCCTTAACACGCTGTTTAATCCTTAACTTTTTCATCTCCATAGCTGCTCCATATTCTCAGCAAAATACATCAACAGTTCTTCTCCAGAATATCCGGACATTACGAAGGAGAAGAAATGAACAACGCCACTTACGTTCTCAAATATACCGAGTACCTCATCAGAAAATGTCGTTCATTTTTAATGACGGACCTGTACTTTCATACTGTGAGGCTCAAGAAAACATCGGGGAAGCACCCTGACATTAAATCACCCACGACGTTGAGTGAAAAAATATGTCATCGTCTGGTCTATGACCACAATAACGTCTATACCCTGCTTGCCGATAAACTCGCCGTTCGGGAATACGTAATCTCCAGAACAACGCGTGCGAAAACGGTGCCATTACTCGGCGTCTACAGTAAGGTGTCCCAGATTGATTTTTCGACGCTCCCTGAAAAATTTGTCCTTAAGTGCAACCATGACAGTGGCAGCACAATAATATGTACGAACAAAGCGCAATTTAACGTCAGGGAGGCGTGTAAAAAACTCAGTCTCGCGTTAAAGAAAAATATGTACTACACCACGCGCGAATGGCAGTACAAAAACATTACGCCAAAAATACTTTGCGAACCGTATGTCGATCTCTTCGATGATGCAGACAGGAACACAGCGCCCGAAATGCTAAGGATCCATTGCTTTCATGGCGTTGCCCACTATGTTGAAGCGGATTTTACGGATGACAGCGGCAAAGGTTTCATCAACGTTTACGACAGGTACTGGAACTTACAACCCTTTCAGATGGAATATCCGAATACACCGTTGGCGCCAGGCGAACCGGCCTTGTTCCGACAAGCGTTGCTGGCATCCCAGGAGCTGGCGGATGGTATTGACTACTGCCGCGTTGACCTCATGCTAAAAAAAGATGAAATCTATTTCAGTGAAATAACCTTAAGCCCGAGACGCGGTAAACTGTCGATTACCCCGCAGGAATGGGATGCTAAGCTAGGAAAAATATGGCATTTACCGCCGGCAGGCACATTTGACCTACCGCTGACGCTCACGAGTCGGGCCAGGTGAGTTTAAATATCGAATGGTTTTGCGTTGATAATGTATAGGTAACATCGCCACCATGCGCCAGCATGATGGCTTTTACCACCGACAAGCCCAAACCACAGCCTTCCGGGTTCAACTGTCTGGCACCGTTATCGCGCTGAAAGGGCTGAAACAGAAAGTCATGAAACTCCCTGGGAA
Organism: Enterobacter sp. HMSC16D10; assembly: GCF_001807145.1. Taxonomy (NCBI): domain Bacteria; kingdom Pseudomonadati; phylum Pseudomonadota; class Gammaproteobacteria; order Enterobacterales; family Enterobacteriaceae; genus Enterobacter; species Enterobacter sp. HMSC16D10. The sequence goes on from NZ_KV787878.1 coordinate 58,640, forward strand.
TACCCGGTCCCCCATCCTGAATCAGGATAAAATTGCCTTTATCCGAAACACCATTTTTTACCGTGAGCTTGCGCGAGGTGGAATAGTGTAAGGCATTGTCAAATAAAACGGTCAGACACTGATTGATGCGTAAGGGATCGAATGCGCACTGCTGCTCCCTCAGTTCAGTATGGACGCTAAATGCCTTACGGTTGAACTCGGGCATGAAGGTATCGAGCGCGTCCAGTATTGTCCCTTTCAGATCCGTTCTGGCCTGGTATAACGTGTATCCTGCCCCGCCATCCGAACTGATAACCCGGAGATCTTCAATCAGACGGGTTAATCCTTCCGTCTGTTTAAGGAGGTTAGTAAACAGCACCGGATCCGGGGTAAACACCCCGTCAACCAGCCCCTGAAGCCTTCCGCGTAAAATGGTGACCGGGGTTCTGAGTTCATGCGCAATCGCAGCATTCCAGGATTTCCGCTGGATATCCAGCGTTTGCAGCTTTTCTGCCATTTCATTGAAATCCGTAACCAGGTGATTGATCTCTCCCAGCCGGGAACTGGCACAGAATGCCCTGGCGTCCAGATCGCCCTGAGAAATTTTTTTCAGGCTGGACGCGACCGTGTTTAGCGGGGTGAGTATTCGCGATGAAAGTTTGACCGTAAAGAATACGGCAATGATCAGGCTGATCGTTGTCGCGGTCCCAATCCATACCCAGTCCCACATCGTCATCTGCTCGTCATCGCCCGCAGCAGGGCCGCCGGGAAGATGATCCAGAATAAAGGAGTAAAAAAACCAGGAGCCCAGTATGGCGATGGCAATTATCGTAAACGTCAGCAATAGCATATACGTTAAGATCTGACGACTCAGGACAGACTCTTTATTCATTTCTTTTCCCCAAGCCGGTAACCCATGCCCCTGATGCTCTCGGGAACGCCATAAAGACCGGCCAGCTCCAGTTTTTTTCGCAGCTTGCTCATATGGCTGTCGACGGTTCTGTCGAGCGTATCGCCTTCCGGCAAACACGCGTTGAGCAACTCTTCACGGGAACAGACCTTGCGCGGATACCGCACCAGGTAAGAAAGCAATTTAAATTCGGTCGTCGTTAAGACCGGGGAGATAACCTCGGGCCCCGCAGTAACCTCCACGTAGAAATCATCCGGATAGACCGTAATGAATGGCGTTCTGAGCGGCAGGGCCCCCGCCTGCTGAAGCGCAGGCTTTGTTCTACGCAGCACCGCCTCAACCCGCGCGACAACTTCCGAAGGGTTGAAGGGTTTGATTACGTAATCATCCGCGCCGAGCCTCAGACCCATAAGTTTATCGACGTCCTGATCGAGAGCGGAAACCATAATGACGGGGACAGCGCTTTCATGGCGAAGCGTGGTAAGCACGCTCCAGCCGTCACACACGGGCAGGTGAATGTCCAGCAAGATGAGATCCGGTTTATGGAGGCGATTGAGCGTTATCGCCTGCTCGCCCTGCCTGGCCCTGAGCGTTTTCATTCCCGAACGCTCTAAGTAGCTCATCAGTATATCGGCGATTTCGTCTTCATCTTCAACAACAAGGATCAGCGTATTTTTGTTCATATTATCTCCGCGGGTGAAATCCCTTTAAGCACGCTATCAGATATCTTGAGCACAATAAGACGCAGCCTCCGGGAAAAAGTGCCGTAGTCACGAAAATTTCCCGGTTGATTTAAATGCCCGGTTATTTCTCCACACAGCCTACACATTCAGTCAATAAAGACTCGACAATGTCCGTTCAAAATCGCTAATGAGGCATAACGCGTTGTGCATTGCGGGCTGCAAATTACCACTGTTTCTTAAAGATTTTATGAAGTTGGCTGAAATAATGAACATGGAACTTTCTAAATATTTTTCTCCTAAAAAACTGGGCATATATTTCCTGTTTCTGCTGCTGTCGTGGGGATTACTTTATGCCTGGCTGGTGCTGGTACACAGAATGGATGAGAAAGTCGCCTCGACGCTGCTCTCTTCACCCCTTATCTATGGCTGCATCGCATTGTCAGTGGTTTCTCTGGTTATACAAAATAAAGCCGGCGCGTTCATTGAGCTTCTTATCATCGCCTTCTGGCTGATGGTGATTTTTGTTTATCTCATTATTACGTTCACCGTGCTGTTAAACGCGATACCCGATATTGCGGATCTGATCTTTTACTATGAATGTTATTTGATCATTTTTTTTGGTGGAGCACCGCTGTACCTCATTATGAGAATGATCTGAGCCCTTGCTCCACACATCCTCCATAAACCGCCCACTTCCGCTAAACAGGTGCGCGGTAGAGTCTCTGCCTCACTCTTTTACACAAAAAAAACCAATGCCTCATTTTTTTATTGACCGCCCTATTTTCGCCTGGGTCGTGGCGCTGTTTATCGTCCTGACGGGTCTCCTGTCTATTCCTCGTTTGCCGGTTGCGCAGTATCCAGCGGTGGCTCCGCCGGGCATCATTATTTCCGTTAGTTACCCGGGGGCCAGCCCCGATATCATGAATACGTCGGTGGTATCGTTAATCGAGCGCGAAATCTCTGGCGTAGATAATTTGCTCTACTTCGAATCATCCAGCGACACAACCGGTTCGGCATCGATTACCGTCACGTTTAAACCCGGCACGGACATCAAGCTGGCACAGATGGATCTGCAGAATCAGATAAAGATCGTCGAGCCTCGTCTTCCTCAGGCGGTAAGACAAAACGGCATTAACGTCGAGGCCGCTAATTCTGGATTTTTAATGATGGTGGGGCTGAAGTCCACCAGCGGTCAATTCGAGGAAGCCGACTTAAGCGACTATTTTGCCCGAAACGTCAGTGACGAGCTTCGTCGCGTGCCCGGCGTAGGGAAAGTTCAGCTGTTTGGCGGCGAAAAAGCGCTGCGTATCTGGTTGGATCCGATGAAGCTCCACAGCTACGGCCTTTCGGTGAGCGATGTACTTACTGCTGTTGGCCAGCAAAATGCCCTGGTTTCGCCCGGCAAAACGGGAGATGAACCAGCATCTGCGGGACAAGGCGTAACGTATCCCATCAGCGTGAAGGGGCAACTCACTTCGGTAGAGGCGTTCAGAAACATTACCCTGAAATCAGATGCATCGGGCGCGAGGCTGAAACTGTCCGACGTCGCGCGCGTTGAGTCCGGCCTGCAAAGTTACGCTTTCGGTATCCGCGAAAATGGTGTGCCCGCAACGGCGGCGGCAATCCAGCTGTCGCCGGGTGCCAACGCAATGAGTACAGCTTCAGGCGTACGCGCGCGCATCGACGAGCTTTCCCAGGTGTTACCGGAAGGAATGGCGTTTACGGTTCCCTTCGATACCGCGCCGTTTGTGAAACTTTCTATCATGAAGGTGGTTCAGACATTTGTCGAAGCGATGGTGCTGGTCTTCCTGGTGATGCTTCTGTTTCTGCACAAGATACGCTGTACGCTTATCCCGGCGATTGTTGCTCCCGTCGCACTTCTTGGCACCTTCACGGTGATGTTATTGAGCGGATACTCCATCAATATTCTGACGATGTTCGGCATGGTGCTGGCAATAGGGATTATCGTTGATGATGCCATTGTGGTTGTGGAGAACGTCGAACGACTGATGGCGGAAAAAAGCCTCTCCCCACGGGACGCTACCCGGCAGGCCATGCAGGAGATCTCCCCGGCGATTATCGGGATCACGCTGGTGCTCACTGCCGTCTTTATCCCCATGGGGTTTGCTGAGGGTTCGGTCGGGATTATCTATCGACAATTTTGTATTTCTATGGCGGTCTCCATACTGCTGTCCGCGTTTCTGGCCCTGACGCTAACGCCTGCCCTGTGCGCAACGTTACTCAAGCCGCACAAGGCAGGAAAGAGCGGAAGTGGAAGGTTCGCGGCCAGGTTTAACGCGCGCTTCCGTTTGCTCACCGTCTGTTACGAAGCCGGGCTGGGTGCCGTTCTGAAGCGAACCGGGCGTATGCTGCTCCTTTACGTTGCGCTCTGCACGGCGCTGTTTGTTGGATTGTCTTCGCTACCGTCGTCCTTTCTGCCGGATGAAGATCAGGGCTACTTTATGTCCTCTATCCAGCTGCCTTCTGATGCCACGATGCAGCGCACCCTCAACGTGGTTAAAAAATTTGAAGCGGAAATTGCGGTCCGGCCGGACATTGAAAGCAACATTATGATCCTGGGGTTTGGCTTTTCAGGTTCAGGACCGAATTCGGCTATGGCCTTCACCACGCTGAAGGACTGGAAAAATCGGCAGGGCTCGACGGCTCAGGGTGAAGCCGACCACATACAGGCCAGCATGACGAACGTCACTGATGCCGTCACAATGAGCCTGCTCCCGCCGGCCATTTCGGATATGGGCACCTCCTCGGGCTTCACATGGTACGTTCAGGACAGAGCGGGAGCGGGCTATGAGGCTCTAAAGAGGGCCGCCGACGCGCTGGTTCAGCAGGCTAATCAACGCCCTGAACTCAGCGATGTCTATATAGACGGTCTGCCGGAAGGAACCAGCCTTGCGCTCCAGGTTGACCGGGAAAAGGCGGAAGCGATGGGCGTCTCATTCGATGATATCAACCAGACGCTCTCCGTCACCCTGGGCTCAAATTACGTCAACGACTATACGAACAACGGCCGCGTTCAACAGGTGATTATTCAGGCCGATGCCCCCTATCGAATGCAGCCCGAGCAGATACTGAAACTATCAGTGAAAAACCGGATGGGTGAGATGGTGCCGGTATCAACGTTTGCGACGATATCCTGGAACGTTGCGCCGCAGCAGTTGACGCGCTACCAGGGTTATTCTGCTATACGGATTACCGGAAGTGCGGCGTCAGGCGTATCCAGCGGCACCGCAATGAAGGCCATGGAGGGCTTGTCCAGGAGCCTGCCTCAGGGCATGGCGGGTGAGTGGGCCGGGAGTTCGCTACAGGAGATAAAATCGGAATCGCAGCTTCCGGGCCTGATCGCCCTGTCGATACTGGTCGTGTTTATGGTTCTCGCCGCCCTGTATGAGAGCTGGTCTATTCCTTTTGCGGTCATGCTGGTCGTTCCACTGGGCCTTATCGGCGCGGTGATAGCGGTGTTTGTTGCCGGCATGACCAATGACGTGTTCTTTAAGGTCGGTCTGATTACGCTCATCGGCCTGTCGGCCAAGAACGCCATTCTGATTGTGGAGTTTGCCAGGCAACTGCATCGCGAAGGGCAACCCCTGCTGGCGGCGACCATTCATGCCGCCAGTCAGCGTCTGCGCCCCATTCTGATGACATCGTTAGCCTTTACCTTAGGGGTTGTTCCTCTGATGCTGGCCACCGGTGCGAGCGACAGTACGCAGCATGCCATCGGTACCGGCGTATTTGGCGGCATGATTAGCGGTACGCTTCTCGCGATCTTCTTCGTACCGGTTTTCTTTATCGTTATTGCGCGCTTCATCGGCAACATCAGGAAAGCATGAACACCCTTGCGGGATCGCGCCTCCTCGCTGGTTGGATGAGGCGAAGCTGTTGCCGGGTGATATACTGGACGAATGCTGAAATTTCGCGCCCCCGCGAGTCCGCGGCGCATTCTTCGGGGCATGCGACTTCGGAGAAGTGCGAGAAATATCGTGACACAAAGGGTCGTGAGTGGGCTATAATTTCGAGCTAATTTCGAATGATTTTGAAATACTGCCTGTAACGCTATGAATTACAAGGCAAAATAAGCAATGAATATAAGGATTAAAGCTATGGGTTTTCTTTCCGGTAAGCGCATTCTGGTGACTGGCGTTGCCAGCAAACTGTCCATCGCATACGGCATCGCACAGGCAATGCATCGCGAAGGCGCTGAGCTGGCGTTCACCTACCAGAACGACAAGCTGAAAGGCCGTGTTGAAGAGTTTGCCGCGCAGCTGGGTTCCAGCATTGTTCTGGAATGTGACGTTGCACAAGACGAAAGCATCGACGGCATGTTTGCTGAACTGGCAAAAGCATGGCCGAAATTCGACGGTTTCGTTCACTCCATCGGCTTCGCGCCTGGCGACCAGCTGGACGGCGACTACGTGAACGCGGTAACCCGTGATGGCTTCAAAATCGCGCACGACATCAGCTCCTACAGCTTCGTTGCGATGGCGAAATCCTGCCGCGCGATGCTGAACCCGGGCGCAGCCCTGCTGACCCTGTCCTACCTGGGCGCAGAACGTGCTATCCCTAACTACAACGTTATGGGTCTGGCTAAGGCGTCTCTGGAAGCCAACGTACGCTATATGGCGAACGCAATGGGTCCTGAAGGCGTGCGCGTTAACGCCATCTCTGCGGGTCCAATTCGCACCCTGGCCGCTTCCGGTATTAAAGATTTCCGTAAAATGCTGGCACACTGCGAAGCGGTTACCCCGATTCGTCGTACCGTTACCATTGAAGATGTGGGTAACTCTGCAGCATTCCTGTGCTCTGACCTTTCCGCGGGTATCTCCGGCGAAGTGGTTCACGTTGACGGCGGCTTCAACATCGCTGCAATGAACGAGCTGGAAATTAAATAAGCTGTGACTCTCTTCCCGCCCGGGAAGAGAGTATTTCCCCCCCCGCGTCACCCCTTCGTTATTCCGTTCTGCTATTTGTTATCACCTAACAATATTTTTCCCTTTATCTGCCTTACGCCAGGATATTGATCGCCATTTTGAGATCAAGGAACGCACATGGAACAACGCCGTTTTTCCGGCAAAGGCCACTGGTATCATGAAACCCAGTCAAACCACGCGCAGACGGATGTTCTGCCCCTGGTGCCCGAAGCCGCTAACGTCGACGATCGTTTTTTGCTCGATTTAGCCCTGCCTGATGAGATTGTCGCCGCCTGTTCTGGCTGGCTTACCCCTGCCAGAGCCTTATGCCACCAGCTGTTTCCGCTCTCAATTCCCGTGAACCGCCTGCATACGCTCAGCGCTTACGATCGGCTCAGTACCGCGTTAACGGTCGCACAGGCCTGCGGCGTTCAGCGGCTCTGTAACCACTACGCCGCCCTCCTCGCCCCGCTTCCCGGCCCGGACTCCTCGCGCGAAAGCAACCGCCGCCTGGCGCAAATCACCCAGTATGCCCGCCAGCTCGCCAGCTCACCTGATGTCATTGATGATAAAGCCCGGAACCAGCTTGATGAGGTGGGCCTGTCCACGTACGACATCGTGGTGATTAACCAGATTATCGGCTTTATCGGTTTTCAGGCGCGCGTGGTCGCGATTTTTCAGGCGCTGTTGGGACATCCTGTTCGCTGGTTGCCGGGGCACCATATTCAGCCGCACACGCTTCCCGCGAGCCACGATGCGTGGATGCCGCTTTTACCCGTCGTCGAGCTGCGCTACGCGAATGCGCATCAGCTGGAGTCCCTCTCCCGCTGGCAGGCCGAACCCGCGCTCGAGGCGTTGACGCCGGTGCTTTGTCATGAGCCGACGCTGCTCGACCTGACCGGAGAAATCCTGTTAAACAGCCGCGCGGAGATCCCGCAGACGTCACCCGCACTTTCGGCAGCGGTCGAACTGCTGACCCGCTCGCCGGACCGCTTCAGTGCCGCACAGTTTACCCCGCTCACGGATCAAGGACTCCAGGGCGAATATGCCATCACGCTGCTTACCCAAAGTGCGTTTGATGGCTGGCTTAATCGTCTGAAAGTGGCGTTTGGTAAAGAGGAATAACCCCACTCATTACCCAAAGACCGCTTGCTGAGACAGTGAGAATCGCGTAAAACTGTCAGCCGCTCAATGGCTACGAAAATAGAACATTATGTTTCAGGACAACCCGCTGCTAGCGCAGCTTAAACAGCAACTGCATTCCCAGACGCCGCGTGCAGAAGGGGTCGTAAAAGCCACGGAAAAGGGCTTTGGCTTCCTTGAAATTGACGCGCAGAAAAGCTACTTCATTCCGCCACCGCAGATGAAGAAAGTGATGCATGGCGACCGCGTCATGGCCGTCATTCATACCGAAAAGGAACGTGAGTCCGCCGAGCCGGAAGAACTGATCGAACCGTTCCTGACCCGCTTTGTGGGCAAGGTGCAGCGAAAAGACGATCGTCTTTCTATCGTGCCGGATCATCCTCTGCTGAAAGATGCCATTCCCTGCCGCGCCGCCCGTGGCGTTGAGCATGATTTTAAAGAAGGTGACTGGGCCGTAGCAGAAATGCGCCGTCATCCTCTGAAAGGCGATCGCGGTTTTTATGCGGAACTGACCCAGTTCATTACCTTTGGCGCCGATCATTTCGTGCCATGGTGGGTTACGCTGGCACGCCACAATCTTGAAAAAGAAGCGCCGAACGGCGTGGCAACCGAGATGCAGGACGAAGGTCTGACGCGTCGCGATCTCACCGCGCTGGAGTTTGTCACCACCGACAGCGCCAGCACCGAAGATATGGACGATGCGCTGTACGCTGAAGAGAGTGCCGACGGCAAACTGCACCTCACCGTTGCCATTGCCGATCCTACCGCCTGGATTGTTGAAGGCAGCAAGCTTGACGAAACGGCGAAAATTCGTGCGTTCACGAACTACCTGCCGGGCTTCAACATCCCAATGCTGCCGCGTGAACTGTCAGACGATCTCTGCTCGCTGCGCCCAAATGAAGTGCGCCCGGTTCTCGCCTGTCGAATGACCATTGCCGCAGATGGCGCGATTGAAGACGATATCGAGTTCTTTGCCGCCACCATCGAGTCGAAAGCCAAGCTGGCCTACGATAACGTCTCCGACTGGCTGGAAAATACCGGTAGCTGGAAACCGGAATCAGACGCCATTGCCGCGCAGATCCGTCTGCTGCATCGTATCTGCCTGAACCGCAGCGAATGGCGTCAAACCCATGCGCTGGTGTTCAAAGATCGCCCGGATTATCGCTTTGTTCTGGGTGAGAAAGGCGAAGTGCTGGATATCGTGGCCGAGCCGCGACGCATTGCGAACCGCATCGTTGAAGAAGCGATGATTTCCGCCAACATCTGTGCCGCACGCGTGCTGCGCGACAAGCTGGGCTTTGGTATTTACAACGTCCATACCGGCTTCGATCCGGCGAATACCGAAGCGCTGGCTGCCCTGCTGAAGAATCACGACGTGCACGTCGATCCGGAAGAAGTGCTGACCCTGCCGGGCTTCTGCAAGCTTCGCCACGAACTGGACGCGCAGCCCTCGGGCTTCCTGGACAGCCGCATCCGTCGCTTCCAGTCCTTCGCTGAAATCAGCACTGAGCCTGGCCCGCACTTTGGTCTCGGCCTCGAAGCCTACGCGACCTGGACATCACCGATCCGTAAGTATGGCGATATGGTTAACCACCGTCTGCTGAAAGCGATTATCAAAGGCGAAACCGTTGCCCGCCCTCAGGAGGAGACCACGCTGCAGATGGCCGATCGCCGCCGTCTGAACCGCATGGCAGAACGTGACGTTGGCGACTGGCTTTACGCGCGCTTCCTGCAGGATAAAGCCGGTACGGATACCCGTTTCGCCGCCGAGATCATTGATATCAGCCGCGGGGGGATGCGCGTCCGTCTGGTCGATAACGGTGCTGTCGCGTTTATTCCGGCGCCATTCCTGCATGCTGTTCGCGATGAAATGGTCTGTAGTCAGGAAAACGGTACGGTGCAAATTAAAGGTGAAACAGTTTACAAAGTCACCGACGTGATTGACGTCACTATCGCTGAAGTCCGTATGGAAACCCGCAGTATTATCGCGCGTCCTGTCGCCTGATAACCTGTTCAATTGTCGGTCATTTCCTTTCCGGAAAGGCCGACAATTTTTCTTTTTATCCCCGCCACAAAATCATTATTTTTTCTTACTATTTTCAGCCTCCCCTCGCCCAAATTCGCCATAATTATCTACAGTAAAAGAGTGTTGTTATATTCGGTTACGTGAATTTTTATACGCTCAGTATCCTTTTAAATCTGACTCGTTTTATTATAAGAATTCAGGGAAAAACAATAAGTTCACTTCGGTTTTGCCGCTGCTTCTCAACGGAAAAGTCGACTGCAAATGAATAATTGGTGCGCTACTGAACAGCTGCGGGAGAAAACATGATGGACGATCTGGAGCAGAATTTGCTGTTTCGCTACATGGGAACCCACAGCCCATGGTGGCGCTTGTCAGCTGACAGCAACGCTCTGCACCTTGCCGCCAGTGAAAATGCCGATGTCACTCAGGTGATTGCGCTGGACGACGATCAGGCCGATCTTATCCGTCATTTAACCGTTATTACCTCCAGCATTTCCATGACGCTCTCGTTATTCGGGGAAGATGTCCCGGTTCACCTTGTGGGCCGTAAAATTACCCGTAACGAATGGGCCGGTACGGCTTCCGCCTGGAACGATACGCCCTCCGTGGCGCGCGACCTGGCTCAGGGACTCTCTTTTGCGGAACAGGTGGTGTCAGAGGCTAACTCCGTGATTGTTATTCTCGATCAGAACGGCAATATTCAGCGTTTTAACCGGCTGAGCGAAGAGTATACCGGCCTCAAAGAGCAAGAAGTGATTGGCCAGAACGTGTTTAAGCTCTTTATGAGCCGCAGCGAAGCGGCTGCCTCAAAACGCAATATTACCGGTTTCTTCCGCAACGGCAGCTCCTACGAAGTCGAACGCTGGATCAAAACGCGTAAAGGGCAACGACTGTTTCTGTTCAGAAACAAATTCGTTCACAGCGGCAGCGGTAAAAATGAAATTTTCCTTATCTGTTCCGGTACAGATATTACCGAGGAACGCCGCGCTCAGGAGCGGCTGCGCGTGCTGGCCAATACCGATACCATCACCGGCTTACCAAACCGCAATGCGATCCACGACCTGATCTCTGACGCCATCAGTCACCGCGGCGACACGCAGGTTGGCGTGGTGTATCTCGACCTGGATAACTTTAAAAAGGTCAACGACGCTTACGGGCATATGTTTGGCGATCAGCTGTTACAGGCTGTCGCGCTCGCCATTTTGAGCTGTCTGGATGAGGGACAGGTGCTGGCACGACTTGGCGGAGATGAGTTTATCGTCATGGCCACCCATACTTCTCAGGGCTCTCTGGAAGCGATGGCGTCGCGCATTTTAACCCGCCTGCGCCAGCCGTTTCGAATCGGCCTGATTGAAATTTACACCGGCTGTTCCCTGGGCATCGCCCTCGCCCCGCAGCACGGTAACGACCGGGAAAGCGTCATTCGTAACGCCGATACCGCCATGTACACCGCTAAAGAGAACGGCCGGGGCAAGTTCTGCGTCTTCTCGCCCGAGATGAACCAGCGCGTGTTTGAGTATCTCTGGCTGGATACCAACCTGCGTAAGGCGCTGGATAACGACCAGCTCCTGATCCACTACCAGCCTAAAATCACCTGGCGCGGAGAGGTCAGAAGTCTTGAAGCGTTGGTCCGCTGGCAATCGCCCGAACGCGGGTTGATCCCACCGCTGGAGTTTATCTCTTATGCCGAGGAGTCAGGGTTGATTGTGCCGCTGGGCCGCTGGGTGATGCTGGATGTGGTTCGCCAGGTGGCGAAATGGCGCGATAAGGGAATTAACCTGCGCGTGGCCGTGAACGTCTCTGCGCGTCAGCTGGCCGACCAGACTATCTTTAGCGACTTAAAGCAGGCGCTGAAGGATCTAAATTTTGAATACTGCCCGGTGGACGTCGAATTAACCGAAAGCTGTCTCATCGAGAACGAAGAGCTGGCGCTCTCCGTGATCCAGCAGTTCAGCAGGCTGGGGGCGCAAATTCATCTCGACGATTTTGGTACCGGCTACTCCTCCCTTTCTCAGCTGGCCCGCTTCCCTATTGACGCCATAAAACTCGATCAATCGTTCGTCAGGGATATTCATAAGCAGTCCATCTCCCAGTCTCTGGTGCGCGCCATCGTCGCGGTGGCGCAGGCGTTAAACCTGCAGGTGATTGCCGAAGGGGTCGAAAATGCAAAAGAAGACGCCTTTCTGACCAAGAACGGCGTCAACGAACGGCAGGGTTTTCTGTTTGCTAAGCCGATGCCCGCTGCCGCATTCGAGCGATGGCTAAAACGATATCAGGCGCGAAAACAGCATTAACTGGCTTTACGCAACCCCGCCGCGTGATGGCGGTTTTGCAGCATCACCAGACGTTCCATGTAGGCGATATCTTTCGGTTCCAGGCAGAAAGCCGCGTCCACCCAGTCTTCCGTGATGTCCATCAATTCACTGCGCGGCAATTGCAGAACGCGCGTACGGGCGCGCAGCATCGCTCTTACGCCATTCAGTTTTGGCCGTAGCGTGTCGATGAAGGTTCGTGTGGAGACATAGCTTTGTCCGGGTTCAAACAGGAGATCCACCAGGCCATGCTGTTCGTACCATTCCGCCGTATGGGATTCCCCCTTGTAGATGAGTTCCTCCGCCAGCTTCATTCCTGAACGGCGAGCTACCAGGGAATATCCCCCCATGCCCGGGAACAGGTTAAAAGCAATCTCGGGAAAACCTAAACGTGCATCGCGCTGCGCCAGAACGAAATGGTGCGCAAGAGCGGCCTCAAACCCGCCCCCTAACGCGCTGCCTTCGACCATGGCCAGCGAGATGGCCCCCGTATCAAACCCCCGGGAGGCCGCATGCACGCAATCGACACAGGCGCGCGCATAGGCCCGTAACGCTTCACGTCGACCGTGCTGAATGCACTCGACGAAAAACTGCAGGTCACCGCCCACATTGTACATCTCAGGCACCAGCGATCCGGTCACCCAAAAATCGACCGCAAAACCAGACTGGCGGACGAGCCATGAAAGGTTCATGATCTCCTCTATTAACGCATGGTTGAAGCAAGGACGTGGCTGAGCCCGCAACATCATCCAGACTGTATGTCGCTCTGCCTCGTAATAGCCTGACAGCTGGGTGAACCGTTCAGTATCGGTAAACAGTGTGCAGGTAGGCTGATTGATAACTGTCATAGTCTAATTCCTCTTATAAAAAAGCGCGTTGCGCGCAGTTTTAGACTAATCCACTCAATAAGCCCGCAGCATGAGGGGGAATAATTTTATCACTTCCGTTTATGTAATTTGGTTATTGCATTTTTTCCCTTCTCTTTTGAAGCCAATTTCTGCATCATTGAAAATATTAACTTTTCGCGCCTGGGGTGAGATTATGTCAACTATTGACGCACAAGCTGTAGCACAACGAATTGATACCGTGCTGGATATCCTGGTGGCGGGCGATTATCACTCTGCTATCCGTAATCTTGAGATCCTGAAGTCTGAACTTCTTGCTCAGAATGGCGCTGACGATGCGCCCGAAAACAGACAGCCAAAAGCGCCGTGGGAAGTTTAACCCCCACCGTTTCCGACCTCGTTTCGCTTTATTAAATGGATGCTATGAATTCCCGACAACAACTCATTTTGCAGATGGTCATCGATCAGGGACGCGTAAGCGTAGTCGAACTCGCTAAAACCACTGGCGTTTCTGAAGTCACCATCCGTCAGGATCTTAATCTGCTGGAAAAACAGAGCTACCTGCGTCGCGCGCACGGCTATGCGGTCCCGCTGGACAGTGATGACGTTGAGACGCGCATGATGAACAACTACGCGCTCAAACGTGAACTGGCGGAATTTGCTACGTCCCTGGTGAACAACGGCGAGACCGTCTTTATTGAAAACGGCAGCAGTAATGCCCTTCTGGCGCGAACGCTTGCCGATCAAAAAGACGTCACCATTATCACCGTCAGCAGCTATATCGCGCATTTACTTAAAGAGACGCGCTGCGAGGTGATTCTGCTGGGCGGCATCTATCAGAAAAAAAGTGAAAGCATGGTTGGCCCGCTGACCCGTCAGTACGTCCAGCAGGTTCATTTCAGTAAGGCCTTTATCGGGATTGACGGCTGGCAGCCGGAGACAGGCTTTACCGGCCGGGATATGATGCGCTCTGACGTGGTGAATGCCGTACTGGAAAAAGAGTGCGAAGCCATTGTGCTCACCGACAGCTCTAAATTTGGTGCCGTTCACCCTTATACGATGGGTCCCGCTTCACGCTTTAGCCGCGTGATTACCGATGACCGTTTGAGCGAAGCGCATCGCAATAAACTCGAAGAGAGCGGTTTGATCGTCAATATTATTAAAGCCAGCGCCTGATTTCCCTCCGCGCCCGTATTTCGGGCGCACACGTCTTTCTCTGAGATGATTCTTAACCCTGCTTTAAGAGTTTTTACCTGTTTAACCTGCCCTAAAGTCGTAAAATTACTATTAGCGATATAACAGGAAGTGACTATCACCTGCGTGATGAAGTAACGCCTGCGCGACCAGCTTTCACGGGGAAAAGAATTAAGTATTCGATTAGTCTATACTTAACGTGTACATCTTTCCGTGAATCGATAATTCAGGAGAAAGTATTATGACCTTAACCAGCAAAAAATTAGCCGCCGCTGTTCTGGCAATCACTGTCGCTATGTCCCTGAGCGCATGCTCTAACTGGTCTAAACGTGACCGTAACACCGCGATTGGTGCCGGTGCCGGTGCTCTCGGTGGTGCAGTATTAACGGATGGTAGTACGCTGGGTACATTAGGTGGCGCTGCTGTCGGTGGTATTATCGGTCACCAGGTTGGCAAATAACTATTATCTAAGCCTTCCTCGATATTGCGATATTTAAACGCATTTCAGGTCTGACATACGCACGTATATAACACGAGCCACGGCATTTGCCGTGGCTCATTTATTTTAGCCGCCTGCCAGTTTGACTTTCATGCCTTTGGCTTCGAGCAGTGATTTAATTAAATCACGTTTATCACCCTGGATTTCGATAATGCCGTCCTTCACGGCCCCGCCGCATCCACATTTCTTTTTCAGTTCGGCAGCCAGCTTTGTCAGTTCAGCATCATCCAGATCAATACCGGAAATAAGGCAGACCCCTTTCCCCTTACGTCCGCTGGTCTGACGCTGAATGCGCACGATACCGTCCCCCTTCGGACGTTCCACTTTGGCTTTCGGTTCGTCGATACGCCCGCTCTCGGTTGAGTAGACCAGACGGCTGTTGGAATCGGTCATTATGCCCCCTTGTTCAGCGATGCGTTGATAGCCTTAAGCGTCTCTGCCGGGTTTGCAGACTGCGTCACCGGACGCCCGATAACCATATAGTCAACGCCCGCCGCCAGCGCCTGCTCAGGCGTCATGATGCGACGCTGATCGCCCACGTCGCTGCCCGCAGGACGGATCCCCGGCGTAACGAGTTTAAAATCCTGGCCCAGCGCTGATTTGAAACGTACCGCTTCCTGCGCGGAGCAGACTACGCCATCCAGGCCGCACTGCTGCGTCAGACGCGCGAGACGTTCGGCATGTTCCGCAGGTGACAACGTCACGCCAAGGTCGCGTAAATCATTTTCGTCCATACTGGTCAGCACGGTGACGGCGATAAGCAGCGGCGCGTCGTTACCGAACGGCAGGAGCGCCTCACGGGCAGCGGTCATCATTCTTGCCCCACCCGACGCATGGACGTTGACCATCCATACGCCCAGCTCGGCGGCTGCAGCAACGGCGTGGGCCGTGGTGTTCGGAATATCATGGAATTTGAGGTCGAGGAAAACGTCAAAGCCGCGCTGTTGCAGATCGCGAACGATTTGCGGTCCAAACAGCGTGAACATCTCTTTGCCAACTTTCAGGCGGCAATCGCGAGGGTCGATACCGTCGACAAACGCCAGTGCAGCGTCACGCTTATTGTAATCAAGCGCAACAACAACAGGAGAATCCGTAATTACGCGGGAAGTGGAGGATGTAACAGACGTCATGACCAGCCCTTTTCGTCTATGGGCGCGCAGCGGCGCGGAACAGATAAACGGCCAGCATTCTACCTGCCGACGCCGCAAATTGACAGAATCCATTTATCTGCCTGCCAGGCCGGCAAACCGCACGGTGCTCAGAAGCCGTTAAAAATCATTAGTATGTTGTAACTAAAATGAAGGCTTTTAAAAAATTACTGCCCGTCCAGGCCGCGGATGGGCTTGATGGTGGACCAGGCCCGGCAGGACGGACAATGCCAGTAGAGCGTGTAGGCGGTAAAACCACACTTCTGGCAACGGTAGCGCGGTTTGCTGCGCACCTGCTCGCCAACCATGTCGCGCAGCACCATCAGGCTCTCTTTCGCGCGCCCTTCTTCCGCGTCGTTCAGGTGGTAATCCATCAGCTTATGGAAGACCCGCATGGTCGGATGACGCTGAAGCTGTCGGGTGATATAGACCTGCGCGGTGTCGCCCCCCTCATACTGCTCAACAACGTCAGCAAGCATCAGTTCCGCGGTTGCGCCGGTATTCTCTTCCACGCAGCGACGCAGAAATGCCACCCACTCTTCCCGCTTGTCCAGCTGTTGATAGCAGGTTTGCAGCATTTCCAGCGTTTCACTGACCAGCTCTTTGTCCTGGTCGATAACCCGCAGCAGGCTTTCAACGGCTTTGGCGTAGTCGCCATTCGCCATAAAAACGCGCCCCATCATGATGGAGATACGGGCGCTGTTGCGGTCCGCGGCGGCACCTTTCTTCAGCAGCGCCATGGCTTTGTCCATGTCGTCATTGCCCATCTGCTGAAGGGCAAGCTCACAGTAGAAATGGGCGATCTCAACGCGCTGCTTATCTTTACCCAGCTTCACCAGACGTTCAGCCGTATCAATGGCTTTCTGCCAGTCGCTGGTGGCCTGGTAAATCTGCAGCAACTGCTGCAGCGCGCCAATGCGGAAATCCGTTTCATCTACCAGCTGGGTGAACATATCTTCAGCGCGATCGTACAGCCCCGCAGCCATGTAATCTCGTCCCAACTGCTGTACGGCCAGCAGTCGTTGATCGTAGGTCAGCGAGGCGCTTTCCATCAGGGTCTGGTGAATACGAATGGCGCGGTCAACCTCGCCGCGCGAGCGGAACAGGTTCCCCAGGGTAAGATGGGCTTCAACGGTCCCCGTATCCTCTTTCAGCATGTCGAGGAACAGGTCTACCGCTTTGTCCTGCTGATTGCTCAGGAGGAAGTTCACCCCCGCAACGTAGTCGCGGGAGAGCCGGTTGGCCTCATCCTGTTTTGTTTGTTGCGCACTTCTGCGGCCCATATACCAGCCATAGGCTGCGGCGACAGGCAAAAGCAGAAACAACAACTCCAGCATCGTCGATTATTCCTTCACGACCGGCACGCCAGAGCTTTCCGGCATGTCGGACGCAGGCGCAATGTGATGTTCGAGTCGTTTGATTTTACGTTCAGCGCGCGCAAGCGAAACACGGACTTTTAACCAGAACAAACCGCAAACCAGCCAGCCAATGGCAAAGCCTGCAGCAAATAAGACCGCGAGCAGGCTCGACACGCGATACTCGCCCTGAGCCAGCAGATAGTTAAACGTCACCTGCTGATCGTTTTGTGCACCCAATGTGACTGAAATGACAAAAATCGCCAATACCAGTAAGAAAATGAGTAAATATTTCACATTACTTCCCGTTATGTGGTTCAAGCGAATAAAGTATGTTCAACTTACCGCAATCAGCCTTATAAACTACCATTTTAGTGACGGGCGCGAAATGGAAAAAGTGACGCGCCAGTCATGGATCTATGGGCAAAATGCGCAATATCAACCTTCAGGCGTCCGTTTGGTCCCTTTCGGCTATTTCTTCTTTCTCTTCCGGCGGTGGCGTTAGCGGGCCGCAGAATCGTTCAGCCAGCCAGGTCGCCAGCATCACCAGCATCCACGAGATGAGCGTGGCGACGACCAGGTCCCGTGGCCAGTGCATCCCCAGCAATAAGCGGCTGCCCATCACTCCCGTCGCCCAGACCAGTAAAATCACGATGGTGACCGTTCGACGTCTAGGCCAAAGCAGCCCAACCCCCAGCAGCGCCCAGCTGGCCGCAAACATGGTGTGGCCGGAGGGAAACGCGAACCCGGTCTCTTTCTGCCAGTGTTTACGCAAGAATTTCGGGATATCCTGCTGTTCCGCAAGCTGTTCTTTCACCAGTGCGCCACGATCTTTACGCTTTAAAGTGTAGAACTCATCCACCGGAACATGGTGCGTTTTTTCCAGCCAGACGACAAAAGGACGCGGCTCCTGAACGCGATCTTTCACCCAGGATTTTACGGCCTGACCGATAAGGATAGCGCCGCCGAGGATCGCAAAGAGCATTAGCGCCGCGCGCAGACGAAAGCGCAGGCACCACAGAAACCAGGCGCACAGGAGGACGTGGGTGATAATTCCCCAGGGCTGGGTCACCGTTTCCGTAATCCAGTATAACGTTTTCAGCCAAGTGGCGTTCTGCCCGGGCTGCCACATCCACCCTGAAAGCCATACGGCCAAAGGCATAATCAGTAAAATGGCCGCACCTGCTGCCGTACGTCTGGCGATTGAATGCATGTCTTCTCCTTTTTGCTAAGCGTCACAATCATAACTGAAATTTGTTCGCTGGGTGGAGATGTCGGATCGTGCTTTTAACGGTCATATCGCATGGTGCCCATTAGGCGAACCTGCTGAGCTTGTGGCAAAATAAACTGATACAGAAAGCAAAACAGGGCACAGGCACGAAACGTGTCAGCCTACTCTGGAGAATCACATGCAGCTTAAACGTGTGGCAGAAGCCAAACTGCCAACCCCATGGGGCGATTTCCTGATGGTGGGTTTTGAAGAACTGGCAACCGGACAGGATCATGTCGCACTGGTGTATGGCGACATTTCAGGGCAGACGCCGGTGCTGTCCCGCGTCCATTCAGAGTGTCTCACTGGCGACGCGCTGTTCAGCCTGCGCTGTGATTGCGGTTTCCAGCTGGAAGCGGCCCTTTCTCACATTGCTGAAGAAGGCCGCGGCGTGCTGCTTTATCACCGTCAGGAAGGGCGTAACATTGGTTTGCTGAATAAAATTCGCGCCTACGCGCTTCAGGACCAGGGCTACGATACGGTTGAAGCCAACCATCAGCTCGGTTTTGCGGCTGATGAACGTGACTTCACCTTATGCGCCGATATGTTCAAGCTGCTGGGGGTAGACGAAGTTCGTCTGCTGACCAATAACCCGAAAAAAGTGGAGATCCTGACCGAAGCCGGGATCAACATCGTTGAACGTGTACCGCTGATTGTCGGCCGTAACCCGAAAAATGCCCACTACCTTGATACCAAAGCCGCCAAAATGGGCCATCTGCTCAAAGAGTGATATAAAAAGCCCGGCACGCGTGCCGGGCTCGTTTCATCAATCCAGCATCTTACGAATCACATAATGTAAAATGCCGTCGTTCTGGTAGTAGGTCAGCTCGGTTGCCGTATCAATACGGCACCGACAATCCAGCACCTCGGTTTTCCCGTCTGCCCGCGTTAACGTTACCGGCACCGTTTTACCCGGCTGCAGGTTTTGCAGGCCGCTAATGTCAATCTGCTCTTCCCCGGTCAGGCCCAGCGTTTTACGCGTCACGCCCTGCGGGAACTCAAGCGGCAGGATCCCCATGCCGATCAGATTCGAACGGTGAATACGTTCGAACGATTCGGCGATGACCACCCGAACGCCAAGAAGGCGCGGGCCTTTCGCCGCCCAGTCGCGGCTGGAGCCGGAACCGTACTCTTTCCCGGCAATCACCGCCAGCGGCGTCCCTTCCTGTTGGTATTTGACCGCCGCATCATAAATCGACACGACTTCCGTCCCCGGCAGATGGCGCGTCATGCCCCCTTCCACGCCCGGCACCATTTCGTTACGAATGCGGATGTTGGCAAAGGTCCCGCGCATCATGACTTCATGGTTACCGCGGCGCGAACCGTAGGAGTTAAAATCGCGGCGTTCCACCCCCCGGCTTTGCAGATAGCGGCCTGCCGGGCTATCGGCTTTGATGCTCCCCGCCGGAGAGATATGATCCGTCGTGACAGAATCCCCCAGCATGGCCAGGATACGCGCGCCATGGATATCCTTAAGCGGCGCCGGCTCGGCCTGCATCTCATCAAAGAACGGCGACAGACGAATATAGGTCGAGTCATCCTGCCAGCCATAGGTATCCGAACCTGCAACGTTGATGGCTTTCCATTCCGGCGTGCCTTCAAAGACTTCCGCGTACTCTTTGCGGAACATCTCGGTAGAGACCTTCTCAACGGCCAGCGCGATTTCACGTGAAGAAGGCCAGATATCTTTCAGATAGACAGGATCATTCTTACGATCGTGACCAATCGGATCGGTCACCAGGTTGATATTCATGTTCCCGGCCAGGGCATAAGCCACCACCAGCGGCGGCGAAGCAAGCCAGTTGGTTTTCACCAGCGGGTGAATGCGCCCTTCAAAGTTTCGGTTACCGGACAGTACGGCGCCGACCGTCAGGTCACCCTGCTTGATCGCCGTTTCGATAGGTTCAGGCAGAGGCCCGGAATTACCAATACAGGTCGTACAGCCGTAGCCCACAAGGTTAAAGCCCAGCTCGTCCAGGTACGGCGTCAGTTTGGCCTGAGCCAGGTAATCCGACACCACTTTGGAGCCCGGTGCCAGCGAGGCCTTAACCCACGGTTGAGGTTTTAGCCCAAGTTCTACCGCTTTCTTAGCCAGCAGACCGGCCGCCATTAATACGCTGGGGTTGGACGTGTTGGTGCAGGAGGTAATCGCGGCAATCACAACCGCGCCGTCCGGAAGCTGATACTGATGTCCGTTCAGAACATAGTCGACGGGACGATGGTCTTTCTGCGCCACGTTCACTTCCAGGGCATTGCTGTCGGCAAACGCTTTCGGCACGTCGGTCAGCGCAACCCTGTCCTGCGGGCGTTTCGGCCCCGCGAGGCTCGCTTCGACGCTTCCCATATCGAGTTCAAGCGTGCTGGTGAAAACAGGCTCATCACCCGGATTACGCCACATGCCCTGCGCTTTGGTGTACGCTTCCACCAGCGCGACCTGCTCTTCGCTGCGGCCGCTGAGGCGCATGTACTCCAGCGTGACGTCGTCAATGGGGAAAAAGCCGCAGGTGGCACCGTATTCCGGCGCCATATTGGCAATGGTGGCGCGGTCGGCCAGCGGCAGTGAATCCAGTCCGTCACCGTAGAATTCGACAAACTTGCCCACCACGCCATGCTTGCGCAGCATCTGGGTGACGGTCAGCACCAGATCGGTGGCGGTAATGCCTTCAGAGAGCTTTCCGGTGAGCTTGAAGCCCACCACATCCGGAATAAGCATGGATACCGGCTGGCCGAGCATGGCGGCTTCCGCTTCGATACCGCCGACGCCCCAGCCCAGCACGCCCAGACCGTTGATCATGGTGGTATGTGAATCCGTGCCCACCAGCGTGTCCGGATAAGCCACCCACTCTTTATCCTGCAATTCGCTCCAGACGGCTTTACCCAGATATTCAAGGTTTACCTGGTGACAAATGCCGGTGCCTGGCGGGACCACGCTAAATCGGCTGAACGCCTGCTGTCCCCACTTCAGGAAGACGTAGCGCTCGTGGTTACGCTCCATCTCGAGACGAACGTTTTCACCAAAGGCATCGTCATCACCGAAGTGGTCAACGGTCACGGAGTGGTCAATGACGAGGTCAACGGGGGAAAGCGGGTTAACCTTTGCCGTATCTCCGCCGAGACGCTTCACGGCTTCGCGCATCGCGGCTAAATCAACCACGGCCGGAACACCGGTAAAGTCCTGCATCAGCACCCTTGCCGGGCGGTAGGCGATTTCTCTGTCGGCATGGGCCTTCTCAAGCCACCCTGCCAGCGCCTGGATATCATCGAGCGTGACGGATTCACCGTCCTGCCAGCGCAAGAGATTTTCAAGTAAAACTTTCAAGGACTTGGGTAAACGCGAAATGTCCCCAAGCGTTCTGGCAGCCAGCGGCAGGCTGTAGTAATGCCAGGTTTTATTTTCTGCCTGTAATGTGTCCTTACTGGCTTCGCGTAGGGTTAACGACATAAGCTCCTCCTTAATCACAGAGATGTCCCGACAATCATCAGGGCTGTAATTAAAGATAACACAAAGATGTCGTAACGTTTTGATAACAACCCAAATTGATAAATTTCGGATTGCTCCACAAGGGGGAAACAAAAAACCCCGCCGTAGCGAGGTTTTACAATTTAGTGGAGCGCCAGCCAGATGAGCTGACTCCAGAACAGAATCGACACGGTAAAAACGCCGATCCACGACCAGTATTTGTGAGACGTCATGTTATTCATCATAGGGACACCAGGCATTATTTATAAAAATTCCGAGGTTGTTCCTCAGTGCTATATTGCTGATGTGTATTTATTAAAGAGTACAAAAGTGCAGAGTCGATATTCAGACTATTTGCATCATTACGCAATAAACTAAATTATTGTTTTTTGGGTTCGTCTTCTGCGAACACATCAATAAACGCTTGCTGCTGCGGCGTCAGTTTCCAGGACGCAGGTACAACAGTTGCAGGTGCTTTACGCCCTCTGTGGCCGTTGTCACGATGCTGACACATCTGTTTTACCGAAGCGGTACGTACCGTCACTGCCATATTTAACCCCAATATCTCCAGGCCAGGAGAGCAACAGCCACCCAAAACAAGGCGGAGACGAGAAAGACCGCCAGCCAGGCTTTACGCTTGAGCGCAGGATCCCTTTGCGGTTCTTCACTTCCTGAAGGCATTGCTAACCTCATACAATCGACATCGCTTATCATTTAGGACCAAACAATTGGTACAATTAATCATCTGTTGAGATAAATCCTAAAGAAACTTTAGCCGAAAAGCCAGTGAATTTACGCACCGGGAGGTATGAAATATTCAATCTTTTGACCAGAAATAAATTATTGAAAAGAAAAATTTGCGGAGGCGTAAATTAGTTTCTACTTTTGTCGCCAATTCACGACATTAAAACCTTACAAAGCAAATGGCTAATGACATTATATGGCAGGGAAAGCAGATGATGATAATTCTAATTTAGCTTTGAGGCGTTATTTCGGTATCTTTCCCTGGGGGAAAGATACCGGGTGTGATTATTTTTCGGGGAGTTTGATGTCTTTAAACATCTCTTCAATATCTTCATTTGAGCGTAATGCCACGGCGGTATCCACCACGTCGCGCGTTAAATGAGGGGCAAAGCGCTGAATAAAATCATACATATAGCTGCGCAGGAAGGTGCTGCGGCGGAACCCAATTTTTGTGGTGCTATGGCTGAAAACGTCGTGCGCATCAAGACGCACCAGGTCAGGGTCTGACACCGGATCGACCGCCATGCTGGCGATGACGCCCACACCCAATCCAAGCCGGACATAGGTCTTAATCACGTCCGCATCGGTCGCGGTAAAGACAATGCGCGGCGTTAACCCTGCCCGGTTAAATGCCGTATCAAGCTCGGACCGACCGGTAAAGCCAAACGTATAGGTCACCAGAGGATACTGGGCCAGCTCTTCGATAGTGACCGACCCTTTACCCGCCAGGGGGTGATCGGGGGTCACCACAATAGAACGGTTCCAGTGGTAGCACGGGAGCATCACCAGATCGTCATACAGGTGAAGCGCTTCGGTGGCGATGGCAAAGTCTGCATTCCCCTTAGAGACGGCTTCAGCGATTTGCGTTGGCGAGCCCTGGTGCATATGCAACGAGACGCGAGGATAACGCTCGATAAAGCCTTTGATCACGCCGGGCAGCGCATAGCGCGCCTGAGTATGCGTCGTGGCAATATACAGCGAGCCTTTATCCGGCCAGGTATGCTCCCCCGCCACAGACTTAATCGCATCGACTTTAGAGAGGACTTCACGCGCAATGCGAATGATTTCCTGCCCTGCAGGCGTCACCTGAGTGAGATGCTTACCGCTGCGGGCGAAGATCTGAATGCCTAACTCATCCTCCAGCATACGAACTTGTTTGCTGATGCCCGGTTGCGAGGTATATAGCCCCTCGGCGGTAGAAGAGACGTTAAGGTTATGATTCACCACCTCAACGATATAACGAAGCTGCTGTAATTTCATGCCAGACCATCCGATTTAGCGCATGCGGTCAATCGCTTAAGACGATTTAATAATAAGAAACAGGTTAACTATAACCACTATATCATTTATAGCCTGACTGTATAGTACGGAACAAAAAATAATAACAAGGTAATAAAAAAGGGCCGGAAATCCGGCCCTTTCACAGGTAAGTTACGGTTAAGAAAGATTATTTCTTGCCTTCAACCCATTTGCCATCGACAAAGAAGGCTGACCATCCGGTCGCTTTACCCTCTTTCTCTGCCGCAACATACTGCTGCTTAGTTTTACGGCTAAACCGCACCACGGTTTTGTTGCCTTCCTGATCCTGCTGCGGCGCATCGGCCAGATAACGCAGTTTCTCCGGCAGACGATCGCGGAAGCGATATAGCTCTTCCACCAGCGGCGCGCGGGTTTCGCGCGATTTCGGGAAGGTGTTGGCGGCCAGGAAGACACCTGCCGCGCCGTCACGCAGCACGAAGTACGCGTCGGATTTCTCACACGGCAATTCTGGCAGCGGAACCGGATCTTCCTTCGGCGGGGCCACTTCACCGTTACGCAGAATTTTGCGCGTGTTTTTACATTCGTCGTTGGTACAGGCCATGTACTTACCGAAACGTCCCATTTTCAGGTGCATTTCAGAACCACACTTCTCGCACTCCACAATCGGGCCGTCATAGCCTTTAATGCGGAACTCGCCCTCTTCGATCTCATACCCGTCACACGTTGGGTTATTACCGCACACGTGCAGCTTGCGTTTTGGATCGATCAGGTAGCTGTCCATTGCCGTGCCGCATTTTTTGCAGCGGCGCTTGGCACGCAGAGCGTTCGTTTCCGCATCGTCACCTTCCAGCACGTTGAGAACTTCGTTCTCCGGCACCAGGTTGATGGTGGTTTTGCAGCGCTCTTTTGGCGACAGCGCATAGCCGGAGCAGCCCAGGAACACGCCCGTGGTGGCAGTACGGATCCCCATCTTGCGGCCACAGGTTGGGCAGTCGATGCTGGTCAGTACCATCTGGTTAGGCAGCATGCCGCCCTCTTCAGGGTCTTTCTCCGCCTTTTCAAGCTGGTCGGTGAAGTCGCTGAAGAAGCTGTCGAGGACCTTTTTCCATTCCGCCTGGTGGCTGGCAACCTGGTCGAGACTGTCTTCCATTTGCGCGGTGAAATCGTAGTTCATCAGCTCGCGGAAGTTGGCTTCCAGACGATCGGTGACGATCTCACCCATTTTTTCCGCATAGAAACGACGGTTTTCAACACGGACGTAACCACGATCCTGAATCGTCGAGATAATTGACGCGTAGGTCGACGGACGGCCAATACCGCGTTTTTCCAGCTCTTTTACCAGAGATGCTTCACTGAAGCGTGCCGGTGGCTTGGTGAAGTGCTGAGCCGGGATCAGCTCAACCAGAGACAGTTCATCACCTTTGTTCACCGCAGGCAGCGTTCGGTCTTCATCACCTTTACGCAGCGCAGGCATCACTTTTGTCCAGCCGTCGAAACGCAGAATACGACCGCGCGCCTTGAGACGGAAATCACCCGCGCCAACGGTCAGCGTGGTGGAGTCGTACTGGGCTGGGGTCATCTGGCACGCCACGAACTGACGCCAGATCAGCTGATACAGCTTCTGCGCGTCGGCTTCCATATCTTTCAGCGATTCAGCCAGCACGGAGACATCAGAAGGACGAATCGCTTCGTGCGCTTCCTGAGAATTCTCTTTACTGGCGAACTGGTTAGCGCTTTCCGGCAGGTATTTCTTACCGAAGTTGTCGCTGATGTAGCCACGCACCATGTTGACCGCGTCCTGACTCAGGTTGGTTGAGTCGGTACGCATGTAGGTGATGTAACCTGCTTCATACAAGCGCTGGGCCATCATCATGGTCTTCTTCACGCCGTAACCCAGACGGGTGCTCGCCGCCTGTTGCAGGGTGGAGGTGATAAATGGCGCACCAGGCTTGCTGCTGGTCGGCTTGTCTTCACGTTCCAGCACCTGATAGCGTGCCTTTTCCAGCAGCGCCACGGCGGCCATGGTCTGGTCGCGGTTTTCCGGGCGGAAAGGCTTATCGTTCTGGTGGCTTACCTGCAGCGGCAGAGCGTCACCGCCCGGCGTGGTCACATTGGCATCGACTTCCCAGAACTCTTCCGGCACGAAGGCTTTAATTTCGCGCTCGCGCTCAACGACCAGACGCACGGCGACGGATTGCACACGACCTGCGGACAGGCCACGGGCAATCTTTTTCCACAGCAGTGGAGAAACCATGTAGCCCACAACGCGGTCCATAAAGCGACGCGCCTGCTGGGCGTTAACACGGTCGATGTTTAGCTCGCCCGGCTTCTCAAACGCCTGACGAATCGCATTCTTCGTAATTTCGTTAAACACTACGCGGCTGTAGCGTTTGTCATCACCCCCGATCACTTCCCGCAGGTGCCACGCAATGGCTTCCCCTTCGCGGTCAAGGTCGGTTGCGAGATAGATGTGGTCTGCTTTTTCAGCCAGCTGCTTCAGCTCGTTAACGACTTTTTCTTTCCCTGGAAGCACTTCATATTGTGCATCCCAGTTATGCCATGGGTTAACACCCATGCGGTTGACAAGCGCGCTACGTTCATCCTTTTTAGGCTTTTTAGCCCCTTTGGTGGAGGTAGAGTCTGCGCTCTTTTTGCTGGCTGAGCCACTGGTCGGCAAATCGCGGATATGACCAACGCTGGACTTAACCACGTAGTCATTACCCAGATACTTATTGATCGTTTTGGCTTTTGCCGGGGACTCAACGATGACGAGAGCTTTACCCATATTCACCTTTACCTAATTTAATTCTTCCAGGAATACGCCGCACGTTGATTTCCCTTCCGCTGACGACGAGCCAATGATATTGCGACTGCGTCAGGAGATATCAACCCCTTTGTCTTACCGGGCGTTAAAGAAAAAACGCCCAGGTGATTGAGTTCTCGGGTATTTTTCTCACATCTCGTGTAATTCGTGACGAATTCCCGGTTGAATGTCAAGCAATTCTGTTGCCAGAATGACGAAAGCGCACACTCTACCTGATAAAATTCGTTACGCAACTTTATTAGCATGCAAAAGCAAATCCTGCCAGCCAGGCCCCTGCACCTTATCCCCTCACATTACAGGGAAAATTTGCCCCCAAAGCGCCCTCGGCGTAGACTATTGTCACTGTTTAAGGAGTGGATTATGCAGAATACGACCCAACCTATTGACCGAGCCTCTCTGCTTATCGAAGCAAACAAGCTTATTCGTGACCATGAAGATACGCTGGCAGGCATTGAAGCCACCGGCGTAGAGCAGCGAAATGGCGTGCTGGTTTTCAGCGGCGAATACTTCCTTGATGAACAGGGCTTACCGACCCCGAAAAGCACCGCCGTGTTTAACATGTTTAAATACCTGGCACATACGCTTTCCGAGAAATATCACCTGGTCGATTAACGCAAAACGCGAGGCATAAGCCTCGCGTTTTTGTTTACAGCAGCGGTTTTTGTCCCCGCTGTAGCCAGCGGAGCAGCAGGCGGTCCGCGCTTTCTGCCGCACTGTTGGTAAAGCGGTCAAGGAGTCGCTTGCGCTGGGCAAAGCGGACGCCCACCAGTTCCCGGCCTTCCATCAGGTTGAGCAGCAGATCGTCGCTGGTTCCGACTTCATCCACCAGCCCTTTCTCCTGCGCCTGAACGCCGTACCAGTCCTCACCCGTTGCGACCTGCTCAATGTCCAGCGTCGGGCGCATACGGTGCACAAAGTCTTTAAAGAGATGATGTGTTTCGTTGAGATCCTCACGGAATTTTTGGCGCCCTTCTTCCGTGTTTTCCCCCAGCAGCGTCAGGGTACGTTTGTATTGACCCGCGGTGTGAAGCTCGATATCAATCTCTTTATTTTTCAGGAAGCGGTTAAAGTTCGGGATCTGTGCGACCACGCCGATCGAGCCAATAATCGAGAACGGTGCGGCCACAATTTTGTCCGCCACGCAGGCCATCATGTAGCCACCACTCGCCGCCACTTTATCTACGGCCACGGTCAGCGGGATCTGTTTTTCACGCAGGCGCTGCAGCTGAGAGGCCGCCAGGCCGTAGCCGTGCACCACGCCCCCCGGGCTTTCAAGACGAACAACGACCTGGTCCTGCGGCGTCGCCACGGCCAGCACGGCAGTGACCTCTTCGCGCAAAGACGCGACTTCATGCGCATCCATGCTGCCTTTAAAATCGAGCACGTAAACCCGTGGCGTGACCTTATCCTGTGGCGTATTGAGCTTCGCCTTTGCCTTTGCCGCTTTGGCTTCCTGCTTATGCTTTTTCTTCTGGGCTTTGAGCCACAGTTTCTGTTGATGACTGTCAAGCAGCGCCAGAGACATCTCTTCCTGCATCTCTTTATACTGCTCGCTCAGGCGGGTGATGCGTAACTCCCCACGCTGACGCTTGCGCTGCGTCAGGTTGACAATCAGAACGGCAACCACCGCAATGGCAATCACCACCGTCGCGATTTTCGCCAAAAACAACCCATATTGAGAAAGTAATTCCACGCGTTCCACCTTGATTTAACCACGAATCTTTCACGGCAGTGTACAACACCCCCTGCCCATGCGTCTCGCTCGTGACACTACCTCTGCGAGGCGCCTTCAGGAATCCCCGGTCTGGCGTTTAAATATTTGCAAATTGTTAATTTTTCAGCAATGCGTCCTGTAGACTGATTGAATTATCAGGCGAATTCGGGCATAAAGCCGAAAAGTCACAAAAGAAGGCGTGTTTAAGTCACCGTGCGCCGAGGAGTCACCTTGCATTATCAACCGCAAAAAAATCTGCTGCAGAACCGCATCATTCTTGTCACTGGGGCCAGCGACGGGATTGGCCGTGAAGCGGCGCTGACCTACGCTGAGTATGGCGCGAGCGTCATCCTGACCGGCCGCAACGAAGAAAAACTTAAAGGGGTGGCGCAGGAGATTGAAGCCGCAGGGGGTATTCCTGCTCGCTGGTACACGCTCGATCTGCTCACCTGCACGCCCGCGTCATGTCAGGAGCTTGCTCACCGCATCAGCACCCATTACCCGCGCCTGGACGGCGTACTGCATAATGCCGGCTTGCTTGGCGAAGTTCGCCCGATGGATGAACAGGATCCCGAGATCTGGCAGGAGGTCATGCAGGTCAACGTCAACGGGACGTTTTTCCTGACCCAGGCACTCCTTCCTTTATTACTCAAATCGGATTCGGGTTCACTGGTGTTCACCTCCTCCAGCGTAGGCCGTGAGGGGCGCGCAAACTGGGGTGCCTATGCCGTATCAAAATTCGCAACCGAGGGCATGATGCAGGTGTTGGCAGAGGAGTACCAGAGTCGCCATCTGCGCGTAAACTGCATTAACCCGGGCGGTACGCGCACCAAAATGCGCGCCAGCGCCTTCCCGACGGAAGACCCGCAGAAGCTGAAAACGCCGGCAGACATTATGCCGCTCTATCTCTGGCTGATGGGCGACGACAGCCGCCGCAAAACCGGGATGACCTTTGACGCCCAGCCGGGCCGTAAACCAGGAATCTCGCAATGAGTGAAGAACGTCATCAGCAGCGCCAGCAGCGTCTGAAGGAACAGGTTGATGCGCGCGTCGCGGCCGCTCAGGACGAGCGCGGGATCGTCATCGTCTTTACCGGCAACGGCAAAGGGAAAACCACGGCCGCATTCGGCACGGCGACACGCGCCGTCGGCCACGGTCAGAAGGTCGGCGTTATCCAGTTTATTAAAGGTGAGTGGCCTAACGGCGAGCGTAATCTGCTTGAGCCTCATGGCGTTGAGTTCCAGGTGATGGCGACCGGCTTTACGTGGGACACTCAGAACCGCGAAACCGATACCGCAGCCTGTCTGGCCGTCTGGGAGCACGCTAAAAGAATGCTGGCCGATCCTTCACTCAATATGGTTCTGCTGGATGAGATCACGTATATGGTCGCCTACGACTATTTGCCGCTGGACGCCGTGCTTAATGCCCTGAAAAACCGTCCCGCCCATCAGACGGTCATCATCACGGGCCGCGGGTGTCATCGGGATATTCTGGAGCTGGCAGATACCGTCAGCGAGCTGCGTCCGGTTAAACATGCGTTTGATGCGGGCATCAAAGCGCAAATAGGGATTGATTACTAAAGAATAAAGCCCGGTATCTTCACCGGGCTTTTACATTAACCGTTGTTATTACGGCTGCCAGAGCGGCGGTTGCTGCTCACCTGGCTGTGACGCTTCACCGCACGGCGAATCTGATTCGCCTTCATGCGGCGACGATCTTTTTCCACCGCCACTTTAGAGGTGGTTTCCGGCGTCAGACCGACCAGCTCGCGCAGATAGTTGGTCTGGGTCAGATCCAGTTCGGTATAACCCCCACGCGGCAGGCCTTTTGGCAGCAGGATGTCGCCGTAACGGACACGGATCAGGCGGCTAACCTGCACGCCTACCGCTTCCCAGAGACGACGCACCTCGCGGTTGCGGCCTTCGGTCAGGGTCACGTTATACCACTGGTTGATGCCTTCCCCACCGGTAAATTTGATGGTTTTGAACGCCGCAGGACCGTCTTCCAGCTGAACGCCACGCGACAGGTCGCGCAGTTTATTCTCATCAACCTGGCCGAACACGCGCACCGCGTATTCACGTTCCACTTCACGGCTTGGATGCATCAGACGGTTTGCCAGTTCACCATCGGTGGTAAACAGCAGCAGACCGCAGGTGTTCACGTCCAGACGGCCAACGGCAATCCAGCGAGCGCCACGCAGTTTAGGCAGACGGTCAAACACCGTCGGGCGACCTTCCGGGTCATTGCGGGTACACAGCTCGCCTTCCGGCTTGTAGTAAGCCAGCACGCGGCAGATCTGCTCAGCGGACTCTTTCACGGAGATAAGATGACCGTCGATGCGGATCTTCAGCCCCGGTACGATTTCTACGCGGTCACCCAGCGTGGCGATTTTACCGTCCACACTCACGCGGCCCGCTTCAATAATGGCTTCGATTTCACGGCGTGAACCGTGGCCGGCACGCGCCAGCACTTTCTGTAACTTCTCGCTCATTGAGCTTCCTCAGGTGTCGCCTTCACAGGCGTCGAATCAGGTCAAAAGAGGGCCGAGCCCTGCTTTGATGGCCGCGTAGTATATCTGCTTATACCATTACAAGAAAGGCTTTACATCGCCCACGCCTTCTCGAATCACTTCCGGTGCATCTTCGGTTAAGTCGACCACGGTGGTCGGCTGCTGGCCGAGATAACCGCCGTGAATAATCAGCTCGACCACCTTCTCCAGACGATCTTTGATCTCTTCCGGATCGGATTCGGTAAACTCGCTGCCGGGCAGCATCAGCGAGGTAGACAGCATCGGTTCGCCGAGGGTTTCAAGCAGCGCCTGCGCAATCGGGTTCGACGGCACGCGCATGCCGATAGTCTTACGCTTTTCCTGCAGCAGACGGCGCGGCACCTCTTTCGTTCCTTTCAGGATGAAGGTGTAGTTGCCCGGCGTGTTGTTCTTAATCAGGCGAAACGCCACGTTATCGACATAAGCATAGGTCGACAGCTCAGAGAGATCGCGGCACATCAGGGTAAAGTTATGGCCGTCCGGCAGCTGGCGAATACGGCAAATGCGTTCCATCGCCCCTTTATCTTCAATTTTGCAGCCCAGCGCGTAGCCGGAATCGGTCGGGTAGACAATCACGCCGCCTTTGCGGACGATCTCCACGGCCTGGTTAATCAGGCGTGGCTGCGGGTTATCCGGATGGATATAGAAAAACTGACTCATACTTCCCTCTCTTCAATTTGCTGCGGCTGTTCCCAGAGCTGCCAGACCGGCTCAACGCCAGCGGGCAGCCAGAGCTTGCGCCCCAGTTCGATCCAGGCGCAGGGCTGATGGAAATCAGAACCCTGTGAGCCAAGCAGGCCGTACTGTCGGGCATAGGTCGCGAGCTGCGCGCGCTCGTTGGGTGCCTGCTGACACTGGGCGACTTCCATCGCCTCTCCACCGTTTTCGGCAAAGTGCGCCAGCAGCCTTTTCAGCCATTTAGCAGAAAGATTATACCGCCCCGGATGGGCCAGCACGGCCTTACCGCCAGAATGATGAATCACATCAATAGCTTGTTTTATTGTACACCACTGTGGCGGAACGTATCCGGTTTTCCCGCGCGCCAGATACTTTTTAAAGACATCCGCCATCGTCGTGGCTTTACCCGCCTCTACCAGAAAACGGGCGAAATGACCGCGCGTAACCGCCCCGCCGTTCGCCAGCTTTTGCGCACCTTCCAGCGCGCCAGGAATATGTGCCTTTTCCAGACGCTCGCCGATCATCTCTGCGCGCTGGTTGCGGCGCGTTTTTTGTTCTTGCAAAAAGTCAATAAGTGCCGGATGGTCTATATCGATGTTCAGGCCAACGATATGAATCTCATGGTTTTCCCAGACGGTCGAAATCTCGACGCCGGACACCAGATTGAGTGCCAGCCCGCAGCGGGCAATCTCGGCGCGCGCTGCCGGAATGGCATCCGTCGTATCGTGATCGGTTATCGCCAGCGTGCCGATGCGCATTTCAACGGCACGATGAACCAGGGCTTCGGGTGTCAGCAGGCCATCAGAGGCCTGAGTATGGCTGTGTAAATCATAAATAATCGCGTAGGTGGTATCGCTCAAAGCACTTCCCATAACAGGTTGAAGACATCCGAAACCGCCATGATACCGACTTAACGTGAAATTCTGAAATCAAGGGTTGACAACACGCCATCGAACTAGTTAACTAGTACGAAAGTTCACACGAGAAAGGTATCTGAAAATGACAGCACATTTCACTCTGCACGGCTGGTGGCGTACTTCCTGATCTTCGGGCAGTGTCACGCGTCTGCGAAATGCAAACAGATACCCGCCCGCTACTCAGCGGGCTTTTTTTTGAACAGAATAAATGAGAACACCAACATGCAAACAGCCAAACCCCATCTCGAATTGCTGACCTGCGAGGCGGCCTATCGCCACAACCCGACCGCGCTGTTTCATCAGGTGTGCGGGGCTCGCCCGGCAACGCTGCTGCTGGAATCTGCGGACATCGACAGCAAGGACGATCTGAAAAGCCTTCTGCTGGTCGACAGCGCGTTGCGCATTACCGCCTTAGGTGACACTGTCACTATTAAGGCTTTGTCAGACAATGGCGCATCGCTGCTGCCGCTGCTGGATGCCGCCCTGCCTTCAGGCATCGAAAACGAGCGTCATCCGGAAATGCGCATTCTGCATTTCCCGCCGGTTAGCCAACTGTTAGATGAAGACGCGCGCCTCTGTTCCCTGTCCGTCTTTGATGCCTTCCGCCTGCTGCAAAACCTGGTCACCGTTCCGCACGATGAGCGTGAAGCGATGTTCTTTGGCGGGCTGTTTGCTTACGACCTGGTCGCGGGATTTGAAGATTTGCCGGAAACCGAGCAGGGCAATCGCTGCCCGGACTACTGTTTCTATCTGGCCGAAACCCTGCTGGTGATCGACCATCAGAAACAGTACACCCGCATTCAGGCCAGCCTGTTCACGCCTTCTGGCGCTGAGAAAACCCGTCTGGAGCACCGCATTGCCCAACTGCAGCAGCAAATGACGGAAGCGCCGCCTGCGCTACCGGTGCAGCGCGTGGAAAAAATGACCTGCGATGTGAACCAGACCGACGATCAGTACGGTGCCGTGGTTCGCCAGATGCAAAAGGCGATTCGCGCCGGGGAAATTTTCCAGGTCGTGCCTTCCCGTCGCTTCTCTCTGCCCTGCCCGTCCCCGCTGGCCGCTTACGACGTGCTGAAAAAGAGCAACCCCAGCCCGTACATGTTCTTTATGCAGGACAACGACTTCACGCTGTTCGGCGCCTCGCCGGAAAGTTCGCTGAAATATGACGCCACCAGCCGCCAGATTGAGATCTACCCGATCGCCGGAACCCGTCCGCGCGGACGTCGCGCAGACGGCTCGCTGGATCGCGATCTCGACAGCCGCATCGAGCTGGAAATGCGCACCGACCATAAAGAGCTCTCCGAGCACCTGATGCTGGTTGACCTGGCGCGTAACGATCTGGCTCGTATTTGCACCCCAGGCAGCCGCTACGTGGCGGACCTGACTAAAGTCGACCGCTATTCATTCGTGATGCACCTGGTCTCCCGCGTGGTGGGCGAGCTGCGCCACGACCTCGACGTACTGCACGCCTACCGCGCCTGCATGAACATGGGCACCCTGAGCGGTGCGCCGAAAGTACGTGCCATGCAGCTGATTGCCGCCGCCGAAGGACGCCGTCGCGGCAGCTACGGCGGCGCGGTGGGCTATTTTACGGCCCACGGTGACCTCGATACCTGCATCGTGATCCGCTCCGCCTATGTCGAAGACGGTATTGCCACCGTCCAGGCGGGTGCCGGGATTGTTCTTGATTCCGTTCCGCAGTCTGAAGCTGACGAAACGCGCAGCAAAGCGCGTGCGGTCCTTCGCGCCATTGCTACCGCACACCATGCACAGGAGATTTTCTGATGGCTGACATTCTGCTGCTCGATAACATCGACTCCTTTACCTATAACCTGGCAGATCAGCTGCGTGCGAATGGTCACAACGTCGTTATCT
This sequence comes from Enterobacter sp. HMSC16D10, assembly GCF_001807145.1. Classification (NCBI taxonomy): domain Bacteria; kingdom Pseudomonadati; phylum Pseudomonadota; class Gammaproteobacteria; order Enterobacterales; family Enterobacteriaceae; genus Enterobacter; species Enterobacter sp. HMSC16D10. Next base: position 92,949 of record NZ_KV787878.1, read on the forward strand.
ACCGCAACCACGTCCCGGCGCAGACCCTGATTGACCGTCTGGCGACCATGCAAAACCCGGTGCTGATGCTCTCCCCGGGGCCGGGCGCGCCGAGCGAAGCGGGCTGTATGCCCGAACTGCTAACCCGCATGCGCGGCAAGCTGCCGATTATCGGTATCTGCCTTGGTCACCAGGCAATCGTGGAAGCCTACGGCGGTTACGTCGGCCAGGCGGGCGAGATCCTGCACGGTAAAGCCTCCAGCATTGAACATGACGGCCAGGCAATGTTTGCCGGGCTGCCGAATCCGCTTCCGGTCGCGCGCTACCACTCGCTGGTCGGCAGCAACATTCCCGCCGGGCTGACGATCAACGCCTCGTTTGAAGGGATGGTGATGGCGGTACGTCACGACGCGGATCGCGTCTGCGGGATGCAGTTCCATCCGGAATCCATCCTGACCTCCCACGGTGCCCGCCTGCTGGAGCAGACCCTCGACTGGGCGTTACAGAAGCTGGAGCAGACCAACACCCTGCAGCCGATTCTGGAAAAACTGTACCAGGCACAAACCCTGAGCCAGCAGGAGAGCCACCAGCTCTTCTCCGCCGTGGTTCGCGGCGAGCTGAAGCCTGAGCAGCTGGCGGCCGCTCTGGTGAGCATGAAGGTCCGCGGCGAAAGCCCGCAGGAAATCGCCGGTGCCGCCACGGCCCTGCTGGAAAATGCCGCCCCGTTCCCGCGCCCGGACTATCCGTTTGCCGATATCGTCGGCACCGGCGGTGACGGCAGCAACAGTATCAATATTTCAACCGCCAGCGCCTTTGTGGCCGCAGCGTGTGGCCTGAAGGTGGCGAAACACGGTAACCGCAGCGTGTCCAGCCGGTCGGGCTCGTCTGATTTGCTCGCGGCATTCGGCATTAATCTCGATATGAACGCCGAACGTTCCCGTGAAGCGCTGGATGACCTGGGCGTATGCTTCCTGTTTGCGCCGAAGTATCACACCGGTTTCCGCCACGCAATGCCGGTTCGTCAGCAGTTGAAAACCCGCACGCTGTTTAACGTGCTCGGCCCGCTGATCAACCCGGCCCATCCGCCGCTGGCGCTGATCGGTGTCTACAGCCCGGAACTGGTCCTGCCGATTGCCGAGACCCTGCGCGTGCTGGGTTACCAGCGTGCCGCCGTGGTGCACAGCGGCGGAATGGACGAAGTGTCTCTGCATGCCCCGACGCTGGTAGCCGAACTGCGCGACGGTGAAATCCTGAGCTACCAGCTCGAAGCCGCTGACTTTGGTTTAACTCCGTATCACCAGGAAGCGCTGGCAGGCGGTACGCCAGAAGAAAACCGTGACATTCTGACGCGCTTATTACAAGGTAAAGGAGAGGTCGCCCATGAGGCCGCCGTTGCTGCCAACGTCGCCATGCTGATGCGTTTGCACGGTGAGGAAGACCTGAAGGCCAACGTTCAAAAAGTTCTGGATGTACTGCGCTCCGGTGCAGCTTACGATCGCGTTACCGCACTTGCGGCAAGAGGGTAAAGAATGCAGACCGTTTTAGCCAAAATCGTTGCCGATAAGGCCATCTGGGTGGAAGCCCGCAAGCAACAGCAGCCGCTTGCCAGTTTCCAGAATGACGTCGTCCCGAGCAGCCGTCGTTTCTATGACGCCCTGCGGGGTACGCGCACCGCGTTTATTCTTGAGTGCAAAAAAGCGTCTCCGTCCAAAGGCGTTATTCGTGACGATTTCGACCCGGCGCGTATTGCCGGCATTTATAAGCATCATGCTTCAGCCATCTCCGTGCTGACGGATGAGAAATATTTTCAGGGCAGCTTCGATTTTCTGCCCATCGTCAGCGGCATCGCGCCGCAGCCGATCCTGTGCAAAGACTTTATTATCGACCCGTATCAGATCTGGCTGGCGCGTTTTTACCAGGCCGACGCCTGCCTGCTGATGCTCTCGGTGCTTGACGACGAGCAGTACCGCCAGCTCTCTGCCGTCGCGCACAGCCTGAAAATGGGCGTGCTGACCGAAGTGAGCAACGAAGAGGAGCTGGAGCGCGCGATTGCGCTGGAAGCCAAAGTGGTCGGCATTAACAACCGCGATCTGCGTGACCTGTCCATTGACCTGAACCGCACGCGCCAGCTGGCGCCGCGTCTGGGATCTGGCGTCACGGTCATCAGCGAATCCGGCATTAACAGCTACGCCCAGGTGCGCGAGCTGAGCCACTTCGCCAACGGTTTCCTGATTGGCTCCGCCATGATGGAACATGACGATCTCAATGCGGCAGTACGTCGCGTGCTGCTGGGTGAGAACAAAGTCTGCGGTTTAACCCGCGAACAGGACGCCCAGGCCGCGTATGAAGCCGGAGCGATTTATGGCGGGCTGATTTTTGTGGATTCCTCTCCTCGCGCGGTCAGCGAAGAGCAGGCGCGTAAGGTCATCGCCGCGGCTCCACTCAGCTATGTTGGCGTGTTCCGCAATGCGGATATCGCCGAGGTGGTTGAAAAAGCCGACGCGTTATCCCTGAGCGCGGTGCAGCTTCACGGCGATGAAGATCAGGCCTATATCGATGCCCTGCGCGCCACGCTGGCGCCGCAGGTACAGATCTGGAAAGCGCAACGCGTTGACGATACGTTGCCCCCGCGTAACCTGAACCACGTGGATAAATACGTTCTCGATAACGGTCAGGGCGGAACCGGCCAGCGTTTTGACTGGTCACTGCTGAACGGCGAAAAGCTGGACAACGTTCTGCTGGCGGGCGGATTAAGCCCGGATAACTGTGTAGAAGCCGCGAAAACCGGCTGCGCAGGCCTCGATTTCAATTCAGGCGTAGAGTCCCAGCCGGGTAGTAAAGATGCCAGCAAACTGGCCTCGGTTTTTAAAACTCTGCGTGCATATTAAGGAAGAGAAGATGACGACATTACTTAACCCGTATTTTGGTGAGTTCGGCGGGATGTACGTCCCGCAAATCCTGATGCCCGCGCTGCGCCAGCTGGAAGAAGCGTTTGTGAGCGCGCAGAAGGATCCGGCATTTCAGGCGGAATTTACCGACCTGCTGAAAAACTATGCAGGCCGCCCAACGGCCCTGACCAAATGCCGCAATCTGACGGAAGGCACGAAAACTACGCTGTATCTTAAGCGTGAAGACCTGCTGCACGGCGGCGCGCACAAGACTAACCAGGTGCTGGGCCAGGCGCTGCTTGCGAAGCGTATGGGCAAAACCGAAATCATCGCCGAAACCGGCGCAGGCCAGCACGGCGTGGCCTCGGCGCTCGCCAGCGCCCTGCTCGGCCTGAAATGCCGCATCTATATGGGGGCGAAAGACGTTGAGCGTCAGTCTCCGAACGTCTTCCGTATGCGTCTGATGGGTGCAGAAGTGATCCCGGTGCACAGCGGCTCCGCGACGCTGAAGGATGCCTGTAACGAAGCGCTGCGCGACTGGTCTGGCAGCTACGAAACCGCGCACTATATGCTCGGTACCGCGGCGGGCCCGCACCCGTTCCCGACCATCGTGCGTGAATTCCAGCGCATGATCGGGGAAGAGACCAAAGCGCAGATCCTCGAAAAAGAGGGTCGTCTGCCGGATGCGGTCATCGCCTGCGTCGGCGGCGGGTCAAACGCCATCGGCATGTTCGCAGACTTTATCGACGACACCCGCGTGGGTCTGATTGGCGTCGAGCCTGCGGGTCATGGTATTGAATCGGGTGAACACGGCGCGCCTCTGAAGCATGGCCGCGTGGGGATCTACTTCGGCATGAAATCACCGATGATGCAGACCGATGAAGGCCAGATTGAAGAGTCTTACTCTATCTCCGCTGGCCTCGACTTCCCATCCGTCGGACCGCAGCACGCCTATCTGAACAGCACCGGTCGTGCGGACTATGTCTCCATTACCGATGACGAAGCGCTGGAAGCGTTCAAAACGCTGTGCCGCAGCGAAGGGATCATCCCGGCGCTGGAATCTTCACACGCTCTGGCCCATGCGCTGAAAATGATGAAAGACAATCCGGAAAAAGAGCAGCTGCTGGTGGTCAACCTTTCCGGACGCGGTGACAAAGATATCTTCACCGTTCACGATATTCTGAAAGCACGAGGGGAAATCTGATGGAACGCTACGATAACGTATTTGCAGAACTGAAATCCCGCCAGGAAGGCGCGTTCGTTCCCTTCGTCACCCTGGGCGATCCGGGCCCTGAACAGTCGCTGAAGATCATCGACACCCTGATTGAAGCCGGTGCCGATGCGCTGGAGCTGGGGATCCCGTTCTCTGACCCGCTGGCGGATGGCCCGACTATCCAGAATGCGACGCTGCGCGCGTTTGCTTCGCGCGTGACGCCAACCCAGTGCTTCGAAATGCTGGCAGCGATCCGTCAGAAGCATCCCACTATCCCGATTGGCCTGCTGATGTACGCCAACCTCGTGTTCAACCGCGGTATCGATGAATTTTACGCCGAGTGCGCACGCGTGGGCGTCGACTCTGTTCTGGTCGCCGACGTGCCGGTCGAGGAGTCCGCGCCGTTCCGCCAGGCGGCGATGCGTCACAACGTCGCCCCGATTTTCATCTGCCCGCCGAACGCCGATGACACACTGCTGCGCCAGATAGCCTCTTACGGGCGCGGTTACATCTACCTGCTCTCCCGCGCAGGCGTGACCGGTGCCGAGAATAAAGCGGCCCTGCCGCTGCATCATCTGGTGGAAAAGCTGGCCGAGTACCATGCCGCGCCGCCGCTACAGGGCTTCGGGATCTCTTCTCCGGATCAGGTCACCGCGGCGATTGACGCGAAGGCTGCAGGTGCCATTTCCGGCTCTGCGATTGTGAAGATCATCGAGAAGAACGTGGACAAGCCCGAGCAGATGCTTGCCGAGCTGAAGGCGTTTGTGACCGCCATGAAGGCGGCGACGCGTAAAGCCTGACCCCTCCACCGTCTGGCACCCTTGCCAGACGGTTACCCTTTCTTCCCCGCCTTCAACAAAGGATTACGTCAAAATTGATCCTATCGATATTTTCGGTGTGAATGGCTTTTCAAACTGTCGTGTGAGCGTATGATCTGGACTCTTTTTTATCTTTAATCCTTCTGAGTTCAGAGGCTTATTCATGTCATGGCAATCCTTCAAACAGGCTTACCTGGTTAAGTTCTGGTCACCCGTTCCGGCCGTTATCGCGGCAGGCATTCTCTCTACTTATTATTTTGGCATTACCGGCACCTTCTGGGCCGTGACCGGCGAGTTCACCCGCTGGGGTGGTCAATTGCTGCAACTCGCTGGCGTGCATGCCGAAGAGTGGGGTTACTTTAAACTCATTCATCTGGACGGCACCCCGCTTACCCGCATCGACGGGATGATGATTATCGGCATGTTCGGCGGCTGTTTCGCGGCCGCGCTGTGGGCAAATAACGTTAAGTTGCGTATGCCCAAAAGCCGGATCCGCATTTTGCAGGCGGTTGTCGGCGGCATGATTGCCGGTTTCGGCGCGCGTCTGGCGATGGGGTGTAACCTTGCCGCCTTCTTTACCGGGATCCCGCAGTTTTCGCTTCACGCCTGGTTCTTTGCCGTCGCCACGGCCATCGGCTCTTACTTTGGCGCAAAATTCACCCTGCTGCCGATGTTTCGTATTCCAGTGAAAATGACAAAAGTCAGCGCAGCGTCTCCGTTGACCCAGAAGCCCTCTCAGGCCCGCCGCCGTTTCCGCCTCGGAATGCTGGTCTTTTTCGCCATGGTGGCATGGGCGCTCTGCACCGCCCTGAACCAGCCTAAGCTCGGTCTGGCGATGCTGTTAGGTGTGGGTTTTGGTCTGCTCATTGAACGCGCGCAGATCTGCTTTACCTCCGCGTTCCGCGATATGTGGATCACCGGGCGCACGATGATGGCGAAAGCGATTATCGCCGGGATGGCGGTCAGCGCCATCGGCATCTTCAGCTATGTCCAACTGGGCGTCGAACCGAAAATCATGTGGGCCGGTCCTAACGCGGTCATTGGCGGCCTGCTGTTCGGCTTCGGGATCGTGCTGGCTGGCGGGTGTGAAACCGGCTGGATGTATCGCGCCGTCGAAGGCCAGGTGCACTACTGGTGGGTGGGTCTGGGCAATGTGATTGGCTCGACGATCCTGGCGTACTGCTGGAATGACGTGTCTCCCGTCCTGGCCACCCGCTGGGATAAGGTCAACCTGCTGAATACCTTCGGGCCTCTCGGCGGCCTGCTCGTCACCTACGCGCTGCTGTTGGTCGCTTTTTTACTGGTCGTCGCACAGGAGAGACGTTTCTTCCGCCGTGCGGGCGTTAAAACAGAAACGCAGGAGAATGCAGCATGAAAGAGATCGTGCCTGATTATCGTCTGGATATGGTTGGCGAGCCCTGTCCATATCCGGCGGTGGCTACGCTTGAAGCGCTGCCGCAGCTTAAGAAAGGTGAAATTCTGGAGGTGGTCAGCGACTGCCCGCAGTCCATCAACAACATACCGCTGGATGCGAAAAACCACGGGTATACGGTGCTGGATATCCAGCAGGATGGCCCAACCATTCGCTATCTGATTCAAAGATGATCGCTAAGGGCCTCGTCAGGGGCCTTTATCGTATTGAATTATAAGACATCTTGATCCACAGCAAAAACGTTATTTATGACTTAAGTAAAATCTCATTTCCCTTTTGAAGGAGGTTTTCGCGGTTTGATGTATTTACGAGCTTTACTGGTCTTCGCTTTATTGATTCCCTTCCACGCGCTGTCCCTGAATTTCTCTTCTACTTTCCTGCGTCTTAATTGTCCGCAAAGAGGACTTGTCGAGGTTATTCTGCACGTTTATGACCACACTCAGGAACGGTGGCGCGGCCATTTTGAAACCGGTGCGGGGCATAAACGTGCGGGTGATAACGAAATGATCCCGTTTGCCAACGGCGATATTCTCTTCCATTCCGTATCCAGCGACGCTTTCAGCTATTTATATGATGGGGAAACGATCCTGAGGCACTGCGTAAAGCTCGATGAGCGGCCGGTTTATCCGTCGTTTTGACGTGAGCAAAGCAAACTGGCCACCCTGTGGCCAGTTTGACGGGGAATCAGAAACGATAACCCGCAGAGAACATAAACACCCACGGATCCAGACGAGTGCTGATACTTTGCTGCTGACCGCCCGCCTTGAAGCGTACGTCCGTATCAATATCCATATACCAGACCGAGGCGTTGATCAGCCAGTCGCGGTTAATCAGATAATCCAGGCCAACCTGCCCCGCCATGCCCCACGAATCTTTCAGGCTGAGATCCGTCAGACCCGCCTCTTTACCGGTATCGTTGAATTTCTCATCAAAGAAGGTGGTGTAGTTCACACCGGCGCCAATATATGGACGCACCTTGCTGCTTGAGTCGCCGAAGTACCACTGCGCCATCAGCGTTGGCGGTAAATGGTGAACCGTGGCGATATCACCGGTTGGCCCCAGGCCCACGCGATGACGGAACGGCGTTGCGGCCAGAAGCTCAACGCCCACGTTATCCGTCGCCATATAGGTGAAGGTTAAACCTAACTGGGTGTTATTACTGACGTTAAAACCGCCCATTCCCAGCACGTTATCCGAACCTTCAGTTGGGCGAGCCGTAGCCGAACCGGCACGAATAAAGAATTCGCCTGCTTCATGTGCATACGCGCCGCCAGAGAGACTGCTTAATACAAGGGCTGCCACCGCTAATTTTTTCATATCCGCTCCATCGTTGTGGTTTTAATCGCGGATGAGAATATACTCACAAAAGAGTAATAAGTGATCTGCCACAGATCACATTAAAACCAGTAACTTAACATTCATTGATCTGGATTAATTTTTTGTTACGCACTCAAAACCAATAAGTTGTTTCCATGTCAATTTTTGGCATTTCACGGTTACAAAATTTTCCCTTTTCCCCCTCTTGCTCTTCCTCTGGCGGCTGGATAATTTATCGCTCTCACAAATTGATTTGATGCGTTCTTCTTTTGCAGGTGTGCCATGAGTGATATCAACCCGTGCATGACGTGCGGAGCCTGTTGTGCGTATTTTCGAGTCTCTTTCTACTGGGCCGAAGCCAGCGATGGCGGTGGTACCGTTCCGGTTCATCTTACCGAGCCGTTAACCCCCTTTTTGCGCTGCATGAGCGGCACGAACCAAAAGCAGGCCCGCTGTGTGGCGCTCCAGGGTGAGCCTGGGGTCTCGACCCGATGTTCCATCTATGAGGATCGCCCCAGCCCGTGCCGGGAATTTGCCATGTCGGGGGAGGATGGCCAGGTCAACGAAGCCTGTAACCGCGCCCGCGCGCGGGTTGGATTACCGCCGCTTTACAAAGATATGCTTTTCCATACAAGCCTTGATGCTGCCACAGCAGGTGCATCCGTTGTACAATTGCCGGCTAATTAACACCTGCAATACTCAAGGAGAGTGCATGTCTATCACGGCGAAGTCTGTCTACCGTGACACGGGAAACTTTTTCCGCAATCAGTTCATTACCTTTTTACTGATCGCGTTGCTTTGCGCCTTTATCACGGTGGTGCTGGGCCATGCCTTCTCACCGAGTGAAGAACAGATTGCCAGCCTGAGCCAGGGCGACCATCTTGCGGGTAGCGTGGGATTATTTGAGCTGGTGCAAAATATGACGCCGGAGCAGCAGCAAATCCTGCTGCGCGCCTCTGCCGCGTCCACGTTCTCAGGCCTGATTGGTAATGCAATTCTGGCGGGCGGCGTTTTGCTGATGATTCAGCTGGTATCGGCGGGTCACCGCGTCAGCGCCTTACGCGCGATTGGTGCAAGTGCACCGGTCTTACCTAAGCTGTTTATCCTGATCTTTTTAACCACGATGCTGGTGCAAATGGGGATTATGCTGGTCGTGGTGCCGGGCGTTTTACTGGCTATCGTGCTCGCATTTGCGCCGGTGATGGTTGTGCAGGATAAGATGGGAATTTTTACCGCGATGCGCAGCAGCATCAGACTGGCATGGGCTAATATGCGTCTGGTGGCGCCCGCCGTGATCGGCTGGCTGCTGGCCAAAACGCTGCTGTTATTGTTTGCACCGAATTTTGCGGTATTAACGCCTAACGTCGGCGCCGTGGTGGCGAATACGCTGAGCAATCTCATTTCAGCGGTACTGCTCGTCTATCTGTTCCGCCTGTACATGTTAATTCGTCAGTAATCCCGAGGCGGGGGGCATCGCTGTCTCCCGCCCCGCTCAGAAGATGGAATCACAGAATGAAGCAGTTTCTTGATTTTTTACCGCTCGCGGTGTTTTTCGCTGTCTATAAGTTGTACGACATTTTTGCTGCAACAAAAGCGTTAATCGTCGTGACCGCCGTTGTGCTGATCTACAGCTGGATTCGCTATCGCAAAGTCGAAAAAATGGCGCTTATCACGTTCGTTTTAGTGGCGGTGTTCGGTGGATTGACCATTGCCTTGCATGATGTTGAATTTATTAAGTGGAAGGTGACTGTTATTTATGCGTTGTTTGCAGCAGCGCTATTGTTCAGTCAATGGTTCATGAAAAAACCCCTTATCCAGAGCATGTTAGGTAAAGAACTAACGCTTCCGCAGGTGGTCTGGTCGCGTCTGAATACCGCCTGGGCAATCTTCTTTATTCTTTGCGGTCTCGCTAACATCTATATTGCCTTCTGGCTGCCGCAGGATATCTGGGTCAACTTTAAGGTCTTTGGCCTGACCGCGCTGACGCTTATCTTCACGCTGTTAAGCGGCGTATACATCTATCGTCATATGCCCCAGGACGACAACCACTGATTACTGACTGACCAGAACGTCAACGACGGGCGTTCTGGTCTATTCTCTCCGCACGCGAATCATAGTAGCATCCCGCCTGAAGTCTTCCGTTACGAGTTAAAACAATGACAACAACTAACGCCCCTCAGGGCGAACTGGTTTTACGCACACTGGCAATGCCCGCTGACACCAATGCCAATGGCGATATTTTTGGCGGCTGGCTGATGTCGCAGATGGATATGGGCGGCGCAATTCTGGCAAAAGAGATTGCCCACGGGCGCGTGGTCACCGTGAGAGTGGACGGCATGACCTTCCTGCGCCCGGTTGCGGTGGGTGATGTGGTTTGCTGCTACGCGCGCTGCGTGAAGCGCGGTAATACCTCCATTTCCATCAACATCGAAGTCTGGGTGAAGAAAGTCTCTTCTGAGCCGATTGGGCAACGCTATAAGGCCACTGAAGCGCTGTTTATTTATGTTGCCGTGGACAGCGAGGGTAAACCTCGTCAACTTCCACAGGCCTGATCGACAGGCAAAAAAAAGCCTCCTTTCGGAGGCTTTTTTTATTCCATCTGCGCCCCGCCGTTCAGGCGGAAAACAATATTGACGATCAATCCGCTGCCCGGCTTGCCTGGTTCATAGCGCCATCTGCGCATGGCAGATTTCACTTCGCGCTCAAACATATTAGAAGGTTGCGCAGACAAGATTTCCACGTTATCCACGCGGCCATCCGCAGTGACGTCAAATTTCACCCGTACGCGCCCTTCAATACGCAAGGCCTGAGCTCGCGCCGGATACTGAGGCTGATTGCGGCTTACGGCGCGCGGGCCCGCTGGCGCGGTTACGGTTGGCTTTGACGTCGTTGCCGTATTGTTCATCACCGGACGTGAAGGCGCTGCATTTTCGACCGGCTGGGTCGCGCGCGGTTCAACCGGACGTTCCTCGCGTTTCGGACGCTCCTCGACCTTCTTCACCGGCTTTGGCTTTGGCTTCGGCTTAGGTTTTGGCTTCGGTTCAGGTTTGTGGATCACCACCGGGGCTTCCTTCGGTGGCTCCGGAACGGGCTCGGGTTCTGGCTCCGGTTCAGCCACCGGCTGTGGCGGCGGAGGGGCAACCTGCGGCGGTTCAAGATCCGCTGGCGAGACCATCGTCACCGAGATCGGCTGCGCGGGCGCGGGCATTTCAATAACCTGATGAACCGAGGTATACAGCAGACCCGCCACAACGGCACCGTGAATCACGACAGAAAGCAGCGTCGGCCAGGGAAAGCGGCGAGGTAAATCAAGGGTCATCGAAGTCATAGTCATCAACGTTAAAAAACCGAACCCTGATTTTAAATGCAAATAGCAATCATATTCAATAAGACACTTTGCTCTGGCGCAATTTTAGCGCCCGAGAGGCCAAAAAAGGCGCATACAGATCAGGGTATTAACATTGTTTTTATTTTACATTGCAGTCGTTTGCCCTTTCACATAACGTAACTGACACTTTTACCGGTTAAGGAGCTTCGCCGTGTTTTACGTGATTTACTCTGAAGATGTTGCTGATTCGCTCGAAAAACGCCAGTCTGTGCGCCCTGCGCATCTGGCACGTTTGCAGTTGCTTCAGGATGAAGGCCGATTACTGACCGCTGGCCCCATGCCTGCAGTAGACAGCAACGATCCGGGTGCTGCCGGTTTCTCCGGCTCCACGGTCATTGCTGAGTTTGAATCCCAGGAAGCCGCTCAGGCCTGGGCTGACGCAGACCCGTACGTTGCAGCGGGCGTGTATGCAAAAGTGACGGTGAGACCGTATAAAAAAGTGTTCTGATACCAAAGCGGCTCCGAAAGGAGCCTTTTTTAGGATGGCGATTACGCGCCGCTGTGCCGGGTAAACTGCTGCTCTGTAATAAGGCTCCCCCACTGATCGCCTTCCCACTCTTTTACCAGCGTAAACCCATACGACTCGTACAGACGCCTGGCGGCGGTCAGCTTATTGAACGTCCAGAGGTGCACAGCTGAAAAACCGGCGCTGTCGCAGAACCGCATCGCTTCATTCAGCAGTTTTTTCCCCACGCCGTGCCCCCGGCAGCCATCATCAAGAATAAACCAGCGAAGATGGGCTTCACCCGGCGCCAGATCCTCGCCATCGATCGCCACCGAGCCGACAATTTTGTCGTTGAGCACTGCCAGCCAAATCTGGTTACAGGGCTTCTCCAGTCTTTCACTAAACTCAGCCAGCCCCGAAGCCACTTTGGCCTCGAAGAAGCGACCAAAATTATGCTCCCGCGAATAATAACTGCCATGCATCTCCGCGATACGGCCAATCATGCCCGGGATATACCCCTGCACTATCTTCAGCTCATCGGGCTGCATATCATTGCCCGCCTCCCGACACGCCAGCAGCGCGTTGGCATAAAGGGAGAGCCCCTCAGAAATGGTCTGCTGCTGGGCAGGAGCAAGACGTTTTATTGCTGTGACCACGCGCTCATTGCTGAAGGTATTAATTTTACTGACCGTCTCGTGACCCTTCGCGGTCAGCCTGAGGCTCTTTGCTCTCGCATCCTCGGTAGAAATGACCTCCTCGAGTTCGCCTGCGGCAATCAGGCGAGCCAGCATCCGGCTGACGCTGGACTTTTCCAGGCCCAGCAGCTGTACCAGCTGACTCGCCGTCATCTCTTTTCGTAGGGCAATTTCGACCAGAGTATGGACGGCCGAAGGCGAATAATTCGTTGAGGCCAGGGTAGAACCCATAAAACCTAACTCTCGCACCATCAGGCGCGAGGAACGTCGAATAACACTGACTACCGGGGTTTCGCTGTGCATGTTATGTCCTCACCACTTAGTTGCACTATACAACTAAATGGTGAGGGATTGTCAAACAGAATGAAAAAGGCTCCCGCAGGAGCCTTTCATACATCAATGCAGTGACGCCAACCTCGCCGCAAACCCGACAAACAGCAGCCCTATCAGCCCGTTCCCCAGCTTTGCCAGTTTCTTTTTCGTTTTGAGATAACGCGTGACAAACGCACCGGAGAAGATCAGGAAGCTCATGTACATGAAGCTTATCAACTCAAGCGTCATCGCGAGGATAAGGAAAGAGGTACCGGTGTTCTGCGCATTCACGTCGATGAATTGAACAAAGAACGAGACGTAGAACAGAATCGCTTTTGGATTCGTCAGGCTCAGCACCAGCGAACGTTTCATGATCGTGCTGGCAGGCTCTGTGCCGCTTTCCTGAGCGTGATTCTGGCGGGTAATGACCGACCAGAGCATTTTGCCGCCCAGCCACAGCAGGTAGAAGGCGCCGAGATAGCGCACGATATTAAACAGTACCGGCGTGGTCTGGATTAATGCCGCGACGCCCGCCCAGGCAAGAAACATCAGCACCGCATCGCCGATAAATACACCCGTGGCGGCCAGGTACCCTTTTTTAACGCCGTGTCCAATTCCAGTTTTAAGCACAAACAGGGTATTCGGCCCCGGTACCAGCACGATAAAAAACGCGCCAACAACATACGTCCAGAAATTCAGTACGCCAAACTCCGCAAACACTTCTTCTCCCTCCTTTTGCTCAACACAACCGGAATAGCGCTGCAACCACGCTACTCCCAAAAATCAGACCTTATAAAATCAGCGGGCACCATTACGGTGCCCTCATGGTACTCAGATATCCTGGACGGCGAACAGCAACGCGTTGCGGTGCCGGGTCATTCCACATTTTCTGATGGCGTGAATACGCATATTGCGGCGGGATTGTGCTTCCAGCCAACGAGCCTTGCGACGACTCACCTGTCGCAACATGCGCCAGCGCCCTACTTCTGTTCTACTGCGCTTCATGTCTACAACTCTTTCTCAAACAGAGACGCCATTATAAACCCAACCCGGCTGCAAACCAGCGCTTTTACCTGGCGTTTTTATTTGCCAGATGAATCCTGATGCGTACACTCATAACAATACGCTTTCAAAAGGATTTTTTTAACTATGACAACCTTCTACACCGTGGTGAGTTGGCTGGTCATTTTGGGATACTGGCTGTTAATCGCGGGTGTGACGTTACGCATCCTGATGAAGCGCAGAGCCGTACCCTCTGCCATGGCCTGGCTTCTGATCATCTACATCCTGCCGCTGGTGGGAATTATCGCCTATCTCTCTTTCGGTGAGCTTCATCTCGGTAAACGCCGCGCCGAGCGGGCCCGCGCCATGTGGCCCTCCACCGCGAAGTGGCTGAACGACCTTAAAGCCTGCAAGCATATCTTTGCCGAGGAGAACAGCAGCGTCGCCTCGTCACTGTTTAAGCTGTGCGAGCGCCGTCAGGGGATTGGCGGCGTTAAGGGTAATCAGCTCCAGCTGCTAACCTCGTCCGACGACGTTATGCAGGCGTTAATCCGCGATATCCAGCTGGCGCGTCATAATATCGAGATGGTTTTCTATATCTGGCAGCCCGGCGGGATGGCTGACCAGGTCGCGGAATCGCTGATGGCCGCGGCGCGACGCGGCATTCACTGCCGTCTGATGCTTGACTCTGCGGGCAGCGTGGCATTTTTCCGCAGTCCCTGGGCAGGGATGATGCGCAATGCCGGTATCGAAGTGGTCGAGGCGCTGAAGGTTAACCTCCTGCGCGTGTTTCTGCGCCGGATGGACCTTCGTCAGCACCGTAAAATGATCATGATCGATAACTATATTGCCTACACCGGCAGCATGAACATGGTTGACCCGCGCTTCTTTAAACAGGACTCGGGCGTGGGTCAGTGGGTGGATTTGATGGCGCGCATGGAGGGGCCGATTGCCACCTCGATGGGCATCGTCTACTCCTGCGACTGGGAGATAGAGACCGGCAAACGCATCCTGCCGCCACCGCCGGACGGCAATATTATGCCGTTTGAAGAGGCCAGCGGTCACACTATTCATACCATTGCTTCCGGCCCGGGCTTCCCGGAGGATTTGATTCATCAGGCGCTGCTGACGGCGACCTACTCGGCGCGTGAATATCTGATCATGACGACGCCCTACTTTGTTCCCAGCGATGACCTCCTGCACGCGATCTGTACCGCGGCGCAGCGCGGCGTGGATGTGAGCATTATTTTGCCGCGCAAAAATGACTCCCTTCTGGTGGGCTGGGCCAGCCGGGCATTCTTTAGCGAACTGCTGGCCGCAGGGGTGAAGATCTACCAGTTCGAAGGCGGACTGCTCCATACCAAGAGCGTGCTTGTCGACGGCGAGTTAAGCCTGGTGGGAACGGTGAACCTGGATATGCGCAGCCTGTGGCTTAACTTTGAAATCACGCTGGTTATTGATGATGCCGGCTTTGGCGGCGATCTCGCGGCGGTGCAGGATGATTATATCTCCCGCTCCCGCCTGCTGGATGCCAGACTGTGGGTAAAACGTCCGCTGTGGCAGAGAATTGCCGAACGACTGTTTTACTTCTTTAGTCCGTTGCTGTAAAACGTGCCCAACGATGTTAAACAGGTAGTCATCATGGAAATGGATCTGAACAATCGCCTGACCGAAGACGAAACGCTCGAGCAGGCCTATGACATTTTTCTCGAACTGGCGGTTGATAACCTCGATCCCGCAGACGTGATCCTCTTTAATCTGCAGTTCGAAGAGCGCGGCGGTGCCGAACTGTTCGACCCTTCAGAAGACTGGGCTGAGCATGTGGATTTCGACCTGAACCCTGACTTCTTCGCCGAAGTGGTGATCGGGCTGGCCGATGAAGACGGTGGCGAAATTAATGATATCTTCGCTCGCGTCCTGCTCTGCCGTGAGAAAGACCACAAGCTGTGCCATATTCTCTGGCGCGAATAATAAAAAAGGCTGCGATTGCAGCCTTTTTTATTTACTCCGGCAACGGATTCCCACAGCGGTGACAATAACGCGCGTTGAGTTCATGTTCCCCCTGATGACATCGCGGACATTTGCGCTGCTGCTTGCGGCTCTGAAATGCGCTACTCATGTGCGTGGTAATCAGCCCGGTCGGAATGGCAATGACCGAATAGCCAATCAAAATCAGCACTGAGGCCACAATTCGCCCCAGCGGCGTATGGGGCGTGATATCCCCGTACCCCACGGTCGTTACGGTCACGATCGCCCAGTAGACGGACGCATTGAGCGTCGTAAAGCCATATTTCGGCCCCTCAATCAGATACATCAGTGCGCCAAAAACAATCATGACAATGGCAATAAACGAATAGAACAGAATAAGCTGATGACGGGCGCTGACGATTGCGCTCCAGAATATGCGCAGTGAGGGCATAAAGCGCAGTAATTTCAGAATACGTAATACGCGAATAACGCGCATCGCTCGCCAGGCAAAGACATAGCTCAGGCTGATTTCCGGCCACAGCCACATGACGTAGAGCGGCAGAATGGTGGCTAAATCGATAAATCCCCAGAAGCTGAAAACATATCGGGCCGGGTTAGGCCAGGCAATCACTCGGAGGAGATATTCAGCGGTAAACACCAGGGTAATCGCCAGCTCAAGCCAGACAAAGACATGCCATTCGTCAAACGTCAGGTGGTATTGCGTCCCGGCACCCGATTCAATAAAGATGATAACCACGCTGAGGAGCGCAAATAAACCACAAAGACCCTCGAAGCGCCGTCCGGATACCGTTTCAGGATCGAATAAAACATGATAAAGCCGCCGACGGGCTGACGTGAATAAACGCGACACAGTGACCTCGCAAAAAATAAGGGCTGACATCATGTCAGCCCTTGCGATTATAACGGGTCTACTTTCAGGCAGGAAACCGCATGTCGGAAACTGCCTTCCAGAACCGGCCGTGTTTTCGCACATTCCGGCCCGGCCATAGGGCAGCGCGTGCGGAAGACGCAGCCCGACGGCGGGTTAATCGGTGAAGGCAATTCCCCTTCCAGAAGCTGGATGGTCTTATTCTTTTCCAGATCGGGATCGGGGATCGGCACTGCCGACATCAGCGCTTTGGTGTAAGGGTGCAGTGGATTGTGGTACACCTCGTCATAGGTGCCCAGCTCCACGGCGTGCCCCAGATACATCACCAGCACGCGGTCAGAGATGTGTTTCACCACGGCCAGGTCATGCGCGATGAAGATCAGCGACAGCCCCATTTCGCGCTGCAGCTTCTGCAGCAGGTTAACCACCTGCGCCTGAATGGAGACGTCGAGCGCGGAAACTGGCTCATCACAGATAATCAGCTTCGGTTCAAGGATCAGGGCGCGCGCAATACCAATACGCTGACACTGACCGCCGGAGAACTCGTGAGGATAGCGGTTGATCAGGTTAGGCAACAGCCCAACTTTCAGCATCATCGCCTTAACGCGATCGCGCACTTCCTGGCGGGACATCTTCGGATGATAGGTCCGCAGCGGTTCGGCAATAATCTCACCGATGGTCATACGCGGGTTTAATGACGCCAGCGGATCCTGGAAAATCATCTGGATATCGCTGCGCACGTCGCGCCACTCGTCGGGCTTCATGCCCAGCAGATCTTTACCCAGCCAGGCCACTTTGCCGTCGGTGGCTTTTACCAGACCGATAATGGCGCGCGCAAAGGTCGATTTACCGCAGCCGGACTCGCCCACCACGCCCAGGGTTTCCCCTTCGTACAGGCGCAGCGTGACGCCGTCCACCGCTTTCAGGGTCTTCGACGGCTGCCAGAACCACTGTTTGCCATCCTTGATGTCGAAATGCACTTTAAGGTCAGCAATTTCGAGCAGTACATTGCGTTTTTCATCTAATGCGTTCATACCAGCTCCTCCTGCGGCTTAAAGCAGGCGCGCAGACGGCCTGGTGCAAACTCTTCCAGCGGCGGTGCGCTGTTGCAGATTTCCATCGCGTGCGCGCAGCGCGGCTGGAACGGACAGCCTTTCGGCAGGCGCAGCAGGTTTGGCGGGTTGCCCGGAATGGTCAGCAGGGATTCCCCTTCCGCATCGAGACGCGGCACCGCGTTCAGCAGGCCAATCGAGTAAGGATGCGCTGGATGATAGAACACGTCACGCGCTTTGCCGTATTCCATGGTACGACCGGCATACATGACCAGCACTTTGTCACAGATGCCCGCCACCACGCCCAGGTCGTGGGTGATCATGATAATCGCGGTGTTGAACTCACGCTTGAGCTCGTTCAGGAGGGTCATGATTTGCGCCTGAACGGTAACGTCCAGCGCGGTGGTCGGTTCGTCGGCAATCAGCAATTTTGGCCGGCACAGCAGCGCCATCGCAATCATCACGCGCTGACGCATACCGCCGGAGAACTCGTGCGGGAACATGCGCATGCGCTTGCGCGCTTCCGGCATTTTCACCGCATCGAGCATTTTGACCGACTCTTCAAAGGCTTCGGCTTTGCCCAGACCTTTGTGCAGCATCAGCACTTCCATCAGCTGCTCACCGACGCGCATGTACGGGTTCAGCGAGGTCATCGGATCCTGGAAAATCATCGAGATCTGCTCGGCGCGCAGCTTGTTCAGCTCGTGCTCCGGCAGGTTGAGGATTTCACGACCGTTGAATTTCGCGGAACCGCCAATCACACCGTTAGCGGCCAGCAGGCCCATTAACGCAAAGGCGGTCTGGGATTTACCGGAACCAGATTCCCCCACGATACCGAGCGTTTCACCCGCGCGCAGGTTGAAGTTGAGATCGTTCACGGCGGTCACATCCCCGTCCGGGGTCTTAAAGGTGACGCGAAGATCTTTTACGTCCAGCAGAAGGTCGCTCCGCTGCTGCGCCTGTGGCGCGGTTGCCGTTTCAATCATTGTCATGACGGCGCTCCTTAACGGTCTTTCGGGTCGAGGGCATCACGCAGGCCATCGCCGATAAAGTTGAAACAAAACAGGGTAACGACCAGGAAACCCGCCGGGTATAACAGCAGCCACGGTGATACTTCCATTGAGTTTGCACCGTCACTCAGCAGCGCGCCCCAGCTGCTCAGCGGCTCTTGCGTACCCAGACCGAGGAAGCTCAGGAAGGATTCAAACAGGATCATGCTTGGTACCAGCAGTGAGGCATAGACCACCACCACGCCCAGCACGTTAGGAACGATATGGCGAACCACGATATTCCCGGTAGAGACACCGCCGACCTGCGCGGCTTCGATAAACTCTTTGCGTTTGAGGCTCAGCGTCTGGCCGCGAACAATACGCGCCATATCCAGCCATGACACCATCCCGATGGCCACGAAGATCAACAGGATATTCTGACCAAAGAAGGTCACCAGCAGGATGACGAAGAACATAAACGGGAAGGAGTTCAGGATTTCCAGCAGACGCATCATCACCGAGTCCACTTTGCCGCCAAGGTAGCCGGACAGTGAGCCATAGAGCGTCCCGACGATCACCGCCACCAGCGCGGCAGCAATCCCGACCATCAGCGAGATACGCCCACCGATAGCGACACGCACCAGCAGGTCACGTCCGGATGAGTCCGTGCCAAAATAGTGGCCAGACTCCATATCCGGCGCGCTGGACATCATGCCCCAGTCGGTGTCGAAATAGGTAAATTGCGACAGCATCGGGGCAAGGGTCACAAACAGCGCGATGATCACCAGAACTACCAGACTCGCCACCGCCGCGCGGTTGTGCATAAAGCGACGACGCGCGTCCTGCCAGAGGCTACGACCTTCCACTTCCAGTTTTTCACTGAAGTTTTCCAGCGCCTCGCTGTTTTTCTTACTCAACATCATGGCGTGCTCCAGTTAGTAACGGATTTTCGGGTCGATGACGGCATACAGCACATCGACGATAGCGTTAAAGAGAATGGTCAGCGCACCGACGAGAATGGTCAGGCTCAGTACCAGCGAATAGTCGCGGTTAAGCGCGCCGTTAACAAACAGCTGGCCAATGCCCGGCAGGCCGTAAATGGTTTCGATAACCATCGAGCCGGTGATGATCCCGACGAATGCTGGTCCCATGTAGGAGAGCACGGGCAACAGCGCCGGTTTGAGCGCGTGGCGGAAGATAATCCGACGCATCGGCAGCCCTTTCGCGCGCGCGGTACGAATGAAGTTCGAATGCAGCACTTCGATCATTGAACCACGGGTGATACGCGCGATACTGGCGATGTACGCCAGGGATAATGCCACCATCGGCAAAATCATGAACTTTAATGCCCCGCCGTTCCAGCCGCCGCCAGGCAGCCACTTCAGCGTAATGGCAAATATCATCACCAATAATGGCGCGACAACGAAGCTGGGTATGACTACCCCGGTCATTGCCACCCCCATTACGGCATAATCCCATTTGGTATTTTGTCTGAGCGCGGCGATGACGCCTGCGGTGACCCCGAAAACAATGGCCAGAATGAATGCCGCTGCACCCAATTTCGCCGAAACCGGGAAGCTGGACGCCACCAGATCGTTAACGGAATAGTCTTTATATTTAAATGACGGTCCAAAATCACCGTGGGCCAGCTGCTTCAGGTAATTGAAGTACTGGGTAGAGATAGGATCGTTTAAGTGGTATTTCGCTTCGATATTCGCCATCACTTCTGGCGGCAGCGTACGCTCACCGGTAAATGGACTTCCCGGCGCAAGGCGCATCATGAAGAAGGAAATCGTGATGAGAATAAATAGCGTTGGAATCGCTTCAAGACAGCGACGTAGGATAAATTTCAACATTGCCCGTACCTTCTGGCGTGTGCCTATATAATGTGACGTTGGTTAGACACCGTGGGGCGAGCACGCCCGCCCCACTCATTGCCATTAATGCTTGATAATATACAAGTTTTTAACGTAGATATTATCCATCGGGTCTTTACCGGTGTACCCACCTACCCACGGTTTCACCAGACGGGCGTTAACGTAGTAGTAAACCGGAACGATCGCGGAATCTTTATCCAGCTGCTGCTCAGCTTTAGAGTACAGTTCAGTACGCTGTGCTTCGTCAGTGGTTTTCAGCGTGTCGGCAATCAGCTTGTCAAATGCCGGGCTCTTATAGTGCGCGGTGTTGTTTGAGCTGTCGCTCAGCATGGTGTTCAGGAAGGAGGTCGGTTCGTTATAGTCCGCACACCAGCCGGCACGCGCCACGTCAAAGGTGCCCTGATGACGGCTGTCGAGGAAGGTCTTCCACTCCTGGTTCTCCAGCTTCACGTTCGCGCCCAGGTTCTTTTTCCAGATCGAGGCGACGGCGATAGCCAGTTTTTTGTGCAGATCGGAGGTGTTGTACAACAGGCTAAAGGTCAGCGGCTTATCGGCGGTATAGCCCGCTTCGGCCAGCAGTTTCTTCGCTTCTGCGTTACGCTGTTCCTGCGTCTGTTTGAACCAGTCTGGCTCGGTCAGTTTTGCGCCATCGGTGTATGGAGGGGTATAGCTGTATGCCGGCAGATCGCCCTGGTTTTTCACTTTGTTCACGATGATATCGCGATCCAGTGCCAGCTTCAGCGCAGTACGAACACGTACGTCGGTGAACGGTGCTTTCTGGTTGTTGATTTCATAGTAGTAGGTGCACAGGTACGGGTCGACGTGAACTTCTTTCGGGATCTCTTTCTTCAGCTTCTGGAACAGTTCAATCGGCATGTTGTTATAGGTCATGTCGATTTCGCCGCTGCGGTAGCGGTTGACGTCAGTCACTTCGGAAGAAATTGGCAGGTAGGTCACCTGATTAATCACGGTTTTAGCGTTGTCCCAGTATTGCGGGTTACGCTCAAGCACCATACGCTCGTTGACCACCCAGTCTTTCAGCTTATAGGCGCCGTTGGTCACGATATTGGCAGGCTGGGTCCATTTTTCACCAAATTTTTCCACGGCGGATTTTGGTACCGGGGAGACGGACGGGTGAACCAGCAGCTTATAGAAGTACGGAACAGGTTCGCTCAACGTGACTTCGAAGGTATTGGCATCGATCGCTTTAACGCCCAAATCGGTGATCGGTTTTTTGCCCGCGATGATGTCATCAATATTGGCAATATGGCCATATTGCAGGTAGCTCGCATACGGAGAGGCGGTCGTTGGATTCGCCAGACGCTGCCAGCTATAAACGAAATCTTCAGCCGTGACCGGCGTACCGTCGGACCATTTCGCATCTTTACGCAGATGGAAGGTCCAGACTTTGAAATCTTTGTTTTCCCATTTTTCTGCCACGCCCGGTGCCGGGTGGCCGTCTACGTCAGTTACCAGCAGGCCTTCGAACAGGTCGCGGTTAACGTTAGACTCAGGAACACCTTCAATTTTGTGCGGGTCAAGAGACTGAACTTCCGCACCGTTGTTACGCACCAGCGTCTGCTTCTCCGCCAGCTGAACACCTGCAGGAACGTCCGCAGCCATTGCAGCGTTTCCCGCGATTAGCGCAGTTAAAATCCCCGCCGCTACCAGATTTTTTTTTGTGATGATGGACATTGTGTTGATACTCCACTCATTATAATGACTGGCCTTCGCCAGCTGTGTAATCCCCTGTTGGGGCCTGTACAGCGCAGGAGTTTTTTTTGCTGCTGTCAGGTTCTTCTTTTACTGCTTGCTATCACCGACTTTTTTATTACTGACCGCTCGTATGGCAGTCTTGCGTCGATTCTTTACAGGCCTCCCCTGTTTGAGACCTGTTCTGGATATCCGAGATGAGAACCATATGAAAATAATTCTCATCTGATTGTTTTATGCTGCAAAATATTAGGCCGGAAAGTATCAAATGGCGTAATCGTGCGCCAATACATTTTGCAAATTTGTTAAGCAATTCTCTTTTACGGTGAGTACCGTATCGTTGAGGGCAGCCCTGCCGGACATCGAACATCACTATAAAGACATGATATTCAATAGGATAGAGAAAATTTTCTCTACAAGCGCGTCGCTGCGCTATCATCGTGTGATTTTGTACAAAAATTTAACAACTGGTTATTATTTAGCACATTCATCTAGGGGAATGTTGAAATTACTAATATCATTTCGGTTATCTCTCAGCAAGCCCCAGAGTATCATGTGAGTAAAATAACAGAGCGATCGAAGATTTTCTGCGCAGGCGGGGTAAGGCGGAATTAATAACCTATTGAAATACAAGAAATGAACATTATTAGTAGAATTTATTATGATATGTGAGTATTTCAACTTTAGTTATATGATTTGCTGATAATCACGTAAAAAAACGGAGCCGTCGCTCCGTTCTTTCATATGAAGTATTAATGCAATAATCCGGGGAAAATGCTTTTAATACCCGTGACGATGAATTCGATCCCTAACGCCATCAGCAACAGGCCCATGATACGCGTAATGACGTTGATGCCCGTCTGACCCAGCAAGCGCACCAGCCAGGGTGCCATGCGGAACACGCCCCAACAGCAGAGCGCAAAAATGGCAATAGCCACGGAAAAGCCAATCAGGTGCATCAGGCTATGATAACGCGTGCCCCAGACAATGGTTGAACTGATGGCCCCAGGACCGGCCATCAGCGGTAAGGCCAGCGGCACCACGCCAATGCTTTCGCGGATGGCGGTTTCTGACTTCTCTTGTTTATTCTGCTTATCCTCGCCCAGCTTACCGCTGATCATGGACATGGCGATGGTCACGACCAGGATCCCACCCGCAATGCGGAAAGAATCTATCGAAATCCCGAAAAGCTGGAGAATGGCGTCACCCAGAAAAAGAGAGGTGAGCAATATGATCGCCACCGACAGGTTAGCGGTGAGGTTGGTCTTATTCCTGGCCGCCGCTGTCTGGTAACTCGTCATACTAATGAAGACAGGAATGATCCCCACCGGGTTGACCAGGGCAAACAAACCAATAAAAAATTTAAAATACGTTGGAAAATCAAAGAGCGTTTGGATCACGTTTTGCTCCGCTTATACATATGCCCTGGACTGACAATTTGTCATGAGAAATCGCGCTGAAGATACCCTTTTTATCAGCATACTTCACTTGAAATCTGTACCAAAACGTTATCATTTCAGGATGTTAAACATTTGTATAATCAATGATAGTGCCGCTTCCAATACTTACGTAATTATTTAACACTGGAAAAATCAGCACGAAATAACCCTGCTGAAAGGTATCAGCTTAGGGGAAAATTGATGCAGATCATGATTTCCGTACTCAGAAGTGAGTAATCTTGGTTACACCCCCAGGGAGGCCACCTGCCAAAAAGGGATGATGCTAAGGTAAGGCTCTTTTAGTAAATTAGTGTGCTGGTGTAGAAAGTAACTCTTTGTTTTATTTTGTGTTACGCAAGTGCTATCGGCTCTGTCTATACTGTGTGACGTATCGAGCGCTGGTTTACTAAAAGAGTTTAAACATTATCAGGAGAGCATTATGGCTGTTACTAATATCGCTGAACTGAACGCCCTCGTCGAGCGCGTGAAAAAAGCCCAGCGTGAATATGCCAATTTCACCCAAGAACAGGTTGATAAAATCTTCCGCGCGGCCGCACTGGCTGCTGCAGATGCTCGAATCCCTCTCGCTAAAATGGCCGTTGCCGAATCCGGCATGGGTATCGTTGAAGATAAAGTGATCAAAAACCACTTTTCTTCAGAGTATATCTACAACGCCTATAAAGATGAGAAAACCTGTGGCGTGCTGTCTGAAGACGACACCTTCGGTACTATCACCATCGCTGAACCTATCGGCATTATCTGCGGTATCGTTCCGACCACTAACCCAACGTCTACCGCTATCTTCAAATCACTGATTAGCCTGAAGACCCGTAACGCAATCATCTTCTCTCCACACCCACGTGCGAAAGACGCGACCAACAAAGCTGCAGATATCGTCCTGCAGGCCGCTATTGCTGCGGGTGCACCAAAAGACCTGATTGGCTGGATCGACCAACCTTCTGTTGAGCTCTCCAACGCGCTGATGCATCACCCGGACATTAACCTGATTCTGGCGACCGGTGGTCCTGGCATGGTTAAAGCTGCATACAGCTCCGGTAAACCGGCTATCGGTGTGGGCGCGGGTAACACCCCTGTTGTTATCGACGAAACTGCTGACATCAAACGTGCTGTCGCGTCTGTCCTGATGTCTAAAACCTTCGATAACGGTGTAATCTGTGCATCTGAACAGTCTGTTGTAGTTGTGGATTCCGTATATGACGCGGTTCGCGAACGTTTCGCCAGCCACGGCGGCTACCTGCTGCAGGGCAAAGAGCTGAAAGCGGTTCAGGACATCATCCTGAAAAATGGCGCGCTGAACGCCGCTATCGTGGGTCAGCCAGCCTACAAAATTGCTGAACTCGCAGGCTTTACCGTTCCGGCAACAACCAAAATCCTGATCGGTGAAGTGAAAGTTGTTGACGAAAGCGAGCCGTTCGCACACGAAAAACTGTCTCCTACGCTTGCCATGTACCGTGCGAAAGATTTCGAAGAGGCGGTAGAGAAAGCGGAGAAGCTGGTTGCCATGGGCGGTATCGGTCACACCTCTTGTCTGTACACTGACCAGGATAACCAGCCTGAGCGTGTTGCTCACTTCGGTCAGATGATGAAAACCGCACGTATCCTGATCAACACCCCTGCTTCTCAGGGTGGTATCGGTGACCTGTACAACTTTAAACTCGCACCTTCCCTGACTCTGGGTTGTGGTTCCTGGGGTGGTAACTCCATCTCTGAAAACGTTGGTCCAAAACACCTGATCAACAAGAAAACCGTTGCTAAGCGAGCTGAAAACATGTTGTGGCACAAACTTCCGAAATCTATCTACTTCCGCCGTGGCTCTCTGCCAATCGCGCTGGATGAAGTGATCACTGATGGCCACAAACGTGCGCTCATCGTGACTGACCGTTTCCTGTTCAACAACGGCTACGCTGACCAGATCACCTCTGTGCTGAAAGCGGCTGGCGTCGAAACTGAAGTGTTCTTCGAAGTTGAAGCTGACCCAACCCTGAGCGTGGTACGTAAAGGTGCTGAACTGGCTAACTCCTTCAAACCAGATGTGATTATCGCACTGGGCGGTGGTTCCCCAATGGACGCCGCGAAAATCATGTGGGTCATGTACGAGCATCCAGAAACTCACTTCGAAGAACTGGCGCTGCGCTTTATGGATATCCGTAAACGTATCTACAAGTTCCCGAAAATGGGCGTAAAAGCGAAAATGATCGCGGTCACCACCACTTCCGGTACCGGTTCAGAAGTCACGCCATTCGCGGTAGTAACAGACGATGCAACCGGTCAGAAATACCCACTGGCTGACTACGCACTGACGCCAGACATGGCTATCGTTGATGCGAACCTGGTTATGGAGATGCCGAAGTCACTGTGTGCATTCGGTGGTCTGGATGCGGTAACTCACGCCCTGGAAGCTTACGTTTCTGTACTGGCATCTGAGTTCTCTGACGGTCAGGCTCTGCAGGCTCTGAAACTGCTGAAAGAAAACCTGCCAGCGTCCTACAACGAAGGGTCTAAAAACCCTGTAGCACGTGAACGTGTCCACAGTGCCGCAACCATCGCCGGTATCGCGTTTGCCAACGCCTTCCTGGGTGTTTGCCACTCAATGGCGCACAAACTGGGCTCACAGTTCCACATTCCTCACGGTCTGGCGAACGCCCTGTTGATCAGCAACGTTATCCGTTATAACGCTAACGACAACCCAACCAAGCAGACTGCTTTCAGCCAGTACGACCGCCCACAAGCACGTCGTCGCTATGCTGAAATCGCTGACCACCTTGGTCTGAGCGCACCGGGCGACCGTACTGCTGCCAAGATTGAGAAACTGCTGGCATGGCTGGAAAGCCTGAAAGCTGAACTGGGTATTCCTAAGTCAATCCGTGAAGCGGGCGTACAGGAAGCTGACTTCCTTGCTCACGTAGATAAGCTGTCTGAAGATGCATTCGATGACCAGTGTACTGGTGCTAACCCGCGCTACCCACTGATCTCCGAGCTGAAACAGATTCTGCTCGATACCTACTACGGTCGTGAGTTCAAAGAAGGTGACGTTGCCGCTGTGAAAACAGAAGCCTCTGTCATCAAAGCTGACAAGAAAGCGAAGAAAAGCGCTTAATTGACATCAGCAGATGAAAAACCCGCCTTTATGGCGGGTTTTTTTATGTGTGAATAATAAGCCAGACGTTATTTTCTGTTGTCGTGCTGAATCGCCGTCAGCGAGCCTACAGATAGCGCTTCTTTATAATGCTTACGGCAGACCGAAACATAGCGTTCATTGCCGCCTATCACCACCTGCTCACCATCTGCATAAGGTTTCCCGGCCTGGTCAAGACGAAGTACCATACTGGCTTTACGACCGCAGAAGCAGATCGTTTTCAGTTCGACAAGTTTATCCGACCAGGCGAGCAAATACTGGCTCCCCTCAAAAAGCTCGCCGCGGAAATCCGTGCGCAGGCCATAACACAGCACGGGGATATCAAGCTCATCGACTACCTCTGACAGGGCATGGACCTGTTCACGCGTCAGAAACTGGCTTTCATCGACCAGGACACAATGAATGGGCTGCGCAGCATGTTCTGCACGAATGTCTTCAAACAGATCGGTTTTCGGGTTAAACAGTCTTGCTGGCGACGAGAGCCCTATTCTGGAGCTCACCTTCCCCGCGCCAAAGCGATCGTCAATTTCCGCCGTATAAACAACGGTACGCATCCCTCGCTCCTGGTAATTGTACGAGGATTGCAGCAGCGCGGTGGATTTCCCGGCATTCATTGCCGAATAGTAGAAATAAAGTTGTGCCATTGGCCGTAAAACCCTAATCAATGTGTAATATTCCCGATGAGTCATTGTACCATATTTTGTCTGGTCATCAGCGATGCTGCGCACAGAGGATGCAGTTCAGTACGGCGTTCAGTACCGTCTGTTTAACAAAATAACCCGTTAAAACATGAAGTAAACGCATTCAGCCAGACGACGAGGTTATAAGTTCAACCAAACATAACACTTCTTTTTATAGTGGAATCCGTGTTCTTTAAGATTCACTATTTATTAACTATTTCAGGCTTAGCACCAGGGGTGAGAACTAATACAAAAGGCTGATATTTCTCCGCCGCAACTATAATTCCTGCGGGAAATGTCACAAAAAAAAGATGCAGGCGGCCTGTTTTAGCATGCTCAGATGATAACAACCGAGACTGCTGGGTGGCGGAATTTAAGTTAGCGTAATTAATAATAGCGGCAATATTTAGTATTTTTTGAATTCCTTACATTCCTGGCTATTGCACAACTGAATTTATGGCTCTATTATTAGGTCAACAAACCACCCCCCATTATAAGTTTGAGATTACTACAATGAGCGAAGCACTTAAAATTCTGAACAACATCCGTACTCTTCGTGCGCAGGCAAGAGAATGCACCCTCGAAACGCTTGAAGAAATGCTGGAAAAATTAGAAGTTGTAGTTAATGAACGTCGCGAAGAGGAAAGCGCTGCTGCGGCTGAAATCGAAGAACGTACTCGTAAACTGCAGCAATATCGTGAAATGCTGATTGCTGATGGTATCGATCCAAATGAATTGCTGAACAGCATGGCTGCCGCTAAAACCGGTACTAAAGCAAAGCGTGCTGCCCGTCCTGCTAAATATAGCTACGTTGATGAGAACGGCGAAACTAAAACCTGGACTGGCCAGGGTCGTACTCCTGCTGTTATCAAGAAAGCGATGGATGAGCAAGGTAAACAGCTGGACGACTTCCTGATCAAGGATTAATCGAGCCTTATTCAGAAAAATCCCGCTTATTGCGGGATTTTTTTTAACCTAAATTTGTCGCAAACATCCTCTTACACTCTGTCATAAAGCATTATTTAGCAATTTCATCGACTGTACTTTAAGACAGGTTTTCGGGAGTGTTACGGGCATAAAAAAACCGGTGGGCAACGCCTCACCGGTTTGAACATTTGCAGCGGTGGGTTATTTCTTAATACCTACGCTCTCTTTGAGCCAGGTTTTAAATTCTTCGCCGAGGGTATTGTGGCGGATACCATATTCAACAAACGCCTGCATATAACCGAGCTTATTACCGCAGTCATGGCTCTTACCTTTCATATGGTAGGCCTCAACGGTCTCTTTCTCGATCAGCATATCGATGGCATCCGTCAGCTGGATCTCATCACCCGCTCCTGGAGGCGTTTTAGCCAGCAGAGGCCAGATTTCAGCACTCAGGACATAGCGACCTACAACGGCAAGGTTTGAAGGCGCTACGTCAGCTTTAGGCTTCTCTACGACGCCAACCATTGGCACACTCTCACCCGGCTCAAGGTTAACGCCTTTGCAGTCAACCACACCGTATGCCGTTACGTCTTCAACAGGCTCAACCATAATCTGGCTGCTGCCGGTTTCGTCGAAACGCTTGATCATTTCAGCCAGGTTATCCTGAGAAAGATCGGATTCGTATTCGTCCAGAATAACGTCAGGCAGAATCACCGCTACAGGCTCATCACCCACGACTGGGTGTGCGCACATAACAGCGTGGCCCAGACCTTTCGCCAGCCCCTGACGAACCTGCATAATGGTGACGTGTGGAGGGCAAATAGACTGAACTTCTTCTAACAGCTGACGCTTAACGCGCTTTTCCAGCATGGCTTCAAGTTCAAAGCTTGTATCGAAATGGTTTTCGATAGAGTTTTTAGATGAATGCGTAACCAGCACAATTTCAGTAATGCCGGCTGCGATACATTCATTCACGACATACTGGATTAATGGCTTATCAACCAGAGGCAGCATCTCTTTAGGAATCGCCTTGGTTGCTGGTAACATCCTGGTCCCCAATCCCGCTACCGGGATAACGGCCTTTCTGACTTTCGAATTTAGGGCAGCCATTCAAATTCTCCTGAGCTGTTCAAGTTTTGAACTTTTATGCAATAAATAACGCGTTGAGTATATCAGTCTCGCCCCGCAGTCCGGGTCTGAAAAGAACGCGTTGCCGATCAATTAGGATAAATACGCATGAAACCGGGCAGCGATAGTAGCACTCCCCGCAAAACACAGGTAAAGCAATCTTAAAATGACGATCCAATTGCTTATTCCGTGGACAACATTAAGCGTAGCCGCCCCCCGGCGCCCCAAATTTGGCACTGCCACGAGGAACAGCGGTGGCTAATTTGATTAAGATACGCCGTTCCCAACGTCCCAAGCGGTACACCGTTACTCACCTGAATATGGTGTTCACCGGTATTCAGTGATGCATTGAGACCGGCTGAAACGAGGATCAGATTTTTTAAACCGCTGTGGTAATAGCCGACCAATAGCGGAAACTGTCCAGGCAAATTGGCCTGACGAAAAAGCTGGTTTACCTGTTTGAGTAAACTGCCTAACTCCGGCAACCGTTGTCCCTGATGGGATAACTGTTCCTGCAACAAACCATTAAATAGCGCACGAAGAAGCAACGCCGCTAATACACCGTTATCCCCCGCCCGGGTGACATCCAGAGAATAAAACGCAAGGTCAGAATCTGACAGTGGCGCAATATCCAGCACCAGCCCAGGCTGGTCAGCGGCCACCAGCTGCCGATAATTTACGCGACAGTGGGAAATAGTTTGCTGGACGGGCGGCTGGAGCTCTTGCAACAGTTTCGCCGCAGCAGGCGGATTACTCACCAGCGCGTCCCAGTCCTGGAAAAGACGTTCCTCTTCTTCTACCCGGGAATTAAACATATTCGGATAAAGGCACGCTAAGACCGTTTCTCGCAGCCGGTTCAAATCTTTAACCGGCTTAAGCAGAATATCCTGTACCCCAAGACGTAATGCTTTTGCGATATCCGCCATGTTCTCGGTGGCAGAGATCACCAGAATCGGCGTCTGATTGCCTTCGTTACGCAGATGCTCAACCAGCTTCAGTCCATTCATGCGCGGCATCGCAATGTCGCAAATCATCAAATCGGGCGTAATGCTGATCATTTTTTCCAGGGCGTCGATGCCATCTTCAGCCAGTGACGTCATTGCGCCCAGCGAGGATAACCACGAATCCAGTAGCGATCGGAAAACGGGCTCGTCTTCAACAATCAAAATGTGTTTTCCGGCCAATGGCTGCGTCATGGTTCCTCCCCTGGCTGACAGTAACTAAATAGTGGCATGCGATCGGCACTATCGCCTGTCAGATTTTGCTGAAGTAGTCAAAAAAAGGTGCTTAACGTGCGGTTTGCACAAAAGGCAACAATTCGTCCATTTTCTTTTCGACGGCTAACGAGCCCGCTGCGATGGCGGCCTCAGCCCGATGGAAATCAAGAGTAGAGATTTGCGGACAGTACGGCTGAATAAGAATATCCGGAGGATCGCCTGCCATACGGTTACGTTTAAGGCGATTCTCGAGTACCTGAATTGACGTGGTCATGATTTCTATCGCCGTCGGCGCAGCAACCGAACGACGTGCGGCCATACGCCCGATTCTTCCGCGCAGGCGCTCGTGCCAGGCCAGTTTCTCGCCCTCAGCATCTTCGCTCTGGAGGTTGACCGGCATGAGATCCTGTTGCATCAGGTGGGCGTCGTGCTGCAGGTCGACGGCAATCACGATGTCAGCACCCATTGCACGCGTCAGAGAGATGGGAACCGGGTTAACGACGCCACCATCGACAAGCCAGTAACCGTTGTGTGGGACAGGCGCCATGAGTCCCGGCATACTGCAGGAGGCACGCACGGCAAGATGGATATCCCCTTCGGTTAGCCAAAGTTCGCGACCTGTACTGAGGTTCGTCGCGACGGCGCCGAAAGGCATCTGACAATCAGTGAAGTCTTCGAGGGGCATAACCTGGCGGAACTGGTTAAAGACGCGTTCGCCGCGCAGCAGCCCACCACGCTGCCAGGAGAGGTCCATCAGACGCAGCACGTCCCAGTAGCTGAAGGAGCGCACCCACATCTCGAGCTCCGGAAGCTTCCCGCACGCGTAAGCGGAGCCGACAAGCGATCCGATTGAGCACCCTGCAACAATATCGACGGTAATGCCCATCTGATTTAAGGCATTAATCACGCCGATGTGTGACCATCCCCGGGCGGCACCTGAACCCAGCGCCAGCCCAATTTTAACCTTTCTCATTAGTCCTGTTTTACGTCCCCTGGATTCCTGACATGGCATCAACGCAACGCCTCAGTTAACATAGTGCTACCCGAAGCGTTTTACGCCTTTATTTTTTGTTCCAGGAAGAGAATCGTGTCTCAACTCTGCCCTTGTGGTAGCGCTCTGGAGTATAGCCTATGTTGCCAGCGATATCTTTCTGGCGATCAGGTTGCACCAGACCCGTCACACCTTATGCGTTCACGGTACACTGCTTTTGTGATCAAAGACGCAGACTACCTGATTAAAACCTGGCATCCATCCTGCCACGCAGCCGATTTCAAACAGGACATCGAAGCCGGGTTTGCGAACACGCAGTGGCTCGGCCTCACCGTCTATGAATCCTGTCCAGGCAGTCATGAAGATGAAGGTTACGTCAGCTTTGTTGCCCGTTTTACCGAGAACGCTAAGCCTGGCGCCATTATCGAGCGTTCCCGGTTCTTAAAGGAACGCGGGCAATGGTATTATATTGACGGAACGCGTCCACAGTTTGGTCGTAACGATCCCTGCCCGTGTGGTTCAGGTAAAAAATTTAAAAAGTGTTGCGGGCAGTGATGCCTGACAACCCAGACTTCGCAAATACAAACAGGATTTCCCGGCGATGCAATCATTACAACGTAAAGTTCTGCGCACCATCTGTCCCGATCAAAAAGGGCTGATCGCACGAATTACCAACATTTGCTACAAACATGAACTGAATATCGTGCAGAACAACGAGTTCGTTGACCACCGTACCGGCCGCTTCTTCATGCGTACCGAACTGGAAGGTATTTTCAACGACACCACCCTGCTGGCCGATCTGGACAGCGCGCTTCCGGAAGGCTCCGTGCGCGAGCTGACCCCTGCGGGCCGACGCCGCATCGTGATCCTGGTGACTAAAGAAGCACATTGCCTGGGTGACCTGCTGATGAAAGCCAACTACGGCGGTCTGGATGTCGAAATTGCGGCAGTTATTGGCAACCATGAGACGTTGCGCTCGCTGGTCGAGCGCTTTGATATTCCGTTCGAGCTGGTTAGCCATGAAGGCCATACGCGTGAAGAACACGACGACCTGATGGCGCAGGCCATTGAAGCGCATAACCCGGACTACGTGGTGCTGGCGAAATACATGCGCGTGTTAACGCCGTCTTTCGTGGCGCGTTTCCCGAACAAGATCATCAACATCCACCACTCGTTCCTGCCGGCCTTTATTGGTGCGCGTCCATACCACCAGGCGTACGAGCGCGGCGTGAAGATCATCGGCGCGACAGCCCACTACGTGAATGACAATCTGGACGAAGGCCCCATCATCATGCAGGACGTGATTCATGTGGATCACACTTACACCGCTGAGGACATGATGCGTGCAGGGCGTGACGTTGAGAAGAATGTGTTAAGCCGCGCGCTGTATCAGGTACTGGCCCAGCGTGTCTTCGTTTACGGCAACAGAACCATCATTCTTTAATCTTTCGGAAAATGAATTGATTAGCTTTGCGCCTTTACGGATAAAAAGCAGGCAAACAACTTCATTTCCCTAAAGGAAAGCTTTACAGGGGCGTCTCATTTGATATGATGCGCCCCGCTTCCAGCAGGAAGCAGGCCAGTAAAAAAGCATTACCCCGTGGTGGGGTTCCCGAGCGGCCAAAGGGAGCAGACTGTAAATCTGCCGTCATCGACTTCGAAGGTTCGAATCCTTCCCCCACCACCATCACTTCC
This sequence comes from Enterobacter sp. HMSC16D10, assembly GCF_001807145.1. Lineage (NCBI taxonomy): Bacteria > Pseudomonadati > Pseudomonadota > Gammaproteobacteria > Enterobacterales > Enterobacteriaceae > Enterobacter > Enterobacter sp. HMSC16D10. Next base: position 126,160 of record NZ_KV787878.1, read on the forward strand.
CCAACATAAAAAAACCGAGTCCGCCCTAGTAGGCCGGGTAAGGCGCAGCCGCCACCCGGCG
>NZ_KV787878.1:126240-126340 GCF_001807145.1 Enterobacter sp. HMSC16D10
CTTCGAAGGTTCGAATCCTTCCCCCACCACCATCTCTCAGTAAGACCTCAAAATTTGAATTACCCCTGGTGGGGTTCCCGAGCGGCCAAAGGGAGCAGAC